>NZ_JBNDIN010000005.1:0-387284 GCF_050434425.1 Serratia sp. 2723
ATCGGATCTTGCGCATAAGGATCTCCTCAGGTGACATCATCAGTATGTCGGAAGATCTCTAAAAGTGAATGGGCCGTTTAAGCGGGATACTTACATTGCTGGCTAGGCGCTCCAGTTTTCTTTAAGCATAAAAATAAAGGTGGTATAAAAATAATTAATCTATCAAAACCTGATCTTAGATACTCAAGAAAACTCTTATGATATGAGTAATAATTCGGCTCAGGGTTAAATATGCGCGTTGTGCAGTAGGTTTTAATGTACTAAGATTATTTTTATAAAAAACAGCAGGGTGTGTCACACCGATCCGGTGATGGATGGAAAACCATGATCAATAGTGTCAGCCAGCAGGCATTAAAGAGTTTGAGTTGTTTTGCCGCCGTCACTTTCTTCTCGACCAGCCAAATGTGCGCTTTCGAGTGTTTCCTCCATGCTAATACCATGGGGGTTTTATACTTTGTGTCTATTATCGCCAAGCCGTTGTTTTTTATCATTATCGGTTACATGGATGAGGTGGAGAAACTCACCAGGCAAGAGATCGTGGTGAAAATCAAATCCATTATCCTGATCATGATTTTCTGGAACATTGTTTCATCCTTGATTAAAACCCAATACATTCATCAAGGTTATATTTTACAAAATGGCATATTATTGAATATGGGTATTATCTATTTAATTTACCCTGTTATCCTTAAGGGTATCCGCCATTTGAAAATCACTGCGGCCGTGTTTGCCGGGCTGGTTGCCGTTATTGCCCTGTTGGACATTTTCAGCCCGCTGGATACCCAAGACGACCCGCTGTTTATCTCCAGCTATTCGTTTATTTGGGTCTGGGGCGGCTACTACATTATTGGCCATGTGCTGGGGGAAGCTCCGGGCCGCAGGTTCACCAAAAAAACCAGCGTGCTGTGGGCCGCCAGGCTGCTGGTGATCCCTATCGGTATCTCCATGTATTTCTACGAGCGCTATCTATCAACCCACACTCAGATCAGCGTCGCGGGCTGGTTTGTGTTGGAGCATCTGCACCTGTTGGGCATGAGCCTGGCGCTATTTATCCTGTTTGATAATATCGCCATCAAGAGCCGATTGCTCACCCGCGTCGTGGAGTTTATTAGCCCGGCGATGGTGGGCGTCTATATCGTTCACTACAGCGTGTTCTATTTTATTACTACGCTGTATGACTTCAAAGACGCCACGCTTAAATTTACCTTACTGATCCTGGTTTTTGTTGCTTCAGTCCTGGTTTCACGGTTATTGCTACTCAACCGCTTTACTGCTCGGATTATCTCCTTTTGACTGAGCGGCAATGGGGATATGGCGAATATTAAAGCCGGTGATGCCTAGTGCCAGGGTGATCAGCGGGGCGGCAATATTAAAGATGGCAAACGGCATGTAGGCCATGGTCGAGACACCCAGTACCGCTGCCATATAAGCTCCGCACGAGTTCCAAGGGATCAGTGGGGAGGTGACAATCCCGGCATCCGAAACGATGCGCGACAGGTTCTCTGGCGCCAGACCTCGCTTGGCAAATTCGGCACGGAACAGCCGGGTGGGAAGCAGCAGCGCAATATATTGATCGCCCGCGGCAATGTTCAACCCAATCGCGGTGGCAACCACCGAGGTAAACAGCTTGCCCAGGGTTCTGGCCCGCAGCAGCAGCGGTGTAACCAGTTTGTTCAGCAGACCGAAGTCATCCACCATAATTCCAAACGTCACCGCGCCGATGATCAGCCAGATGGTCAGCAACATGCTGTCCATACCGCCGCGTGACAGCAGGGCATCGATCTGCTCGATACCGGAGTTCTCCTGGAAACCGGTCGCCATCGCCAGCCAGGCCGCCTTGATGGCCAACAGTGGGCTGGCAAGATCGGGCTCGACAATAAAGCGGTCGATCACCTGCGGTTGCATAAAGGACGTCATGATCCCTGCCAGCAAGGCTGAACACATGATGGCCAAAGGAGCGGGTACCTTGGCAACCGATAATGCCAACAGGAAAATCAGCGGCAACAGGTTCCACGGTGTTATGTGGAACAGTTCGTTAAAGCGGGTCAGTTCGTTGTTGGTGACGGTGGCATCAAAGGCGCTGTGCTGATTGAGCCCTAACAGGATAAAGGTGAGCAGGGCAATGACCGCAGCCGGAACGGTGGTCCAAAGCTGAGCGCGAATATGTTTGTACAATTCGACGCCGTTGAGTTGAGCGGCCAATACGGTACTTTCAGACAGAGGCGAGATCTTGTCACCCACGTAAGCCCCGGAAATCACGGCTCCGGCCGTAATTTCTGGTGATAATCCCAGCATATTGGCCAGCCCCACCAACCCGACTCCCAAGGTGCCTGCCGTAGTCCAGGAACTGCCAATACTTAAAGAGACGCCAACGCAGACCAAAAAGGCTATCGGATAGAACCAGTTGGGGGTGATCATGAGAATGCCGTAATACACCATGGTAGGAATGGTGCCGGACATGTTCCAGGTGCCAATCAGCGCCCCGACGGAAAACAGGATAAAAATGGCCCCCGAGACGGTGGCAATGCCTTTGCGGCCAGACTCGGAGACTTCCTCCCAACTATGGCCATTCTTCAGGATGACCATTGCGGTGATCATGGTGCTGAGGATGATGGCCACTTGCAAAGGGCCGTTGACGGCTTCAAGTCCAAACAGGGCAACGGAAGATCCAACCAGCAAAATCAACGTGACTATTGGTAGTAGAGCATCCAGATAGCTTGGGGCTTTAACAGGGCGGGGAATTTTAGCTGGTTTGCTCATGGGCACGGCTCCACAGATGGTAAAACAGGAGGGATCAGGCAACGGCGATACCTGCGGTAGCTACTGGGGTAAGTATAGCCACAGGCGGCATAGGGTAATGATTATTTTCACTATTGGGGGGCGGTGTTGAAGCTCTGTAAGCGTGCAACGATCTGCCGATCAAGCGGCAGACAACGGAAATCGGTCATGATTTGCAGCTCTGCCGCCGAATTGATGGCGGTAAGGTAGCTTTTCCGGAACTCGGTTGGCGTCATGCGACAATATTTGTTAAAGGCAAAAATCAGCTGCTTGTGGCCGCTGAAACCGCAGGTGTAGCTGATGTCGGTGATCGGGATGTTGGTGTCTTTCAGCAGCAGGTTGGAGGCCAGATCGCCGAAGCCATAGCCGACCTTTTCCCGTACGCCGACCTTCACATAACTGTCTGAGACGATTTCTGTTGTTTTCATTCTGCTTACTCACTCAGGTTGATTCGCCTTGAGTATACCGAGAGCACCGAGGGTGGCTTGCCAGCGGTTGTTTATACAGTTCCCATTTTTTGCTCGCTCCCGGTTTTGTCACGGAGTTGTGAGAATGCTCACAGGTATTACATGTTCGACCATAGGGGCGCTGCATGCTGCGCCCGATCCTCACAACATATGGCGTTTGCTGCACTTATAAACTGCATACCCTGCGTCTTCCGCCATATCATGGTTTGCCATACGCTGACTGAAAACTTATTCAGGAGTCTATCCACCATGAAAACCGACGCACCAAATGTCCTATCTCTGTCACCATCGACCCTGCGTGGCGGGCTAATCAGCCTGGCCTTGCCAACGCTGCTTTCCTCTCTGGGCAGCAGCATCACCAACGTCAGCCTACCCACATTAGCGCAGGTGTTTAACGCTTCGTTTCAAGATGTGCAGTGGGTGGTGATCGCTTATCTGCTGGCAATCACCACGCTGATTGTAGGCGTCGGACGGTTAGGGGATATCATCAGCCGTCGCACGCTATTACTGGCCGGACTCAGCCTGTTTATGCTCGCCTCGCTGGGTTGTGCTGTCGCCCCGACCATCTGGTGGCTGATTGCGGCCCGTGTTGCGCAGGGGTTAGGGGGGGCAGTGATGATGGCCATCACTCTGGCGCTAGTTGGCGAAACCATCAGTAAGGATAAGGTCGGACGGGCGATGGGGCTGCTCGGCACCTTATCCGCAGTGGGAACCGCGCTTGGCCCAACGCTGGGGGGCGTCTTGATTGCCGGGTTTGGCTGGCAGTCAATTTTCCTGATTAACCTGCCGCTGGGTGGCGTCGCGCTATTTTGCGTTTATCGCTATCTCCCGCAAACCGATCCACAGCAGGTAACGAAACAGGGAGGTTTTGATTTCGTTGGAATGGCCTTGCTCGGTTTGACCCTGGCGCTATTTTCGCTGGCCATGACGTTGGGGCACGGCCATTTTGGAGCGCTCAATAGTCTACTGTTGTTGGGGACAGCCGTTGCGGCCAGCGCGTTCGTCTGGGTCGAGAGAAAAGTGGCAAGCCCGCTGGTCCAACTGGCCCTGCTGCGCCAACCAATCCTGAGCAGCGGCCTGCTAACCAATATGTTGGTGAGTACGGTGATCATGACGTCATTCGTGGTGGGGCCGTTCTATCTTGCACACGGGTTAGGATTAGCGCCGCAGCAGGTTGGCTTGGCCATGTCCGCTGGGCCGCTGATCGCCGCATTGGCGGGTGTGCCATCGGGATATCTGGTCGACCGCTTCGGGGCATCGCAGATGATTAGCCTGGGATTGCTGGGTGTTTGCCTGGGGGCATTAGCCTTGTCGATGATGTCACCCACGCAGGGCGTTGTGGGCTATATCTTGCCGATCTGCCTGATCACCGCAGGCTATGCCTTGTTCCAGGCGGCCAACAACACGGCGGTGATCAAACAGGTTGGCATCGAGCGGCGTGGGGTGGCTTCTGGTCTGTTAAATTTGGCGCGCAACCTTGGCTTTATCATTGGGGCTTCCGCCATGGGGGGCATATTCGCTTTGGCCTCGGCAGCGAGCGATATACGCTTAGGGAGCGCGGCAGGTTTACAACTGACCTATCTGGTGGCAGCCGTTTTAGCGGGGCTGGGGTTGTTGATGGCGCTGTGGAGCCAGTTTTATCGCGGGGCAGCCCGCCATACAGGAGTGACATTGTAAGCGGGAGAAGAGGGCTACTGGCATGTTGATACCGCCGAACCTGCACTGCGTAGCCTGCACTATATTGCCGGTGGGCCGTTCTACGCTATCGGTGAATCGCTGATGGCCAAGGTGAAATGATCGGATTATTTGGCAAAACGGCGCGATCCTGCCACGCAAAGGATAATCCCCAACGTGGTGGCCAACATCAGCAGGCTGACGGGTTCATGCAGTAAGCCTGCTGCCAGCGCCAGGCCAAAAAATGGCTGCAGTAACTGCAGTTGGCCAACGCTGGCAATACCACCCTGGGCCAGGCCCCGATACCAAAAGATAAAACCAATCAGCATGCTGAATAGAGAAACATAGGCCAGGCTTATCCAGGCTGGCAGGCGGATAGCCTCCAGGGATGAAGGCATCAGCAGCAGTGAAGTCACCAGCATCACGGGTAACGCCAGCAGCAACGCCCAACAGATCACCTGCCAACCTCCCAGCTCACGTGACAGTTTTGCCCCTTCGGCATAGCCCAACCCACAGACCACCACCGCAGCCAGCATTAACGAATCCCCGGGCAGCGAAGCGGAAACTCCCTGAGCAAATGCAAAACTCAGCACCAACAGGCTGCCGACAATGGAAAATAGCCAGAAAGCCGGGCGAGGGCGCTCACCACCCCGTAACACGCCAAATATCGCGGTGGCCAATGGCAACAGGCCAAGAAAAACGATGGAATGGGCCGAAGTCACGTGCTGCAACGCCAATGCGGTCAACAGTGGGAAGCCCACCACCACGCCCAATGTAACGATCACCAGGGAGAATACCTGATCGCCTCGTGGCCGCTGTTGTTTAAACAGCCCTAACAGCAGGAGCGCTAATAGGCCAGCAATAGCAGCACGAGCGACGGTAACAAACAGAGGATCAAAACTGAGCACGGCGACTCTGGTGGCGGGAAGTGAACCGCTGAAGATCACCATGCCCAAAAAGCCATTGAGCCAGCCGCTGGCGCTATTTTGTTCGATCTTCACCTGCATGGGACACCCTTATTTTTGACGTTGGACGATTGTGGATCGGCATGTTATGCCGCAAAATAATGACAATCAAAAAATTGTCATGGATACAAGTTGCTATGGCACGAGCCCGTTACAAATCGCTGGTCGATAGCTTTGCCGCTGATATTCGCGCAGGGCGTCTTATACCAGGGACCCGTTTACCCACCCATCGCCAGCTTGCCGCCCAGGAACGTATGTCGTTGGTCACTGCCTCAAGGGTGTATGCGGAACTTGAAGCGATGGGGTTAGTCAGCGGAGAAGCGGGCCGGGGGACCTTTGTTCGGGAGATTTCGCTGCCGCCGGGCTTGGGCATCGATCAGCAGGCCGTCGCCACGGACATGCTCGATCTGAACTTCAATTACCCAACGCTAGCGTCACAAAGCGAACTGCTGAGGGCTGCTTTACGCCAGTTGGCTTCCTCCGGCGATCTGGACGCATTGCTACGTTATCAACCCCATGCAGGTCGGCCACACGAGCGGGCGATCGTAGCCAGACATCTGAGCTATCGTGGCTTAAACCTGGCGGCAGAGAACATTTTACTGGTTAATGGCGCTCAACAAGGGTTAGCTGTCACCGCGATGGGGCTGTTGCAACCGGGCGACGTGGTCGCGGTTGATGCCCTGACCTACCCGGGTTTTAAAATCCTTGCCGAGAGCTACCATCTTGAGCTGGTCGCCATTCCCGCGTTAAGCGACGGCCCTGATTTGGCTGAACTTGAACGGCTATGCCAGCGCCGACAGGTACGGGCCGTTTACTGCATGCCAACGCTGCATAATCCACTTGGCTGGGTGATGAGCGAGCCACAGAGACATCGATTGGTGGCGCTGGCTCGTGAGCATGGGCTGCTAATCATTGAGGATGCCGCCTACGCCTATCTGGCTGAGCAACCGCCATTGCCGTTAGCGAGTCTCGCCCCTGAATCCACGGTATATATCTCCGGTTTTTCCAAGAATGTTGCGACCGGGCTGCGTGTGGGTGTAGTGGCTGCCCCGGGAAAATGGATCCCCGCATTGGAGCGAGCCATCAGGGCAACCACCTGGAATACCCCGGCGATCATGACCGCGATCCTGTGTGAGTGGATCGAAGACGGCACCGTTGCACGACTTGAAGACGAAAAGCGCCAAGATGCCCGGTTACGTCAGTCAATCGCCAGGGAAGCACTGAGCGAGCTGGGGTATGTTGGCCATCCTGATTCGTATTTTCTGTGGGTACCCTTGCCAGAGGAGGTCAGGGCGGATCGCATCGCCGCGGCCTTGTTAAAAGAGCGTATTTCGCTCTCTACCGCAGAACCTTTTGCTACCTCGGTTCATGTACCACATGCCCTGCGTTTGGCGTTGGGTTCGCTGCCGCTGCCCACCCTGCGTGAGGCATTAACCACGGTTAAGCGGGTCATACAGTTGCACTGTTATCTTTAAGTGGGGGCCGTGGGCGCAGCATGTGTGCACATCGCTTTGTCATCAATTGACCGCATGGCGTTTTTCCCAAATTCCATGTGGTCCCCCTATTCATAGCCTAAATATCTGATAACTTAATCCCACGCGTTATTTTATGGATAATTGATCCCCAGGGAGACAGCGGTGCGTCATTTCGAATTCAAAGATGATAAATCAAACAAATTTTGGCAAATCGAGCAGTCGGACAGTGATTTAAACCTGCGCTGGGGCAAGATTGGTACGCAAGGGCAAAGCCAGACCAAGAGTTTTGATAACGAAGCCAAAGCCTCGGCTGCCATGACCAAGCTGGTGAAGGAAAAAACCGGGAAGGGCTACGTTGAAATTGCCGTTGATGAAAATGCCACCATTGGCGCCACAGCGCCAAAACCGAAGGCCGAACCAGCAGAAAAACCCCGCGCTGAGCCAATAAGCGATACCCCAGCAGAAAGTATGCCTCAGGTCTCTGCTGCCACCATACTCTCGCAATCCGTTATCTCATCAGACATCGCCAGACCTGCTGGCGAAACACCACCGTGGTTAGCCAATGGTGAACCGATTTCCTTACCGAAGAATTTAAGCGTTCAGGCATTGGCCAACCGAGCCCATCCGGGCGAAAAGCCGGAGCTAAACGCTAAGCAGAGCTGGATCAAGCTTCGCAACCACCTATATAAAAGTGACGATTTTCAGACTGACTTTGACTCCTCGTCTGCGGAGTTACGCCAGACTTATGTTGCGAGCTGGCAACGGTTGGCCGATCAACAGATGGACGGCACCATTGAGTCAGATGCGGTGTTGTTTGCCCTTGCATGCAATGCCGGTACCAACCGTTATTACGGTGACAACACGACGGATATTACCGACTTTTTAGTGGCCAGAAAGGGATTGCCGTACGCGATTGATGTGCTGCTACTGGCGCAAGGGATCTGTGTTGAATCAAACTGGGATAGTGATGCGCAAAAGCACAGTTACTACCTCAATACGGATATCGCAGATCCGCTAAGCGGCTCGTGGATGTCTCCCTATAGCTGCGCTGAGCTACATTTTCGTAAGTATCTGGCTTGTGCCGATGAGGCCGAATGGCAGATTTGCGTGGATAAACTGCTCCTAGGCTTGCCGCAGCTGCATGTTAGCCGCCAGCCGTTGATTGCCTTGTTACTGCCTGAACGCCCAGATATCGCGAACCGGTTAGCCGGTGAGTTGCTCCAACAGGGGGATAGTGACGTCACGCCATGGCTACAGTTGGTCGCCACCGACGAGGCTGTCCTGAAGTCGTTAGGAGCAATGAGCCGTTCTGTGTATCGTCACGCTGCATTCCTTAACTGTGAATTTAGTATCGCTACGCTGATTGCAGAGCGCGGCGTTAACGCGGTGCCAATCCTGGCCTGCCAGCCGGAAAAAAACCTTCCCGGTGATGCTCTGGCCTGTATTGGCACGCCAGCGGCAATTACCGCACTGGCGCAGGTCTCCGGTCAGGGTAAAGCGTTTCTGGCGCGGTTTATCGACGCCGCGCACCGCTGGCCGCTGGCATCGATCCCGGCGCTTGCCGAGCTGTTGGCCACTAACAACAAAGACAGCGGCATGTTGAACGCTTGCTTAAGCAATCTGCTGTTGGCCAATCCTGAACAAGTGGCCCAGTTACTGCCCTGGATGAGCGGGGCCGCGCAAACTCAGGTGCAAGACTTGATTGCCCGCGTATCTGGCCCGGTTGAATTAGCCGATGAGGCTGATTTACCCCTGGTGCTGGTCAGCCCGCCTTGGCTACAGAAAAAGAAAAAACGCGAAGCGGCAGTCCTGGCACTTGAGCCTCAGGTGCTGGCACCGGTACTCGATTTAACCGATGAAGAGAAAAAACAGTGGTTAGCGCTGAATGGTTGGGAGGAAAAACGCTATCAGGCTGCCGCAAAAAATATGAACACGCTGGCCAACGAGTTGGGTTTTCGGATTTATCAATCAGGTAACAGAAAGAGCCAGAACGAAACGGCGGCCATTGCCATCAGAAACCGGGATACGCAGGGGCTGATTGACGCCTGGAAGGCTCAGCTTGCGCAGACCAGTTGGTCAAACTTTAGTCTGCGCTTTACCTCGCTGTTGCCTGATGAGATGGCGCTGGCCTTATGGACCGGTTTGTCTACTCACCCATGTAGCGGTGAGGGGTATATGGTGGCCAAATTTGGTGAAGCGGCGCTACCTGGCCTGATCAACGCAGTACGCTCTCGTCCAACGGAACTGACCAATGTCTGGGGCCACGTGGGGGCCTGCGAATTGGCCCCGCTGATCGCCCGTGCCTACCTCAAGCTGAAAACGCTGCGTAGCGAAGCCCAGCAGTGGCTGTGCAAATATCCGCACCACAGCGTTATCGGCTTGCTCCCTGCGGCATTAGGCAAGAAAGGGGAAGCCAAAGATTGCGCCACCTCGGCGTTACGGATGCTGGCCACGCAGGGGCACGAAGCGTTGATTATGCAAACCGGTGAAGCTTACGGCAATCCAGAGGTGATCGACGCACTGCGCGCTATGCTGGATGAAGATCCGCTCGATCGCTTCCCAAGTAAAATCAGCAAATCGCCTGACTTCTATCAACCCGCCGGTTGGCGTCGTCCGTTACTCAAGTCCAGTAACAAAGCCTTACCGGACAGCGCGCTGGAACACTTGGGTACGATGCTGCGCTTCCCGGTCAGTGAGGGGCTGTATGAAGGGATCCATCAGGTAAAACAGGCTTGCGATCCGGACTCACTGGCGGACTTTGCCTGGGATATGTTCTCGGCATGGTTATTTGCTGCCGCGCCGTCCAAAGAGGGCTGGGCATTTACGTCTCTGGGTCTGTTTGGTACCGATGACACCGCACGCAAGCTCACGCCGTTTATTCGTGCCTGGCCGGGAGAGGCTCAACACCAGCGGGCGGTTAACGGCCTGGAGGTGCTGAATCAGATCGGATCCGACGTGGCGCTGATGCTGCTCAACGGTATCGCGCAGAAGGTCAAATTTAAAGGCTTGCAGGATCGGGCGCGGGAAAAGATTGCGGCCATTGCCGAAGTCCGCGAGTTAACCATTGAGGAGTTGGAGGACCGTTTGGCGCCGGACTTAGGGCTGGATGAAAACGGCTCGCTGCGGCTGGATTTCGGCGATCGCCAGTTTACCGTCAGCTTCGACGAAACCCTGAAACCCTTCGTGCGCGATAGGGATGGCACCCGCCTGAAAGATCTGCCGAAGCCGAAAAAGACCGACCATCAGGAACTGGCTAATGAAGCGGTGAACATCTTCAAGCTGCTGAAAAAAGATGCCCGCACCGTGGCCGCCCAGCAGGTTGTGCGCCTGGAAATTGCCATGTGCCAGCGCCGCCGCTGGACACCTGAGCTGTTCGAGCTGTTTTTGGTGCGCCATCCACTGGTACGCCACTTGGTGCAACGCCTGGTTTGGGGCGTGTATCTGGTGGACGATGATTCTACACACGGCGGCAAGTTGGTGGACTGTTTCCGCGTTGCCGAAGACGGCAGCCTGACCACGGCAGAAGATGACGAATACACCTTGCCACAGGGCGATAACGTACGCATTGGTATTCCGCACGCGCTAGAGTTGCCTGAGCATCAGGCGGCAGGCTTCGGCCAACTGTTTGCCGATTATGAACTGTTGCAACCGTTCGTGCAGTTGGGCCGCGATACCTACAGCCTGACCGAACAAGAGCGGGAAAGCCGTGAGCTGCTGCGCTGGAAAGGGGCCGTCGTCCCCACTGGCCGTCTTCTTGGGCTGGCTAACAAAGGCTGGCGCCGTGGCGATGCCCAGGACGGCGGCGCGATCATGGACTTTATCAAGCCCATCGATCGCCAGTTGGGGTTTAGCCTGTTGTTTGAACCCTGCATTATCGTGGGCATGGTCGATGAATACCCTGAACAGACGCTGGAGACGGTGATGATCGACGACGGCCAGTATTACTGGCAGCGAGCCGAAGAACGCAAACCGTTCACTATTGTGGATGACATCGTCATCAGCGAACTGATCCGTGATATGGAAGCCCTGCGCGCCTAAGCTTGCCTGATCCCGACGTATGTCGGGATCGTACCGCTTACCAAGAGAATCCATCCCTATGTCTGAACAACAAAAAAAAATGCAGCGGCCACCAGCGGAAATTCAATACGCAGAACAACTTGCCCTGTTGGCAGAATTGGATAACCAGCCGCGCCCACCGGGCTGGGCACTTAGCCTGAATGCCGCTCGGCGCTTTATTCTGGGTGACGAAAAGTTAGGCATTGAGCGTAAAATTGTCGCCGACGTGGCCTCGATTGAGCGGATGCTGGTCACGCTGGCGACTGGCCGCGGCCTGATGTTGGTTGGTGAGCCGGGCACGGCCAAATCCATGCTGTCTGAACTGCTGGCGACCGCCATCTCCGGCACCTCCAGCCTGACGATCCAGGGCGGGGCATCGATAACCGAAGATCAGATCAAGTATTCATGGAACTACGCCATGCTGATCAACGAAGGGCCTTCGCTGAAAGCGCTGGTTCCGGCACCGCTTTATCAGGGCATGCGCGACGGCAAAATCGTGCGTTTTGAAGAGATCACTCGTGCACCATTAGAGGTGCAGGACTGCCTGCTGGGTATGTTGTCCGATCGCGTGATGACCATCCCCGAGCTGAATGATGACCATAACCTGCTGTATGCGCAGGAAGGGTTCAACATTATCGGCACCGCCAACACCCGTGACCGCGGGGTGAACGAAATGAGTGCCGCACTGAAGCGTCGCTTTGATTTTGAAACCGTGTTTCCGATCATGGATTTCCAACAGGAGCTGGATTTGGTGGCTACGGCGTCCAACCGGCTGTTGGAAAAGAGCGCCATTCCTCACACCGTCCCCGTTGAGGTGCTAGAACTGCTGGTCACCACCTTCCGCGATCTGCGCGGCGGTGAGAAATCAACGGGTAAAGGCGGCGACAACGCCATGGATCGGTTAACCGCCGTGATGTCGACCGCCGAGGCGGTGAACGTGGCCCATGCGGTGGGGGTACGGGCATGGTTTCTTGAACAGCGTAGCGGTGAGCCTGCCGATCTGGTGGAGTGTATCGCCGGGACGGTGGTCAAAGACAATGCGGACGATCGGGCAAAACTCAGGCGCTATTTTGAGCAGAAGGTCGCGAAAAAGCCCGGTAACCACTGGCGGGCCTATTACCAAGCCAGACACCGTTTGCCTTAAAGGCGCTGCGTAATGAATCAATCACCGGAAATCATCGGTATCCGCCACCACAGCCCGGCCTGTGCCCGGCTGGTAGCGGCGAGAATTAACACGCTAAAACCGCGCTACGTGCTGATAGAAGGGCCGATGGACTTCAACTCCCGGCTCGATGAGCTGTTTTTGCCTCATCAGCTACCGCTGGCTATCTATAGCTATGGCGTGCCGCAACAGGCTGGGCAGGGCGTGCGCAGAGGCTCCTGGTCACCGTTTGCCGAGCATTCTCCTGAGTGGCAGGCGCTGCAGCAGGCACGAGCTATCAAGGCGGAAACACGCTTTATGGATCTGCCGGCCTGGCATGCTGCGTTTGCCGATATTGCCAACCGTTATGCCGATTTGGCCGATGCCGAACAGCAGCAACGGGCCAAGGATTTTGAACAGGCACTGAGCCAAGAGCTGGGCATTCAGGGGAGCGATGCGCTTTGGGATCGGTTATTTGAAGATCGGTGCGATGTGCAGGAGCTGGAACAACGCCTAAGCCTCTATTTCGAACGGCTGCGCGGAGAGGTTCCCGGCTCGCAAGGCAATCAGGCTCGTGAAGCCATGATGGCCCGCTGGATCCGCTGGGCTATGGATCAACAGGACGGGGCCGTGTTAGTGGTGTGTGGCGGCTATCACGCCCCCGCTTTGATGAAGCTGTGGCAAAACCTCCCCAGTGAAGAGCATGAGCCTGAGCTGCCCGCTTTAAGCCAATGCTTTGACGATTGGCAAGTCGACGCGCAATACATCACCGGCTCTTATTTGGTGCCCTACAGCTATAAACGGCTGGATGCTTTCACCGGTTATGCTTCCGGTATGCCGTCACCGGCGTTCCAGCAGTGGGTGTGGGAATTTGGCCTGGAGCAGGCCGGGCTATACGCTTTCCAGCGCATACTTGAACGGCTGCGCAAGCTTAACCTACCGGCGTCTACCGCCGATATGGGCGCGGTTTATCTACGGGTTCAGGCACTTGCACGGCTACGCGGCCACCAGTTGCCGTTACGCAACGACTGGCTGGATGCCATGGCCGGCTCGCTGGTGAAAGAGGCGATGGATGTCCCGCTGCCGTGGACCTATCGCGGCCCTTTACGGCCTGGAACCGAACCCATTCTGGTGCAGATGATGGCGGTATTGGCCGGGGAGTCTCACGGCAAGCTGGCGGCTAATACGCCACGTCCGCCGCTGTTGATTTCGCTGGAGCTCGAATTAGCGCGGTTGGCGATTACGATCCCCTCGGAGGTCAAACTCGACCTGCTTAAACCGGAAGATCGCCAGCGCAGCAGAGCCTTGCATCAGTTAGCGATATTGGCGATCCCTGGCATTCATTGCCTGAAGGGGGTTGGGCAGGCCATGTCGGGCGAAATGAGCGAACACTGGCAGCTTCGAGCACCGCTTGAGCAGGTTGCAGCGCTGATTGAGGCAGCCTCCTACGGCGCTACGCTGGCCGATGCCGCACTGGCCAAGCTGGAAGAGGCCCTGCTGGATCTGCACGGTAGCCAGGGGATGGTGGTAGCGCTGGTTAAATTACTGAATCAGGCGGCATTGGCCGGGCTGGCGGATTTCAGCAACCGGGTAGTAGAACAGCTTACTGTGGCGGTGAGCCAGGAAGGGAACTTTGAAGACCTGGGCCTGGCGCTGGAAGCCGCCCACACGCTCTATCGCCACGGTGAAAGCGTAGGTATGCAAGGATCAGCGATCTTGTTGACGGTGATCCAGATAACCTTCGACCGAGCGCTCTGGCTATGTGAAAGCTATGGCAGCGTGAACCCCGCCGACAACCATAGGCACATTGCGGCATTTCAGGCGATCCGCTTGGTGACACGTGATCTGCTCGCGTTGTCTGATGCCGACCGCAATACATTATTTCCCGCGCTGGAAGCCGATCGCGCGCTCACCGTTTGGCAAAGAAAAGCCGCGTCTACCGATGCCGATCCGCTTAGCCGTGGGGCGGCATTGGGCGCATTACTCAGCCTGAACGACACTCAGCCTGATACCGCATCGCTGATTACACAGCCGCTAGCGCTGCTGGCCACCCTGGCAGCCAATAACATGGGCGATGCGCTCAGCGGATTGATTGCGTTGGCGCGCCACCAGTTGACCCAGGATTTAACCTTTGTTGAAGGTCTAAACCAGCTGGTTAGCGCACTGGATGACGAAGACTTCCTGCTGGCCTTGCCGGCGATGCGCGGTGCATTTGCCTGGCTGCCACCGAGAGAACGCGGTGAGTTTGCCCGCCAGATACTGGAACTCCATCAGGCGAGTCATCTACCGGTATCGTCGTTAAATCGCGAAATTACTGCCGCAACGCCGCAGGAGATTGCGGCTATGCAACAGGCCGAAAAACGGGCGCTGGAAATCCTTGGCCAATGGGGGCTGGTGTAATGGCAAATCAATTAACTCCAGAGTTACAGCGCTGGCGCTTGTTGTTAGGCGAAGCCGCCGAAGCCTCGTTGGGGGAATTAGACGATCACTATCGCTCCGTTGATAGCGCACTGGAATGGCTGTATGGACGGGATCCTGAGCGTTTGGCCCGCGGTGAGCGCGGAGCCAGCCTGGGTAAATCCAACCTGACCACGCCAGAGTGGATAAATGAAATTCATCAGCTATTCCCAAAAGAGGTGATCGAACGGCTGGAGGTCGATGCGGTTGAACGTTACGGCATTGACGATGTGGTCACCAATCTTGAGGTGCTGGAACGTATTGAACCCTCGGAAGCGTTACTGAAAGCGGTGTTACACACCAAACACTTGATGAACCCGCAGGTATTGGCCGCCGCACGCCGATTGGTGGCGGAAGTGGTTCGGCGGATCATGGAACGCCTGGCACGTGACGTGCGCCAGTCATTTTCCGGCAGCCGTGACCGCCGCCGCCCCTCGCAGGTCAAGGTGGCGCGCAACTTTGATTTTAAACGTACCGTTGGCAATAACCTGCACCGCTGGAGCCCACAGCACGGCAAGCTGTTTATCGAAAACCCGGCGTTTATGAGCCGGGTTAAACGCCATTGTGAACGTTGGGACATCATCCTGCTGGTAGACCAGAGTGGCTCGATGGTGGATTCGGTGATCCATGCCGCAGTGATGGCGGCCTGCCTGTGGAATTTACCAGGCATGCAAACCCGGCTGGTCGCCTTTGATACCGCGGTGGTGGATTTGACCGCAGACGTCAGCGATCCGGTGGAACTGCTGATGAAGGTACAGCTAGGTGGCGGCACCGATATCGCCAAGGCGGTGGGCTATGCCCAGTCCTGCATCACCAATCCCCAGCGCACGATCGTGGTAGTGCTGAGTGATTTTTTCGAGGGCGGCAGCGAAAGCGAGCTGGTACGGCGGGTGCGTACCTGCATTCAGGCCGGAGCCAAAGTGTTGGGGCTGGCAGCGTTAGATCACCAGGCCAACCCACAATACGATCGTGATATGGCTAACCGACTGGTCGCGGTCGGCGCGCAGATTGGCGCCATGACGCCTGGCGAACTGGCGGCCTGGCTCGCAGAAAAGGTACAAGGATGACTCAACGTTCCGATTTACTCGAACTCACGTCGGAAGCCCTGATGGCGTTAAGCAATGCGGGCTTCGTCAAGCGCGCACAGAAAGAGGTCGCCGAAGGAAAACTGCCTGAACTGACAGAACGTGATGACGGCTGTATTGATGCCAAGTTCAGCGACGGCAACCAGGTCACTTTTCCGCCAGGCAAAACCTTGCGGGATGCGACCTGTAGCTGCCCGGCCAGCAGCATGTGCCGCCATCGGGTCACGCTGGTCCTGGCCTATCAGGCGTTACATGCCACTGGGGTGCCCCCAGAAGCTGACGATGCTCAGCCGCAAGAACCTGCACCGGCTTGGTCCCCGGCCAGATTTAGTGAACAGCTTGGCGATGTCCCGCTCTCGGTTATTAGCCGCGCTAAAAAGCTGATCCAGAGCAGCGTAGTGGTGCAATTGAGCAAAGGCAGCGGGGCGCAAGCCACTCCGTCAGCGCGTTTACCGATGTGTGACGTGCGATTTTTCTCCCGCAGCAGCCTGGCTCATGCACGCTGTGACTGTATTCAGGAGACGATTTGCGAACATATTGTGATGGCGGTCTGGGGTTTTGAGCAGGCCGAACTCAGCCAGCCAGACTTTGAGCAGTTAACGCTGCAAATCGGTTTGCCTGACGACGAACAGGCGCAGGCAAACGCCTTATTCGACCAATCAGAAGCAGTGTTATTACAAACGTCGTTGGATAAATTGCTGCTCAAGCTGTGGTCGGACGGCAGCAGCCAGCCTGAGACGGCCATCAAACCCCTGATGGCAGAAGTGAGTCGCCATGCCCAGCAGCTTCAGTGGCGCTGGATTAGCGAAAGCCTGATGGATATTCAGCAAGGGATGGCCGATCAACATAATCGTTCAAGCCGCTATCATCCGGTCGAATTGTTGCAGCGCATCAGCGGGCTTTCCGCCCGGTTGGTCGCGGCCAGGTGCATGGACCAACAGGCGCAGCAGCAGACCTTACCACGCCTTCCGGCGGCTGAAATTCTTGGCCTGGGCGTCAAAGGTGAGATCCAGCTGGAACATCTGAAACTGGTTTCACTCGGCGCGCATTATTGGGCCGACGAGCAGCAGGAAGGGGTGGATCTGATCTACACCGACCCGGACTCCCAAGCGATGATGGTGATCGAACGCCAGTGGCCTAGAAAGAGCGATCCACAAGGTGTGGCGACGCCGATGGGCAGCCGCAGGATTGCCGGCCACCCGGTAAAAAAACTGGCGGCCTGCCAGGTGATCACCAATGCCGCCAAGCGCCGGGCAAACGGAGCGTTGGACATTGCCAGCGGTAAGCAATATACCAGCGTATTGCCGCTCTCTGCCCGTGCGTGGGAGCTGCTGGGGGAACCGCTCAGGCAGCCTGATGCGGCAGCGCTGAAGCGTCATCTCCAGCAGGCATTGCCGGATTTTGTACGCCCCAGACAGCCGATCGAGCAGCTGCATATCTTGCCGGTTAGCGAGGTGCTCGACTGGTGCTGGGACCCGGCCTTACAGTGCTTGCAGCTTGAACTCTTAAGCGGAGAGGCTGGTGATGACAATTTTGTGACAGCGTCACTAAATTACGATGGTGCCGCCCCTCAGGCTATCGAGGTATTGGCCAGGGCAATGCTCACGCCAGCAACTCCGCCACGGTTGATTTCAGGCAGGGTGAAGATCGAGTCAGGCAAACTGATTATCGAGCCGTTGGCCGTAGCCAACGACACCCAGATATTCTCGCTGTGTGCCGATGAGGCTGAGCCTTTCCCGATGGAGCGCCAGGCCGATCTGCAACAGCGCTCAGGCATGCAACAAGCGTTGGCAGACACCGAAACGTTGCTGGCTCAGTGGTTACAGCAGGGGATCCGGCATCAAGGAGGGCGCGGGATTGAGCGGGTGGAAATGTTGGCCGAGGCGCTAAATGGCTATGGCCTGGTGCAGCTGTCTGCATGGTTAAACGAGTTACCCGAGCGTATTCGCTCCAATAACCACACGCAATTAGTCCAGCGGTTGATGACGATTTACCAAACGCTGCGTCTGGTGAAAGACCGGGGGTGTCATTGACTTTGACAGCGCTACGACAGTTCGATTAAGCTTGCCCCACTCATTTGGGGAGTAGCCTTCCTTCAGCATGAAGGAGGATGTGTCAACATACTCAGCAAGTTGCTGTGGCACATCCGTCTATCAGATTGGCGAGACCATAGGGGTAATATTTCTTTTGGATTGGACGAGGAATATTACACCATGGTTTGCTACGTCCAGTCGGTATTTCCAACATGACCCTTTTTTCTGCTTTACTCTCAAATCACCTCACCAAAAAGCCTGATGAATTGAGGGCTAAAGGATGACGCTGTCATTTTTCCAGCTCGCGATATCTTTAATCATCATATTGATTGCCTCTGAAATTTTCACCAACGCCCTGGAACACCTTGGCGAAAGGTTGAAGATCTCTGAGGGGGTAACCGGCTCACTTTTTGCCGCCATCGGTACTGCCTTACCTGAAACCATGGTACCCATTTTGGCCCTGGTTGCCGGCACGTCGGCGGCTAATGTTAACGAAGAGATTGGCGTGGGGGCAATATTGGGTGCGCCGCTGATGCTGTCTACGCTGTCGGTCTTTTTGATGGCGCTGGCCGTGGTCAGACGGCGGGGCATTAACGGGTCAATCACCCCAGAGCCTACGGGGTTTATACGGGATACGCATTTCTTCCTGATGGCTTTTGTGCTAGCCGCAATTGCCTTGTTCATTCCTGTGGAGATGAAAGTCGCCAGGATGGGCGTCAGCGTTTTGTTGGTCTTGCTTTATGTCACCTATATTGTAAAAACCTTGCACGCGTCGAAAAAACTGGTGGCTGAAGGTAATGGAACCGCGGCGGATAACGTCATGTTCTTATCCCGAGTAGGATTACCCACTACGCTATTTACCATCATCCTGCAAACCTTAATTGGTTTAGCCGTATTGGTGGCGGGGGCTTTAGGCTTTATAGACGGTGTTGCTGCGGTATCGGAAAAGCTTGGCATCTCTGTGTTGCTGCTGTCATTGATTATCATTCCTATTGCTACCGAGTTGCCAGAGAAGGTGAACAGCATTCTCTGGATACGAAAAGGGAAGGATACCTTGGCATTAGGCAATATTACCGGAGCAATGGTGTTCCAAGGCACGATATTACCGGCCATCGGCATATTATTGACGCCGTGGCAGCCCCGGCATGAAGTGTTGATTGGGGTGTTTATTACGCTTTCATCGGCATTTTGGCTGTGGATCAACGCCAAAAACCAAAAGCTTAAAGTGTGGATGTTGTTTGTTAATGGGGCTTTTTATTTCGCTTATATTATCGCCTCAATCTCATTTAGCGGCTAAAACAATAGAATAATTAACCCTCCTCAAATACGACAGCAGCGGCCATTGGAGCCGCTGCAGTCAGTGTGACTCTGCTCCAACTTGGTCGCTCATTGCCTGCCGTAAAAAATACTTGACCTTCCAAACGTGACAAGCCGGATAAAGGCAGCCTGCCAAACCTACTGTCGACAATCGTCGCGAAAGGTATACCGATGCAAGTCAAAGCTATAACCCTGCTCACTGCGGCGATAAGCGCCGCGTTCATTATCTCCGGATGCAAGGAGGCGGTGCCTTCCGGCGCAGCTGCCAAACCGCCTGGCGTTCCGGTGGCCGAAGTCGTCGTGCGCCCGATAACGCCTTTTGTGGAATTCACCGGATCGCTTACCGCGGTCAAGCGGGTTGAACTTCGCCCACGGGTCGCGGGCTATCTCCAGGAGGTTACCGTGCCCGAGGGGCGCTTGGTTAATCAAGGAGACCCGCTCTTTCTCATTGATCCTCGGGAGTTCGTAGCCGCAGTGAACGTTGCCAAAGCACGCCTACGCGAGGCTGAAGCGGCATCGCTACTCGCCAAGGCGGAATATACACGAGCCGAGAAACTGTTCGCGCAAAAGGTCGTCGCGCGAGCATTTCTTGATACCGCCACCGCCGCAGTGAACGCAGGCAAAGCCCAGGTGGATGCCTCCAAAGCCGCGCTGGATGCTGCGCAACTGGATTTGAGTTTCACCCGCGTCACCGCCCCCATCAGCGGACGTGTCGGCCAAACCCTGGTCACCGAAGGTAACTATGTTGCCAGCGGTGTGACTCCGTTGACGACTATCGTCTCGATCAATCCGCTGCATGTCTATTTTGATGTCGACGAACGCACTTATTTACGTTCGCTAGCCGCTGACAGAACCAATAAAACCTCAGAGGCGGCCAAGGTAACCAAAGTCATGGTGGCGCTGATCGCCGACAAGACCTACTCGCGGCCCGGCCGTGTCGATTTCCTCGCCAACTCTGCCGATCGCAGTACCGGAACGGTGCGGGTACGTGCGGTGGTGGACAATCCTGATGGGCAATTAACCCCCGGTCTGTTCGCCAAAGTCAAATTGGAGACCGGCGCACCGCAGCCCAAGGTGCTGGTTTCTGACCTGTCGATTGGCACCGACCAGGGCAGCCGCTATGTGCTGGTCGTTGGCAAAGACGATACAACAGAATACCGGCCGGTCGAACTTGGCCCGATAGCCGATGGAATGCGGGTGATCGAACAAGGTCTGCAAGCGGGCGAGCGCATCGTCGTCAAGGGATTGGTTCGTCCAGGGATGCAGATTACGCCACAGTCCGCGGCGATTGACGGTACGCCTATTGCGCTGCCGCAAACCTCAGGAGGCGCGCAATGAGCTTTCCACGTTTCTTCATCGATCGGCCGATCTTTGCCATCGTGCTCTCGGTGCTGATGGTGTTGGTTGGCACCGTTGCCTTCTTCCAATTACCGCTCAGTGAGTATCCGGCCGTGACGCCGCCAACCGTGCAGGTAACCGCCTCTTATCCGGGCGCCAACCCCAAGGTGATCGCTGAAACGGTGGCCGCGCCGCTCGAACAGGCAATCACCGGGGTAGAGGGCATGTTGTACATGTCGTCGCAGTCGGCCACTGATGGCCGGATGATCCTGACCGTAACTTTCGCCCAGGGAACCAATGCCGATATGGCGCAGGTTCAGGTGCAAAACCGGGTCGCCCGTGCGTTGCCGCGTTTGCCTGAGGAAGTACAACGCCAGGGGGTGGTTACACAGAAAACCTCGCCAGACATTCTGATGGTGGTGCACCTGCTATCGCCAGATAAGCGTTACGATCCGTTGTATATCTCCAATTTCGCCTACCTGCAGGTGCGCGACGAGTTATCCCGTATTCCGGGGATCAGCGACGTGCTGGTTTGGGGAGCGGGTGAATACAGCATGCGGCTGTGGCTCGATCCAAACCTGATCGCAGCACGGGGGCTGACGGCTGGCGACGTGATAGCCGCGGTACGTGAGCAGAACGTACAGGTGGCGGCGGGTTCGGTCGGCCAGGCTCCTAACTCTACCGCCGCCTTCCAGGTGACGGTGAACACCCTCGGGCGGTTGACCGATGAAGAACAGTTCGGCGATATCATCATTCGCACCGGTATTGATGGCCAGGTGACACGCCTACGGGATGTCGCCCGCATCGAGATGGGTGCAGATGCCTACGCTTTGCGCAGCCTGCTTGACGGTGAGCCCGCCGTGGCACTGCAAATCATTCAAAGCCCGGGAGCCAACGCGCTGGACGTTTCGCAGGCAGTGCGGGCCACCATGCAGCGGCTTGAAGGCAACTTTCCGGCCGGGCTCAGTTCACGCATCGCCTATGATCCGACGGTGTTTGTTCGGGCTTCACTGGAATCGGTAGCTACCACGCTGTTGGAGGCAATCTTCCTGGTGGTGATCGTGGTGGTGCTGTTCCTGCGCAACTGGCGGGCTTCGCTGATCCCGCTGATGGCCGTGCCGGTATCACTTATCGGTACCTTCGCCGTAATGCATCTGATGGGGTTCTCGCTCAACACCTTGTCGCTGTTTGGTTTGGTGCTATCGATTGGTATCGTAGTCGACGATGCGATCGTGGTGGTGGAAAACGTCGAGCGGCATATCGAAAATGGTGAAGATCCCCCGCAAGCCGCCAGGAAGGCGATGGACGAGGTCACCGGGCCGATTATCGCCATCACCTCGGTGCTCGCCGCAGTGTTTATCCCTACCGCCTTCCTCAGCGGTTTACAAGGCGAGTTTTATCAACAGTTTGCGCTCACTATTGCCATCTCGACCATTCTGTCGGCGGTGAATTCGCTCACGCTCAGCCCGGCGCTTGCCGGTCTCCTGTTGCGGCCACGTAAGGTGGGGATCACTCATGATCCTCGCAGCCTGCGTGGTCGTGTCGAACGGAGGTTTGAGCGGTTGGCCAAGCCTTTCCAACGCGCACCGGACGCCTATGGCAACACGGTCCGCAAGGTTGTGCGGGTCAGCGGCCTGGCTCTGGTGGTTTACGCTGGGCTGCTTGCGCTGACCTTCTTCGGCTTCAAGGCCGTACCGCCGGGCTTTGTCCCCATGCAGGATAAATATTATCTGGTTGGCATTGCCCAGCTTCCCAACTCCGCATCACTGGATCGCACCGAGGCCGTCGTTAAGCAGATGTCGAAGATCGCACTGGCGGAACCCGGTGTTGAAAGCGTTGTGGCATTCCCGGGGCTTTCAATCAACGGTTTTGTTAACGTGCCAAATGCCGCCGTGATGTTCGTGATGCTCGACCCATTTAAAGATCGCACCACGGACGACCTCAGCGCGATGGCAATCGCCGGGCGCTTACAGGCCAAATTCGCCAGCATCCCCGACGGTTTCCTTGGCGTATTTCCGCCACCACCGGTGCCAGGACTGGGTGCTACTGGCGGTTTCAAAATGCAGGTTGAAGATCGCGGTGGTGCCGGGCTGGATGCGCTGGTTCAGCAAACTCAGCTCCTGATGCAGAAAGCCAGCGGAACGGGGCAGGTGGCCGGGCTGCTCACCAGCCTTGACGTCAATGCACCGCAGCTCGACGTCAGTATCGACCGCACCAAGGCGATGAGCCAAGGCGTTCGTCTGGCGGACGTTTTTGAGGCACTCCAGGTGTATCTCGGCTCGCTGTATGTCAACGACTTCAACCGCTTCGGCCGCACCTACAAAGTCACGGCTCAGGCCGATGCAGATCACCGCATGCAAGCTGAAGCCATTGGTCGGCTACAAGTGCGCAATGCGGCCGGGGAAATGCTGCCGCTGTCAGCGTTTGTCACCGTTACGCCAAGTTCCGGCCCGGATCGTGTGATGCATTATAACGGTTACCCCTCGGCGGATATCTCCGGCGGTGCTATGCCGGGCGTCAGTTCCGGACAGGCGGTGGCGCTGATGGAGCAACTGGCGCAGGAGGTGCTACCTGAAGGCATGAGCTTCGAATGGACCGATCTCACCTACCAGCAAAAGCTGGCCGGAGACTCGGCGCTGTTTATCTTCCCACTCTGTGTGCTGCTCGCTTATCTGATCCTCGCCGCGCAGTACAACAGCTGGCTGCTGCCCCTGGCGGTATTGCTGATCGTACCGATGTGTCTGCTGAGTGCGATCGTGGGTATCTGGTTGGTGGGGGGAGACAACAACGTGTTCGTTCAGATTGGGCTGATCGTGTTGGTGGGACTGGCTGCCAAGAACGCCATTCTTATCGTTGAGTTTGCACGCAGCCTCGAAGCCAAAGGCTCGAGCGCACTTGAGGCGGTTATCGAGGCTTGTCGACTGCGGTTACGGCCGATCCTGATGACCTCGCTGGCCTTTATTGTTGGCGTGGTTCCGCTGGTGTTGGCCAGTGGCGCAGGGGCGGAAATGCGCCACTCCATGGGCATTGCGGTGTTTGCGGGCATGATCGGCGTGACGCTGTTTGGTTTGTTCCTGACCCCGGTCTTTTATGTGGTGATGCGTGGTCTTGCCGCCCGCATCGAGCATTATCGCTCAGCATCAAAACAACGCATCAAGGGGAGCCAGCCATGAGAGATCGCTATCAAACTGTGCTGCTTCCTCTGAGTGCGCTGTTCTTGCTGGCCGGATGCTCGGCGGTGGGTCCTGACTATGCACCACCCTTGTCGCCGCTGCCGACCAACTTTGGTGAGCCAACTGCCGGGCTCGGCTCTGGGGCCGTCGAGGTTGAGTGGTGGCGTACTTTCGACGATCCGGCGCTAACGGCCTTGATCCAGCAGGCATTGGCAGCGAACCATGATATTGGCATCGCGGCCATGCGGCTGGAAGAGGCCAAGGCCATGCTGCGGGAAGATCGCCAGAGCTTCCTGCCCAACGGCGGCCCCGCTCTTAGCTATGAGAACCGCCGTTGGGGAGAAGTGGAAATTTCACCCGACCAGCCGCGGCAACATGAAAGCTATCGCGGAGCCATCGATGCCGCTTGGGAACTCGATCTGTTTGGGCGCGTGCGGCGTTCGGTGGAAGCTGCGCAGGCGCAAGCTGGCTCCCGCGAGGCGTTACTGCGTGAAGTGCAGGTGAGCGTCATTGCCACGGTGGCCGCTACCTGGTTCGAATTGCGCGGTCTCGAGGCCGAAATTGCCGTTGTAACCGACATCAGCCAGAGCCAGCGTGAAAGCCTGAAGCTGGTTGAACAGCAGGTCAACGCCGGTTCAGCCAGCGAGTTTGACCGACTGCGTGCCGAGGCGCTGTTACGTAATGTTGAGGTGGCCATGCCTGAGTTGGAACGCCGTCGGGCGGCAAGCATCAACGTATTGGCCATCCTCCTCGGCACAGTACCTCAGTCGTTCAGGCCGCCAGCAATTGTGCCGTTGGATGATTCGTTGGCTGTGCGAACCATCGCCGTGGGCGATCCCGTATCGCTCCTCTCGCGGCGTGCCGACATCGTGGCGGCGGAACGGGACCTTGCTGCGGCTACCGCCCAGATTGGCGTCGAGACGGCTGCGCTCTATCCCGAGATCCAGGTGCAGGGATCGCTCGGCTTTGTAGCAGGGAATCTTGATGCGTTGAACGGTGCCGAGGCGCTTTCAGGCTTTATCTTGCCGGTGATTCGCTGGTCGCTGCTGGATATTGGCCGCACGCGCGCCCGGATCGCCGCCAGTGAAGCCCGCAGCAAACAGGCCTTGATCGGCTATGACCAGGCCGTGTTGCGCGCCTTGCAGGAAACGGATAATGCCTTTAAAGCCTATGGCGCTGCGGGCAGCACGCTTGAGTTGCGCCTGCTAGAGTCTGCGGCCAATCGCGAAGCAGCGCGTCTGCTCCAGGTGCGATTTGCCGAAGGTGACGGTCTCTATCTGGAGGTGCTCGATGCCGAACGAGCTCACTTTGCCAGCCAGCGCGCGCTGGTCGTCGCACGGACTAACCAGCAGCTTACTATTGTCAGCATCTATAAGGCGTTGGGCGGCGGTTGGGAAGTCTGTACTCAGACGGAACGCAATTGTAATGGGGCCAGCGGTATAGCCAATTCCCCCCTACAGAACTGATTGCTAACAGGCCTTGACCTTCCCCTGGTGGGAAGGTTTAAGCTTTTTGTTACCGAAACTTCCCAGGAGTAGAGCCATGGCTTCCGTTTCCCTCCCATCAGGTTCCAATCAAGCGGCTCGTCTGAGCCTGCCGGTCGAAGGAATGACCTGTGCATCGTGCGTTGGCCGTGTTGAGCGCGCACTAAAAGCCGTTCCCGGCGTGCAAACGGCCACGGTCAATCTTGCCACCGAGCGGGCAGATGTCACCTTCAGCGGCGTGGCCGATCCACAAGCGGCCGTTAGTGCTATCGAGAGCGCCGGTTACGCTGTACGAGAAGAGACCACTGAACTGGCGATCGAAGAGATGACCTGCGCATCCTGCGTCGGAAGAGTTGAGAAGGCGTTGACGCAACTTCCAGGCGTCCTCTCAGCCAGCGTCAACCTGGCGACCGAGCGTGCGCGGGTACGGCACCTCGCCGGGGTTGTCTCCACCGCTGACCTTGAAGCGGCGGTTGTGCAGGCGGGTTACAAGGCCCGTCGTTTGTCTGCTGAAACGGAGAATGTAAACGATCAGGATACCGAACGCCGCGAGAATGAAGCGCGTGGCTTGCGCCGCTCTTTGCTGATTGCGGGCATTCTCACTTTGCCGGTCTTTATCCTTGAGATGGGCTCGCACCTTATTCCTCCGATGCACCATTGGGTGCAGGGCGTTTTGGGTGAACAGACGAGCTGGTATATACAGTTTGTACTCGCCACCCTGGTGTTGTTCGGCCCGGGCCTGCGCTTTTTCCGTAAAGGTATCCCGGCGTTGCTGCGTGGGGCTCCCGATATGAACTCGCTGGTGTCGGTGGGTACGGCAGCGGCGTACGGCTATTCGGTGGTGGCGACATTCATTCCCGAGGTACTGCCTAAGGGAACCGCTAACGTCTACTTCGAAGCCGCCGCCGTCATCGTGACCTTGATCCTGCTTGGGCGCACGTTGGAGGCTCGCGCCAAGGGGCGAACGTCGCAGGCCATCAAACGGCTGGTCGGGCTTCAAGCCAAGACCGCGCGCGTTGAACGCAACGGCGATACCGTTGAGATCCCGCTTGATCAGGTGACCACCGGTGACGTGGTGTTCGTTCGTCCAGGGGAGAAGATCCCAGTCGATGGCGAGGTCGTCGAGGGGGCATCTTATGTGGATGAGAGCATGATCACCGGTGAACCGTTACCCGTATCGAAGGACGTAGGCGCTGCCGTTGTGGGGGGCACCATCAACAAGACCGGTGCTTTCAGCTTCCACGTCACCAAGGTCGGGGCCAATACGGTGCTGGCGCAGATCATACGCCTGGTTGAGGAAGCGCAGGGCTCCAAGCTGCCGATCCAGGCGCTGGTCGATAAGGTGACCATGTGGTTCGTACCGGCAGTGATGGCTGCCGCCGCGCTGACCTTCCTGGTCTGGCTGATCTTTGGCCCGGAACCGGCGCTGACCTTTGCGTTGGTGAATGCAGTTGCGGTACTGATTATCGCTTGCCCGTGCGCCATGGGGCTGGCTACGCCGACATCAATTATGGTCGGTACCGGGCGTGCAGCTGAACTTGGCGTGTTGTTCCGCAAGGGGGAAGCTTTGCAGGCGCTGCGTGACGTGAGCGTTATCGCCCTCGACAAGACCGGCACCTTGACCAAAGGACGCCCAGAACTCACCGATCTCGTTCCCGCTAAAGGTTTTGAGTACAGCGAAGTGCTGGCTCTGGTGGCGGCGGTTGAAGCCCGCTCTGAGCACCCGATCGCCGAAGCGATTGTGCTGGCCGCCAAACAGCAAGGCATCACGCTAGCCCTCGTTGAAGGCTTCGACGCCGTGCCGGGCTTTGGCGTAACGGCCAAGGTTGATGGCAGGATGATCTCAGTAGGTGCGGATCGGTTCATGACGCAGCTTGGTCTTGATGTGGCGAGCTTCAAATCTGCCGCCCAACGTCTGGGCGAACAGGGTAAGAGCCCGCTCTATGCCGCTATCGACGGTCGTTTAGCGGCGGTGATTGCGGTTGCCGATCCGATCAAGGAAACCACGCCAGAGGCTATTAAGGCGCTGCACGCGCTGGGCCTCAAAGTGGCGATGATCACCGGCGACAATGCGGCAACGGCGGCAGCGATCGCCAAACAGCTCGGTATTGATGAAGTTGCGGCAGAGGTGTTGCCCGATGGCAAGGTTGCTGCGCTGAAAAAGTTCCGGGTCAACGGGGCGCGAGTGGCCTTTGTGGGGGACGGTATCAACGATGCCCCGGCGTTGGCGGAAGCGGACGTTGGGCTGGCCATCGGTACCGGTACGGATGTGGCTATCGAGGCGGCCGACGTGGTGCTGATGTCTGGCGACCTGCGCGGGGTGCCGAACGCTATCGCGCTTAGCCAGGCGACGATCCGCAACATCAAACAGAACCTGTTCTGGGCCTTTGCCTACAACGCGGTGCTGATCCCGGTGGCGGCGGGCGCGCTTTATCCGTTGAACGGCACCTTGCTTTCGCCGATCTTCGCGGCGGCAGCGATGGCGCTTTCAAGCGTCTTTGTACTCGGCAACGCGCTGCGCCTGAAGCGCTTCCAGGCTCCGATGACGGTTGAGGCCTCCAGCAGAACGGCGGAAAGCGGGGCGGAGATTATCCCCGTTACCGCAAGTAAATGACCGATGTCGGGCCATGGTGATACCCCTCACCCTAACCCTCTCCCACAGGGAGAGGGGACCGACCGTGCTACAACTGGATTCAAGTGTTCACCTTAGCTCCGGAGCTTCGAGGCTCTATAAGTTGGCCTCCATACCTGAACGCAACTCCGTATCAGCTACCTCTCCTTGGGAAGAGCGGACCTGACGTTCTACAACTGGATTCAAGTGTTCACCTTAGCTCCGAAGTTTCGAGGCTGTGTAAGTTGGTCTCCACACCTGACCGCAGCTCCGTATCAACTCCCTCTCCTTGGGGAGAGGGTTGGGGTGAGGGAGACCAGTAACAATAACGCTAACTGTAGCCCTATGAAGGAGTTAACGATGAATATCGGTCAAGCAGCCAAATCCTCCGGCGTTTCAGCCAAAATGATCCGTTACTACGAACAGATCGGTTTGATCCCCAAGGCCATACGCTCGGATGCGGGCTACCGCCATTACAGCGCTTCGGACGTACATAGCCTGCGCTTTATCCGCCGCTCACGCGACCTTGGGTTTTCTGTTGAGCAGATCTCGGCGCTGTTGGTGCTGTGGAACGACCGGGACCGCGCCAGCGCCGACGTCAAAGAAATGGCGCTTTCCCACGTCGCGCGGCTAAAAGCCAAGAGCGCTGAACTGCAGGCGATGGCGCAAACCCTCGAGTTCCTGGCCGATCACTGCCACGGTAATGACCGCCCAGACTGCCCGATCCTGGCTGATTTAGCCGAGCCAACCGCAGTAACGACAGTGCCAAATAAGGCACCAAAGTTCGGTGTTGCGTCAGGTGTGCTGAAACGCGGGGAAAAGGGGTTTGCCGTTGTAGCGAAAGAGAAAATTTTGCAGAAAAACCTTTGACCTTGCCACGCTGGCAAACCTCATAGTGATCTAACACCAACCCGATGGAGATCAATATGCATCATTTCACTGTTCCCAATATGACCTGCGGCGGCTGCGCCAAATCCGTCACCAAGGCGCTACTGGGCGTTGACCCACAGGCCCGTATCGAAACCAATCCGGCGGCAGGTGAGGTAAAGGTCGACAGCACTTTGGCAGCAAGCGAGTTACTTGCGGTACTTGGCAAAGCGGGTTACCCGGCCCGACATATCTGAACAGCAAAGGAGATCCTGATATGAAACCTGTCAAAATGGCCATCGCCGCACTCGCGTTGGCAACGTTTTCTTTCTCTGTCATGGCGGCCACGCTGGTTGACGTTGCGCCTGCCAATCAGCAGAAAATCGGCGTGATTAGCGCCTGTTCAAGTAGCAACAGCCTGAGCAGCCTCCAGCGTGAACTGGAGAATAAGGCTAAAGCAGCAGGCGCAAGTGCCTATCGCATTATCGGCGCTTCCGGCAACAACCGTATGTGCGGTACGGCCGAGATTTACCACTGATTGTTGTCCCAAGAGAAGCCGCTAGATGCGGCTTCACTATCCTGCATTTTGATTCCACGCTGACTATCGCAACTATTTTCTTATTGCGCTTCTTCGGCGAACTTCACCACTTTTTCATTAGGCGTATTAGGATGCAGGCAGGGCTGGATTCTGGGCAACCTCTTGCCTCAACGCCTCATATGGGCACTGGCTGAATAAGTTGAGGATCTCTACCGGGGTCAAAGGGCTGAGTGCCAGCGAACGGTTAAACTGGAACAGGCTGCTAGCAGTGTCGTACAAATTCGTTTCAGAAGCCGGAAATTCAGCATAGCCAAAGGTGCGGAACGGCGGCGTTTTATCGCGCACTTGAGGACACCTATCCGCGAGTTGTTCCACCCAACGAGAAAAGATTGGCCAATCTATGATGTTATCTTCCGCCAGTGCTGCCATACCGGCAAAGCACTCCTCGGTAAACACGTAGGGATGCTGCGCCAGCTTTTGCCATACGAGTCGGGCGCCTGTGCTCGGATTTGGATTAAGGAAAAACTGCCGGTTATGAGCCAGCCTGCTCAGGACAAACAGATCCATCGATTGGCTAAGCTGGGTCAATACATGGCTGGAAATGGCGCGTTCCGCCAGCTCACCTCTAACCCAGACATTGGCGTCGTCCAGTAGCTCCATCATCAACGCTTCATCTTCATGATAGCGAGAAACCAGCCGGCACCTGACCAAATGAGAAGGATCTTTGGTCAGTGACTGCAACAGGGCCTGAGAGGGATTAACCAGCCGGATAATCATATTTTCACGCACGGTTTCATCCGGATGATAAATAGCAAAATTTGCCCAGCACGCTGGCCAACCTGGGTTGTTATCCAGCTTATCGAGGATCGGGCCAATCGGATCCATAAAATAGTCGGAGTAAACTTTGTCCGCAGCCCGGTCATGGTCTGCTCTTGAGGCTATTGGTCGACTGGCAAGCCCCTCAATCAGCGTTGGATAGTGGGAACTTAACGCCTCCCAAGCCAATGCTTCGCTGGCATATTGCCATGGCTGCCAACGCCAGACCAACTCTGGCCAGATCATGCAGGGCACGATAAACGGCTGCTTGCTTTGCTGGGCAACCTGAGTTTTCACATCCAGCGACAATGCGGGAAGCACATCTAGCAAAACCTGAGTCGCAGTATCTTGCGCATTAGCGACGGCTTTTAAAAAACGGTCTGGGAACGCCGCCCAACCGTGTTCAATCAGCAGCGCCGCAAAATCAGGCGTGTTGAGGAGCTTATTGACAGTGTTACTGCGGGCTTGGCTTAAGTCTGAGATGTCCATGGATCGCTGCTTTTGATTATTCCTTCAATGGGAGGAATATTATCCTATTCACGTTGAGGTCGATAGGCTCCGCCCCTCCCATATCGGTATTAAGCCATGGATTTCGATATCCAAACTGACCCCAGTAAGTCGGGATTGATCAGTGCGACTTCATTCATACCCGCGTTGTCCACGCGAGACAGCCAGTATCTTCCATAAACCCATCATCTGAAGGCTGGAGAAGAGACTCGTTTTGGGGCCGAACAATCACTAACGAACAATTGTGAAACCTACGTAAACAATAACCTTGTGATAGCTCATTATTTTCGATCTTGCCGCTTGATTTTCCATGCATTACTGGCAATCTTGATACATTAGTAACATTACAGGATTGGAAGCCGCGTGCAGGATGCTGGGATCTGAGGGCGGTAGCGTGTGTGATGAAGAGGTATGTGCCACGATTATGGAGAATGTGTGCCATTTTCGGCCAGTAATTAAGGATTATAAAAAATAATTTCTCAGATAAACTATTTTTCAGATTATGGAATTAACAACAAAGGATTAATATGAAACCAAATTATTGGACTGAGAGAAAAAGAAGCTATGATGAAGATTATCCAGTTAAAGAATTTAACTCTAGTACTGATGATAGCCAGTTTCAAAGAGATAGAGCTAGGGTAATTCACTCTGCCGCATTTAGACGTTTGCAGACAAAAACCCAAATATTAAATCTTGGGGAGAGCGATTTTTACCGTACAAGATTGACTCACTCTCTAGAAGTAGCACAGATAGGGTCAGCTATTTGTGAGCGACTAAATGATAAATACTCTAAGGATGAGACTATTCTCAAATGGATTCCATCATTAAGTCTAATCGAAGCAATTGGATTGAGTCATGATATTGGCCATCCTCCATTTGGTCATGGTGGCGAAGTCGCCCTTAATTATTCGATGATAGGTTCAGGAGGGTTTGAAGGTAATGGCCAAACATTAAGAATTGTAAGTAGACTTGGGGAGTATTCACCTAATCATGGCATGGATTTAACAAGGCGAACGCTTTTAGGGTTAATAAAATACCCATCACCATATGGTAAAGTTAAAAACTATAAATTAAAGAAAGAAAACCTATCCATTACTCCTTTGAACCTTGATAAGTGGCACCCGCCGAAATGTTACCTCGACGATGAAATTGATATTTTCAATTGGATTCTAAAGGGATTGCCATTAGATGATATTAAATTGTTCACCACAATTGGAATTAATTTAGACAAGCATCATAAAACTTGTTATAAATCTTTTGATACTACAATTATGGAACTGGCTGATGATATATCCTACGGAGTTCATGACTTAGAGGATGGCATAGCATTAGGGCTAATAACAAAAGATATGTGGATGAATGATGTCGTGTCAAACATCACACAATATAGTAATAGTGATATTCTCAAAGATATTGCTTTTTACAACGAAAAACTTTTTTCCGATTTAGGGAAAAACAGAAAACATGCAATAAGTAAGTTGATCGGCTACTTTATTTCATCTGTTTTCATAGATGAGTTAAGCGATTTTTCAACACATTTACTAAGATTGCAAGCCAAATTAACCCCAGACAGCAAAGAAATATTGGGGATTTTAAAAGATTTCGTCATGACGAGGGTAATTAAAGCACCAGAGATACAAGTTTTGGAGTATAAAGGCCAACAAATTGTATTGAAGCTTTTTGATGTATTACGTGAAAACCCTAATCGTCTTTTACCCAAAAGCACCCTCCTTCATTATAAAAACTCTGAAAATAAAGATCGGATATTATGTGACTATATTTCAGGGATGACCGACACTTACGCCACAAAACTATACCACAAGTTATTCACTCCTAGCATAGGATCGATTTTTGATAGGCTTTAACATGGTGAATTAATTCTTTGATATATTATTCAAAATGAATAAGGTAAGCATAATAAATAACAACGTAATCAGATATGGATAACTGACGATTATATCTGTTCTTGGTTACAACTCAACTAGCCATATGACACCCCCTTATGGTGTAATGTGTAAGCCAACACATTATACCACGCCGTGTTGCGTTTTCTGAACAGAAGGACTCGGCCAGCATGAAGGCAACAAATGTAACAGAGTAGGGAAGGTGATTCCTAGCTGGGATATCTTCCCTAATCAATACATAATCGGAGATGAAAATATGGAATCTGAAAGTTCTTTTATCGCAAGACAGTTAAGGTTTTTTACTGCGACCCTCTATGCACAGATTAAGCTCAGTACACGAGATGGTTTAACCGATTTAGCAAAAAATCAGGAAGTTTCTTTACTTTCCTTAATCAACCTGGTTTATGAGTCTGATTTTATAGATTTAAACACAGATAGGAAAAATTTCCCTGGTGTAGATTATGGTAGCCTTTCTATGAAGACGGGTCTCCAAATGACGGCAACAGTAACAAAGAAAAAATTTCAAGATACTTTTGACACTCATACTAATAATGCTGTTTTGAAACAAAACTACCCCAACATTTGGTTCTTCTTGTTAACTGTTGAACCTGTTAAACCATCGATAAAACTTCCCTCATCTAATATCGAATACATTACATTATTTGATATGGTTAGTGAGGTTCTTAAAAAAAGTACTCACTTTCAGAAATCTTTCCTTGATTCATTAAAAAACGAATACAGCCGATATTTTGCAACTAATCCAGCTCAAGGGAATTCTTTTTCTATACCTGTTGGAATTCCGGTCCCGACTGACCTTATGGTGTTCAACGAATTGGTTTCTACTCAAGAATGGTTTCCTGATAACCCCGGTGAAGGGTATCTTAAGGTTTTCAACTTGATTGATAGATTCCATAAGCAGCTCAGCAAATGCACTCGTCAAGCGAGAGAGATTCTTGTTTCCACGATTAAACTGGCGTCACCGCCTACTTCTCAAAATGAAAAGATTATTGTCTATGCTGATGCGGTCTTGGGCAGCCTTAACATTGATGAAGAAAATATCTCATCTTTTGAATATCATTACAATTTTCTTGAGTTAAACGATCTTGTTGAAAAACTAGATGATTTTCAGGATATGTATACGGTGGGAGAAGATGTATACATAAAGAACAGAGTGCAGTTCGTGTTGAACTATGGAACTTATGAGCCAGAATTAAATCTGTTTTCCGCCTTGCTCATTTTCTATTTAAATCGACATAATATTAACGATTTTGAGAATGCTTTTTTGAATTGCGATTTTTCTAAGCTTTCAGATAGTCTTTGTTAACTTGCATTGTAATCGAGTTGAAGATATAACCGATTTATGCTTGCAGCGCCGTACTGCTGGCCAGTTTGCAGCAACACTTTAGCAATAAGTTCGTCGCTAACTTTCAATGAATGGGGAACAAGTCACGTCATCGTTTTCAGAACGGGCAGGCATTACAGGCTTTGATCAACTCTTCGCTAATAGGATGAACAAAATGCAACTCACTGGCGTGCAGCATCAGTCGCGGTGTCCGTTCTGTGCCTGGCTGCAGGAGGCCGCCATACAGGTCGCAGCCCAAAATAGGGTGGCCCAACTGCTGGCAGTGAATGCGCAATTGATGGGTGCGCCCGGTCTCCGGGGTTAGCTCTACACGCGTCAAAGGCAGTAACGTCCCGTCTGCCATCTCGTGATACAAGCGCTCAACGACACGATAACGCGAACGAGCAGGTTTACCGTGGATTGAGCAAATCGACATCAGCGGGAACAGAGCCGGGTCTTTGGCAATCGCAGCGTCTATCACCCCGTTGTTGTCGACCAGATGTCCGCAGAGCAGTGCGCTGTAAACTTTGGACACGGTGCGCTGGCTGAACTGTTGGCAGAGGGCGGCATTGATAGCCTTATTGCGGGCAACCACCATCAGGCCGGAAGTGCCGAAATCAAGGCGGTGGACGAGGGTGCAGCCGGGGAATATCTGTACCAACCGATGATGCACCGAATCGAGATTTTGCGGAGCCTTCCCCGAGAGGCTGAGCAGCCCGGTGGGCTTATTGATAAGCACCAGGTGATCGTCCTGATAAAGGATCTCTATCTCGTTATGGCACGGCGGGGCAATAAAGGTATCGAAAATCGTAGACATCAGGCTGCCGGATGGGGAGTGGGGGTGGATAATAACGAATTTTCAGCCGGCTGGCGAATCTGGCTGTTAGCCTAATGGAGCAACGGTAATTCTTGATGAAAGTGATACTTGTACGACACGCGCAAACCGAATGGAATCAGCGCGGCATTATCCAGGGGCATATGGATAGTCCGGTGACCAAACGGGGTGTGCTCGAGACATCAGCGTTACTGGCAGCCTTAACAGACGCCGCTTACCCTACAGATGGTGTCTACGCATCTCCCCTTGGTCGTGCCTGGCAGATGGGGCAGGCACTGGCGGACAGTTTTCTCTGCCCGTTGGTTGCGGAACCCGCACTGAAAGAGCAGGGATTCGGTCATTATGAAGGGATGACTCGGGTGCAAATACAATCTGACCATCCCAATGAAGCAGAATCGCTATTTGCACGAGACGCGCAGTTTTGTCCCCCAGGTGGCGAGTCGCTGACGCAGGCTTCTCAGCGAGTTATCCGTTTTTTGCACAACCAACAAGCGGTAGCTGCACACCAGACAATATGCATAGTGTCTCATGGCCAAGTCAGCCAGGGAGTTCTGGCCTTGCTCAAAGAGGGAAGGATCGACAATTTTCCCCGTTATGCTCAACCGAACGCGAGCTACTCTGTTTTAGACCTGGTTGGGGATAAATGCGTTACTCTCCGATGGGGGATCGCGACACATTTACTTAAGCTGTTGTGATTCGTCTTGACTGCTCCACGCCCCGAAGGACGAGGATCCCCACTTCAACGAGCCGAACCTAAGCCGCGTGCTGCGATTCAGGGCAGTGCCAATGACGAATTTCAAGAGGCATTTTTCCATGAACGGCTACAGCGTTTTGAGGTCGGGAAAAACGGCTCGATAGCGACAACGCTACGCCCCGCACATTCGCCTTTGTACAATGGTTATCACCCAAGCCATTAGAAAAACTTTTAACTGATGCTAAATTTTACCGTTTGCCGCCCAACATCAAATTCTACAGACTAAGCGCGTCTGATCGCACTTTTAACCCTCAATTACGGAACTAGCAATGTTGAAAAAATCCCTATCCTGTGTGCTGTTGCTCGCCACCTCAGGTTCAGTGTTTGCAGCACCGCAAACGGAAAAACAGATAGCCGACATTGTGAATCGCACCGTTGCACCATTGATCAAAGAGCAGGGCATTCCCGGTATGGCGGTGGCGGTGATTTATCAGGGCCAGCCTTACTACTTCACCTGGGGATTGGCAGACGTTGCCGGCAAGCAGCCCGTCACCCAGCAAACCTTATTCGAGCTGGGTTCGGTCAGTAAAACGTTTACCGGGGTACTGGGTGGGGACGCCATTGCTCGCGGTGAAATCAACCTTGACGATCCGGCGAGCAAGTTCTGGCCAGCGCTGTCGGGCAAGCAATGGCAAGGGATCACTTTGCTGCATCTGGCAACCTATACCGCCGGTGGCTTGCCGCTGCAGATACCAGATAACGTTACCGATGAAGCATCGCTGCAGAATTACTATCAAACCTGGCAACCGCAGTGGGCTCCGGGTAGCAAGCGCCTTTATTCGAACGCCAGTATTGGCCTGTTCGGTGCGCTGATGATCAAACCCTCTGGCATGAGTTTTGACCAGGCGATGACCAAACGTGTGTTCCAACCGTTGAAGCTATCGCAAACCTGGATAAACGTGCCACAGCAGGAAGAGAAGCACTACGCCTGGGGCTATCGTGATGGGAAGGCGGTTCGCGTTTCTCCGGGCATGTTTGATGCCGAAGCCTACGGCGTGAAGTCGTCGGTAGAGGACATGGCAAGCTGGGTGCAGGCCAACATGACGCCTGCCAAAGTAAAGGATACCTCGTTGCAGAAGGGGATTACGCTTGCCCAGTCGCGCTACTGGCATGCCGGTGATATGTATCAGGGGCTGGGTTGGGAAATGCTGAACTGGCCGGTTAAAGCGAAAACCGTAGTCGAGGGTAGCGATAATAAAAACGCACTGGCATCGTTGAGCGTCACAAAAATCACTCCGCCAGCGCCACTGTCAAGCGCCTCCTGGGTACATAAAACCGGCTCAACCGGCGGGTTTGGCAGCTACGTAGCCTTCATTCCTCAACAGGATCTCGGTATCGTGATGCTGGCGAACAAAAATTATCCTAACCCGGTGCGGGTTGAGGCGGCATACCACATTCTTGAAGCGTTGCAGAAGTAATTGGCTGACGGGCGAAGCCCTATATTGTGAGCCCGGCAGTTTCAGGGGGCATATTGCCCCCTGAATCTCTCAACTACCCCAACGACTTTTCAGGTAACTGACGGCCTGCTGGGTCTGTGGTTGATTGAGATAGTTCTCTCTGAACAGGATCGTGCCTTTAATTTGCGATACCGACTCGTTCAAATCCAGCTGCTTTTGTAGTTCCAGCACGCCACCGTTGATCATCCAATCTGGTTCGTTTTTTGACGGAATACCCACCTTGTACAGCGCAACGCCGATATAAAGATGAGTATTGGTGGAGGCCACTACATTCGCCCACCATTTGGCGAGCACATCATAACGGGCTGCGTCGCGCGCGAAGGGCCAATACAGCTGCGGGGCAATGTAATCCAGCAGCCCAAGCTGTACCCAACTGCGGGTGTCGGCATAAGATTCATCATATGCCGCAGCACCTCGCGTATTGGAACCCGCCGCATCGTGTGAGTGGTTACGCCATACGCCAGAAGGGCTGACACCAAATTCAACGTCGGGCTTCAACTTCTTGATAGTCCGAGAAACTTGCCCAACCAATTGCTTGGTATTGTCTCGCCGCCAGTCCGCTTTGGAGACAAAATGTTGGCCATACCTTTTGAAGGTCTGGCTGTCGTTGAGAACGGACCCAGGGGACTCCGCATAGAAATAATCATCAAATTGCACACCGTCAATATCATAATTGGCAACCACCTCCGCCACGATGCTGGCGATCCAGTCCCGCACCTCCGGGATACCTGGGTCGAGCACAAATCGATCGCCTGCGGTGCGGATCCAGTCGTGGTGCAGCACATAGACGCTGGCTGGCTGCTGCGACAATGTGCGGTTCAGCTTATCAATGGTTGCTGGCTTGGTGTTAACGGACACCCGGTAGGGGTTAAACCAGGCATGGACTTTCATGCCACGCTTGTGTGCTTCATCCAACATAAACTGCAGCGGATCATAGCCGGGATCATCACCAATATTTCCCGTCAGTACATCTGACCATGGCAAAATTTTTGATGCCCAGAGGGCAGTGCCATCAGGTTTAACCTGGAAAAAAACGGTGTTGACCCCCAACGTCTGCAGTTTATCCAGCTTGCTTTTCAGCGCTTCCTGCTGTTGGCGAATGCGGATGGTTGGGCTGCTGGTATTGATCGATGTCTCTGGTGGCCAGTCCAGGCGGGAAACCGTTGCCAGCCAGACGCCGCGCACCGGTTCCTGGCTTTGCCGTGATTTATCAGGTAGTGGCTGTTTTGCCACCGAAGGCAACGGAGTGACTAAGGATTTCGCTGGTTCGGAGGTGCAACTGGCCAGTGAAAGCACACCGGCAAAAAGCACGCCTAGCTGTTTAACTTTGGTAACGCGATGAGAACAGGCGATGATTCGCTCCGGTAATATAAGTGGGCGCAGCATGCGGCACCCCAACACAATCTTGTTATTCTCGTATTATTCGCATGTTAGTCAATACCAGCAGGCCAGATTGATCGGGTAGGGGGCTGAGCATGCTCTGCACTAGCGAGCCGGTCGCACTTCAAATTCCGTGGTTTCTATCGATTGGAGTCACAGGAGCCGCGTATTATCATAGTGATACAATCAGTCTCCTTTTGATAATTACGGGCGATATCATCACCTCTTTATTCCTCACTCCGCTATTTTTTTTCGATTTACCTCACATAACCAAGTCTTAAATACCGCTTTTTAGATAGATGGCATATCCATTGCTTTATTCAGTTATCTTTCCTTGCTAGTGGAGACCGAATAACATGGATACATTGCTTGTTGGCAGTGAAGTGCCCCGCGTTGATGGGCTCGCCAAGGTGACGGGTAAAGCCGTCTACGGCGATGACATCAAAATGAATAATATGCTGTATGGCGTCTGCCGCTACGTGGATATTGCCGCTGGCCGCATCGACTCTCTCGACCTGTCGGAAGCGGAAAAAGTCCCCGGCGTCGTGCGTATTGCCACCTGGAATGATATTCCCGGGCAGCGCAAACTGGGGGCGATTGTTCTCGATCATCCGCCCATTATCGATAATGAAATCGCCTATCGCGGCGACGTGGTTGCCGTTGTGGCGGCGGAATCCTATGAGGCCGCCTGCATCGCGGTTGATAAGATACAAATCGTCTATACTCCCTGGGAGCCGATTACCTCTCCGGAAGAGGCCATGAAGCCGGGGGCGCGCCTCATTCACAGCGAACTCGACAGCAACATCATCAACCGCCACCACACGGCGAAGGGCGATATTGACGCCGGCTTTGCCGCCTCCACCCACATCTTTGAGCGTGAGTATGAGGTGGGTTTTCAGGAGCACGGCTACATTGAGCCGGAGTCCATCACCGCTTATCTGGATGATAATGAGCAGATCATGACCATCGAGGGATCGATTCAGAACGCGCACCGCACCCGCGCCGTGATCGCCAAATACCTCGATCTGCCCCAGTCGAAAGTGAACGTCAAGCGCTCGATTCTTGGCGGATCCTTCGGCGGTAAAGATGACATTATCGATAACGTCTCCTGTCGTGCGGCGCTACTGGTACACCTCACCGGGCGCCCGGTGAAAATCTCCTATAACCGCGAACAGTCCATGCGCGAGAGCTACAAGCGCCATCCCTACAAGATGAAATACCGCATTGGCCTGGATGACGACGCGCGCATTCAGGCTATCAAGATTGACATCGTCGCCGACGGTGGCAGCTACTGCGGCCAGACGGTCTTCGTTACCTGGCGCAGCTCCGTGCAGGCGGCCGGTCCATACAATATTCCTAACGTGCGCGTCGATCTGGTTGGTGTTTACACTAACAATAACTACACCTCCGCTTATCGCGGCTACGGCGCCCCGCAGGTTATCTTCGCCAACGAATCCCTGATGGATGAAGTCGCTGCCGAGATGGGGCTATCGCCAGTCGAGCTTCGCCTGCGCAACATTCTCAAGCAGGGCGACACCAGCATGGCAGGACAGGTGTTCAGCGAGCATACAGTCTCCGCACAGGAGGTGTTGGAGAAGTCGCTGGTAAAGGCCGAATATGAGGCCAAACGCAAACACTATAAGCAACTCAACGCCAAGGGTGGCCCAATCCGCTACGGTATCGGCTTCGCGCTGAGCCACCGCGGCTGCTCTCTCGGCGCTGAAGGTCTGGACTCCTCCTCGGCGCTGATTCAGGTCAACGCCGACGCCAGCGTCAACATCTCCACCTCTGTCTCCGAGAACGGTCAGGGGTTGCAGACCACCATGTCACTGCTGGCTGCTGAGGCGTTCGGTATCGGACTGGACCGCGTGATGTTCAGCGAACCGGCGACCGCCATGATCGCCGACGGCGGCTCAACGGTTGCCTCCCGCGGCACCCTGATGGGTGGACAGGCGATCCTCAGTGCGGCCAACAAAATTAAAAAAAGCATGGCGGATGCCATCAAAGTCACGTTGAAAGTCGACGATATCGACGATATCGTCTGGCAAAATGGCAAAGTGTTCAACCGCCATAATCCGGCTTTGAGCCTCAGCTTCCAGCAGGTGTGCGATATGACCAAAGCCACCGGGGCAAACCTCTCCGCGTATGGCTGGCACGTAGCGCCAAATATTCACTGGGATGAAGAGAAAGGCTGCGGTAGCCCGTATTTCACCTGGGTTTACGGTTGTCAGGTGGCCGACGTGGCGGTGGATATGCGTACCGGTAAAGTAACGGTTAACAACGTCGTGGCCACCCATGATGTGGGTAAAGTGATTAACCCGGTCGGCTTTACCGGTCAGGTTTATGGCGGTGTGCTGCAGGGGATGATTGGCTACGGCATGCTGGAGGATTTCAACACCGAGCACGGCGTGGTGAAATCTGAAAACTTTGACACCTATCTGCTGCCGACAATTAAAGATATGCCGCACATAGATGTGATTGCGGTCGAAAACCATGACAAAGCTGGCCCGATGGGCGCGAAAGTCATCGGCGAGCCGGTGCTAGAGTTGGGCGCAGCGGCCCTCAACAACGCGGTGAGCTTCGCCATCGAGCGTCATAACCGCACTCTGCCGCTGACCCTGGAGCAGGTTCGTCTGGGCTACAACCTCAAGAAACCAGAGCGTCAGAGCGAGCAGATGCTGGAGTCGGGCGATAAGAAGCAGGTTCATCGCCTTAACTCCCTTTCGCTGAGCATGCCGCAAACTCTGAAGCAGGCGTTGACCCTGATGGCAGATCAGAGCTTTATGCCGATCGCTGGCGGTACCGACGTGCTGGTGCAGGCCAGAATGCAGTCCGGCGATGTGCCGCTGGTCAACATAGCTGGGCTGCAGGAGCTGAAAGAGATCGTTGACGTCGACGGCGGGGTCTCCATCGGTTCGGGCGTCTGCTTCACCGATCTGGTTAAGCATCCGCTGATTCAGCAACGCTACCCGCTGCTGGTCACTGCCTGTAAAACCGTCGGTTCCCTACAGCTGCGCAATCGCGCCACTATTGGTGGCAATATCGTCAACGCCGCACCTTGTGCGGACTCCATGCCACCGCTGATTATCTATGATGCAGAAGTAGAGCTGTGCAGCGTGCGCGGTACGCGCCGGATGCTGGTCAGCGAGTTTGTCACCGGCGGTTATCGCACCCTCCTGGAGCCTGATGAGCTGGTGACGCGGTTCATTATTCCAGCCCCGATGAAGCAGCCGCTGATCAATCGCTATCTGCAGTTGGGTCGTCGCAATGCGCTGAACATCACCCGTCAGAGCTTAACGGGCCAATTCCTGGTCGATAACGGCATTGTTCGCCTGTGTCGGCTGGTAGATGGCGCGCTAATGGCTAAACCGCAGCGCTTGCTGGAGGTTGAGCAGGCGGTTACTGACAAGACGTTGAACGCCGAGACCATCGAACACGCTGCCCGGGTGCTTCACGGCCAGGTGGAAAACGCTATTGGTGGGCGCTGGTCTGCACCTTACAAAATCCCCGTATTTATCGATATGTTCCGGCAGATGCTGCAGGAAGTGATGACAGAGCAGAAAAAATAAGGAGCCATGACCATGAACCATATTGAGCTAAAAGTGAATGGCATCCGCGTTGCCCGTGATGTTGAAGACAATTTACGCCTGATCGATTTTCTGCGTGAGGACCTGAAGTTAACAGGGACCAAAGAAGGCTGCTCCGTGGGCGAGTGCGGAGCCTGTACCGTGATCATGGACGGAAAATCCGTCTGCTCCTGCCTGCTGCTGGCAGCGCAGTGCAACGGGGCGGAGGTCACTACCGTCGAAGCGCTGCACCAGGATCCGGTCGGTAAAAAACTGCAAAATGCTTTTGTTCGTCACGGCGGGGTTCAGTGCGGCTTCTGTACTCCCGGCGTATTGATGAGCACCAAGGCGCTGCTGGATACCAACCCGTCCCCGAGCGACGATGAGCTCAAGGAAGCGCTGGAGGGGAACCTCTGCCGTTGTACTGGGTATCAGCCCATCATTACCTCCATTAAAGCGGTTCTGAAAGCCTGATCGCCCGTAAACGCCCCGTCGATTACCGACGGTGGCGTTTTATTCGGATACAGGGGGAATATCACCATGAGCAAAAAAATGAATAAAGAGTGCGTCATGCTGGCTGCTGGGCTCTCCAGCCGCATGGGTAAATGGAAAATGACGATGCCGTGGGGGGAAGGGACTCTCCTTGATAGCGCTCTCGCCAGCGCTCTGACGTTCTGCGATCGGGTGGTGCTGGTGACGGGGTTTCGCGGTGATGAGCTAGCTGCCTGCTATCAGGATCATCCGGCCATCGATGTGGTGTTTAACCCTGATTATCAGACCGGAATGTTCTCTTCTATTCAGTGCGGTGTCAGCCATATCCGGTCCTCGCGCTTCTTTCTTGCGCTGGGCGATATGCCAGAGGTAACGCCCGGGGTCTACCGCAAATTGTGGGCCTGCACCGATCCAGAGACCTGCTTCATTCCGGCTTACGAGCGGGGAAAAGGTCATCCGGTCCTGCTTCCGCAGTACGCCATTACGCTTATTCGCAGCGCTGCGGAAGGTACCACCCTCCGGGATGTGATTGGCCAGATGGCGATGCGCATTGTGCCGGTGGATGCTCAGGGTATTCACTGGGATGTTGACACCCAGCAACAGTATCAGCAGGTTGCACGCTTGAGCCAGGAACTGGTTGATGCAGGATAGCGTCGTCGGGGAGGGGGTGAGAAGAGACAAGTTCGCCCCGGGCGGGTTTACACCTCCCGGGGCGAACTTTTTTAACCTACCGCACTTTCGCGCAGGTGGTTTTTCAGCTTGTTGTACTCATCAATCACATACTGCTCTGCAGCCCGCTGATCGGCAATGCGTTCAACGTTAACGGCGCAGTACTTGTACTCCGGCGTTTTGGTTATTGGGCTGAGATTCTCTGTCACCAGTTCGTTGCAGGCGCCAATCCACCACTGATAGGTCATATACACCGCGCCGAAGTTAGGTCTGTCGCTGACCTTCGCCCGGGTGATCACCTTGCCTTTGCGTGAATGGACCCAAACCAGCTCCTCATCCTCAATGCCCAGACGCTGCGCGTCGGCGGTATTGATTTGGGCGTAACCCGGCTCATCGGCCAGTTTGGCCAGCGCCGCGCAGTTGCCGGTCATGGAGCGGCAGGAGTAGTGGCCTACCTCACGCACGGTGGAGAGCACCATGGGATATTCATCGCTGAGCTTGTCGAGCGGTGCCAGCCATTCACAGGTGAAGAACTGCGCCAGCCCGTTCGGGGTTGAGAAGCGCTGCTCGAACAGATACGAGGTGCCTTGATCCGCGTTCGACTCATCCCGGCAAGGCCACTGTACATAGCCCAGTTCGCCCATCTTCTCGTAGGTCGCGCCGAAGAAGTCAGGGCACAGATGGCGTAGCTCGTCCCAGATCTGCTTCGTGTTGTCGTAGTGCATCGGATAGCCCATGCGGGTGGCGATTTCACAGATGATCTGCCAGTCGGTTTTCAGATCCCACTTAGGCTCTACCGCCTTGAAAAAGCGCTGGAAACCGCGATCCGCTGCGGTATAGACTCCCTCATGTTCACCCCAGGAGGTGGAGGGCAGGATCACGTCCGCCGCCGCTGCGGTTTTCGTCATAAAGATATCCTGCACGATCACCAGATCTAGCCCCTCAAACGCCTTGCGGACTGCTGAAAGCTCGGCATCGGTCTGGAGCGGGTCTTCCCCCATGATATAGGCCGCCCGCACCTCCCCGTGCTCGACGCGGTGCGGCAGCTCGCTAATGCGGTATCCGGCCCGTTCCGGCAGGCTCTCCACGCCCCAGGCTTTGGCGAACTTCTCCCGGTTTTCCGGGAACTTCACGTACTGATAGCCCGGATAGGTGTCCGGCAGCGCCCCCATATCGCAGGCACCCTGAACGTTATTCTGGCCGCGCACCGGGTTAACGCCAACGTGCGGCTTGCCCAGATTGCCGGTGAGGATCGCCAGGCTGGTGAGGGAGCGCACGGTCTCCACGCCCTGCCAGAACTGTGTTACCCCCATCCCCCACAGAATAGTGGCGTTTCCGGCGGTAGCGTACATCCGCGCGCACTCGCGGATCTGCCGGGCGCTGATGCCGGTTATCGCTTCCACGGATCCCGGGGTATAACTTTCGACGATGCTACGATAGGTTTCGAAGCCTTCAGAGCGGCTGGCGACGAAAGATTTATCATAAAGATCTTCTTCAATAATCACATGCCCGATAGCGTTAAGCAGCGCGATATTGGAACCGTTTTTCAGCGCAAGGTGCATATCAGCAACGCGCGCAGTTTCGATTTTGCGCGGATCGCAGACGATAATTTTCGCCCCGTTGCGTTTGGCGTTAAGGATGTGGTTCGCCACGATAGGGTGCGAATCCGCCGGGTTATAACCGAAAATAAACACCAGATCGGTATTATCGATCTCAGTGATTGCATTACTCATGGCGCCGTTACCGACCGACTGGTGCAGACCTGCAACCGAGGGGCCGTGTCAGACACGTGCGCAACAGTCGACGTTATTGGTACCAATAACGGCGCGCGCAAATTTCTGCATGATGTAATTGGTTTCGTTCCCGGTGGCACGCGAAGAGCCGGTGGTCTGGATGGCATTCGGGCCGTACTTTTCTTTAATGGCGCCGAGGCGGGCCGCAACGTAATCGAGCGCCTCTTCCCAGGAGACGGACTCCAGCCGGCCCCCACGCTGGCGGCGGATCATCGGCGTTTTCAGACGTGGGGTAAGGATCTGCGGATCGTCAACGAAATCCCAGCCGTAGTAACCCTTCAGGCACAGCGTGCCCTGGTTGTTTTTGCCCATCGCCGCGTCGGCACGGGTTATTTTTCCCTTCTCTACCGTCAGCTGCATTTTGCAGCCGGAGGCACAGTAGGGGCAAACGGTCGTTACTGTCTTCATAGCAATGTTCCTAATGAAATCAAACGTAGAACAGCAGGTTGAAACCGAAGCCGTTGTAAAGACCCAGCGCAACCCTCTGCCGTACGACGGGTAGCGCCAGCAGCAGGGTTATCAGCGTAAACAGGAGTCGGATAATCAAAATTACCCTTCCTGGGCCTCTTCTGGCTGCTGATCTTTCTGAACTTTGCGCAGCAGCAGCCACATTCTGACGGTTCTGACGGCCATGTTGCGCGCCGCTGAACTTGGTGGATCCGGATCGGGTACCAGCACTTCGTGGTTAATGCGCAAAGGTACGCTACCGTTGAGCGTCAGGTTGGCGACGATGGCCGTCAGGGTACCAATCGTGATCCCACTGTGCAGGAAGAGCTGGACCATCGCTGGAAGCTGGCTAAACAGGTTGGGTACCAGCACTGGCATCATGCCAAGACCGAGGGTTAATGCCACCACCATGCCGTTGTTGTTATTGCGATAGTTGACCTGCCCTAGCGTACGGATGCCGGAAACGGCCACCATACCGAACATGACGATGCCCGCGCCGCCGAGGATCGGTTTCGGGATCAGCACCACCAGCGCCGCCATTTTTGAGAACACGCCCATCAGAATCAGAATGATACCGGAGACCGAGACCACAAAACGGCTGCGTACCCCGGTCAGACCGATCAGGCCGACGTTCTGGGCGAAAGCAGCGTAGGGGAACAGGTTAAATAACCCGCAGATAGTCGTCGCTACCCCACAGGTGTTGAGGCCGTTGCGCAGCATTCTGGCGTCCACTTTCTTACCGACGATATCGCCGGTGGCCATCATTGAGGACATGGTTTCCACCATGACCACCACCATCACCATCGACAGCAGGGCAACGGGGATAATGTGGAACTCAGGTTTGGCAAACGGCATCAGGGTAGGCAGGTGGAGCCACTCCGTGGCGTTGACCAGTTGGAAATCCAGGGGTTTGAACAAGCTCCAGAGTAGGGTGCCAATGATAAGGCCAATAAGCACCGAGGTGTTCTTGACCACGCCGGAAGCAAAGGTGTAAATGTTGAGGATGATAACGAGAGTAATCGCGGCCATGAGCAGCGAAAAGGGCGCGCCAAAGCCTGTCATCTCGCTATCGCCACCGCCGACCCAGCCGCCGGCGACCGGCATAATCGACATGCCGATAAGGGTCACGATGCTCCCCATCACCACTTTGGGAAAGAAGCGGATCAGTTTGCTTATCCACGGGGCGCAACAGAGGATGAAAATACCGGAAACGATCACGGCGCCAGAGATACCCCCAATCCCATATTCCTTGCCGATCAGCACCATCGGGATAAGCGCCGCGAAGGTACAGCCCTGAATAAGCGGCAGTCGACAGCCCAGCCACTTACCGGCGCCCAGCGACTGCACCATAGTAGCCGCTCCGCAGATAAACAGGTCCGCGCTAATCAGCAAAATAATGTGTTCTGGCGGTAACCCTACCGCGTTGCCAACAACGAGGGGGACTGCGACAGCGCCAGCGTACATCACCAGCACATGCTGCAGTCCATAAAGAATCATTTGTGTAACAGGTAAAATTTCATCAACCGGTGCGGTCGATCTCCCATACTGTGAGGCGGAATTGACAATATCTTTCATGACGTTGTTGTCTCCTGTACGACTTCGCTCCGTAAAAGCGTGAACAGAGGCGAAGTTACGATTCGAAGGCCACTGCCTCCCTGAGCTGATGAAATCATCAGCATGTTGCGCGCACAGTGAGTGATATGCGTAAGATGTGCCAAAAAACAAATACACGGCTATTGAAGGGTAATATTGTGAAATAAATCACGTGATAAGGGATATATGCCCACGAATCGCGGGCGTGCGGAAATGAACCTGGCTGATAATAAATAAGAGGTATCATATTGAGATGGGATGGATCTCATTTTGGTATAACGGGATACGCATTAAATTATCAACAGAGCGATGCCTTTCACTGATTTCACTTACATTTAAATTAAACCAGAGCTGACATGGCGGTGTTTTTTGAGGTGACTCGCAAAAACGGCCGTGGCATCAATAAAACAAAAAAAAGCGCATGATTATTGCATCACAGTTCTGAGCGACTTTTAGAATAATAAAGGGGATCAGATGAATAAATTTATCGTTGCCGATGCCGCGAACTGTATTGCCTGCCACGCCTGTGAAGTAGCCTGTGTTACCTCGCACCACCAAGACAGCTGGCCTCAGCAGCGCAGTGACTTTCTCCCACGCATTCACGTGTTCTTCCACCGCAACGTCAGCAGCGCTACCACCTGCCACCACTGCAACGATGCTCCCTGCGTCGGCTCCTGCCCGACCCAGGCGCTGCAGTTTGCTAACGACAGCGTTCAGTTTAAAGACGCGCTGTGCATCGGGTGTAAAAACTGCGTCATCGCCTGTCCCTTTGGCGCCATTGAGATGGTTGCAAACGATGATGACGCCCCGCAGCTGGCGCAGAAATGCGATCTCTGTAGCCAGCATCCTTCCGGGCAGCAGGCGTGCGTGGCCAGTTGTCCGACCCAGGCGCTGCGCCTGATGGATGAGGCCGGCATCAACCAGCTGCGCAAGGAACGGCAGATCCGCTCTGCCATAGGGCAGCCGGTGGACACTGTTCGCGGTGCGCGGCGCCAAGCGATTCTCGACAAACCGCCCCGCGTTGGAGCGAAAAAAGTCGCCGCCGACGCCCGCAGGCAGCATTTCGAGGAGATCTACCAGCCGTTGAGCGAATGCGATGCCGAATATGAGAGTGAACGCTGCCTCAATTGCGCACAGAAAGCGTGGTGCAACTGGACCTGCCCGCTGCATAACGCTATTCCGGATTTCATCCGCCTGGTGAACGAGGGCAAAATTATCGAGGCGGCAGAACTGTGCCACCAAAGCAGCTCCCTGCCGGAGATCTGCGGCCGCGTTTGCCCTCAGGACCGACTCTGCGAGGGCGCCTGCACCCTGAAGGGCGAGGGCGGTTCGGTGGCCATCGGCAACCTTGAGCGTTACATCACTGATACCGCGTTGGCAATGGGCTGGCGTCCTACTCTCGGCGAAGTTACCCTGCGCCAGGAGCGGGTAGCGGTGGTCGGCGCCGGGCCTGCGGGCCTAGGCTGTGCCGATATTCTGGCCCGCGCGGGCGTACATGTTGACGTCTTCGATCGCCATCCGCAGATCGGTGGCCTGCTGACCTTCGGTATTCCACCGTTTAAGCTGGATAAAAACGTGCTTGAGGTGCGGCGCGAAATTTTCAGCAGCATGGGCATCCACTTCCACCTCAATCAGGAGATTGGCCGCGACGTGGCTTTCAATGATCTGGTGGACAACTACGATGCCGTGTTCCTCGGCGTTGGCACCTACGGCCTGATGGCCGCAGGTCTGGAGGGAGAAGATGCCCCGGGTGTGATTCAGGCCCTGCCGTTCCTGATTGCCAGCACCCGCGAGGTGATGGGGCTTGAAGAAAGCGCCGAGTATCCGCTGACCGATATCAAGGGCAAGCGCGTCGTGGTGCTCGGCGGCGGCGATACGGCGATGGACTGCCTGCGCACCGCCGTCCGCCGCGGGGCTGAGAGCGTGACCTGTGCCTACCGCCGTGATGAGCTGAGTATGCCCGGCTCGAAAAAAGAGGTGGTGAATGCCCGGGAAGAGGGCGTTAACTTTGAGTTCAACGTTCAGCCGCAATACATTCAGCGCACCCGCAAGGGGCAGGTCAAAGCGGTGGGTATGATCCGCACGAAGATGGGCGAGCCTGGCCCGGACGGCCGCCGTCGGCCACAGCCGATAGCAGGCTCCGAGTTTGAGCTGCAGGCCGACGTGCTGATTATGGCTTTTGGCTTTCAGGCCCACGAAATGCCGTGGCTGCGCGCTCACGGTATCAAGCTGGACCGCTGGGGACAGATCCTCACCGGCGGCAAAGGGCGCGGAACCACTCAGACCAGCAACGACAAAATCTATGCCGGGGGTGATGCCGTCACCGGTGCCGACCTGGTGGTGACTGCTATGGTGGCGGGGCGTCAGGCGGCCAATGAGATGTTGACCCAGTTCAGGGAGAAGGAGGGGATATGACCAGTTTTATCGTCGCCAGTCCGCAGTCCTGTATCGGCTGCAGGACCTGTGAAGTGGCCTGTGCGCTGGAGCATGTGACCCCGGGTGCGGAGTTTAATCCCCGCCTGAAGGTGATGCGTCTCGATGACCTCAGCGTGCCGGTCATGTGTCATCAGTGTGAGAACGCTCCCTGCGTGGGTGCCTGTCCGACCGGAGCGCTCAGCATGGGCGCAGAACGGGTCGAGGCCGATGCCGGACGCTGTATCGGCTGCCAGAGCTGTGCCGTCGCCTGTCCGTTTGGCGCGATCGCCATTGAGGTGAATACAGGACAGACGCCGGTTATCGTCAAGTGCGATCTCTGCGGCGACAGGGATCGCGGACCCGCCTGCGTTGACGTCTGCCCGACGGCGGCGCTGAGTAAAATGACCGAAAAGCAGCTCAACGATCTGCAAAAGCAGCGCAATATCGCCACGGCCGCGCTGCTTACACTTTAACCTTCCTACCCGGCTGCTTCACGCCTGCCGGGCCTGTTCGACCTCCGACCCTGGTTGTGCCACCCGGCAAAACTGCGGCACCAACAGCAAAAAGCCCGGCCAGATTGGCCGGGCTGGGTCACTGGCTTACGCTAGCCGTCAGGGCAGGGCATCCATTCTCTCCCACATTTTTTTCGCCACCTTCTGCGCGGCCTTGAAAATGGGCTCGCAGTCGAAGCTGAACTGACGATCCTCATAGATCATCACCCCGTTTACCATTACGCTATGGACGCTGTTTGAACCCAGGCCGAAGGCGATATGCCCAGCGATGTTTTCAGCGATTAGCGGTGTCGGCGGCAGATAGTCACAGATGGTGAGGTCCGCTTTATATCCCGCTTCAAGACGGCCGAAGTGGGCGTTGAAGTTACGCTTCAGCAGCTCGTTGCCGTTGCTTAACGCCTTCGCAAAGCTGTCCGGCCACAGCGGGCCGCCAGCATCGCGGTGTTTGAAGAAGGCAAACTTCATCTCCTCAAACATGTCGGAACCTATGCCGTCGGTGCCCAGCGCCAGATTGCGGATCTGCGGCAGGCGGTGGTTGTAGCCGACATGGTTGTTCATGTTGGAACGGGCGTTATGCACCAGGAAGCCGTCCTGAGCGTTGAGCAGCTCGACATCGGCATCAGAGATGTACAGGCCATGGGCAATGAGCGTCTTGCTGTTGATGAGGCCGAACTCCGCTAGCCGCACCAGCAGATCCTTACCATAGTGGTGGTGGCTGTGGGAGACGTCGTAGCTGTCTTCCGCCGCGTGGATATGCAGGCCGCGGCCAGTCGCTTTCAGTGCCTCACTCAGCATCATCAGACCTTCATCAGGCACAGTGAACGGCGCGTGGGCACCAATGTGGGCTTCCACCAGGTAAGGTTGATCGCCCTTCTGACGCGCGGCGTCGATCTCTTTGGCAAAGCGGATATTCTCCTCGACGCTGTCGCGCAGCTCACGGCTGCCGAAATTACGGTCGGTGGTTTCGAAGCAGGTCATCCCGCGCAGGCCAACCTTGATGAAGGCATTGCGCAGCTGGCTCAGCGAGCCAGCGATGTAGTTGGGCGACGCGTGATGGTCGATAACCGCCGTACAACCGCTGCGCACGGCCTCCATGGCACAGATCAGACCGCTGTAGTAGAGCGACTCTTCATCCAGCGCTCGGTCAAGGCGCCACCAAAGGTTTTTCAGCGTCGAGATAAAGTCCGGGCTGGGGGCGATATTCGCCTGAATGCCGCGGGACAGGCCCGAATAAAAGTGGTTGTGAGAGCAGACCATGCCAGGCATCACCAGCCGCCCGCGCATCTCCTTGACCTGCGCCTGCGGATAGCGCTGGCTCAGCCCTGGGCCAACGTTGAGAATGCTGTCATTCTCAACGGCAATATCGACATTCTCCCACACTTTCGCCGGATGGAGCTGCACGGCGGTGGCATTCTTCAGGATCAGGATACTCATACTTCAACGCCTCCCAACAGATAGCTTTGGTGCTGATGAATATGGCTGATGATGCGGCACATGGCATCCAGCTGCGGTGGAACCTCTTTGAACTGGCCGCTGTCGCTAATTTCAAGCTGCCACGTCTTGTCGTCCTGGCGCACCTGGACGCAGCCACCCTCGACAAAGAAGCCAGGGTTAGTGCTGTTGACGAAATCTTGTGCCAGGCTGAAAACGGTGATTTTGTCTTTGTACGGTCTACCCTGCCACGGGCAGAACTGGGCGCAGTTGCCGCATTCGTTGCAGTAGGCGTCTAGATGCAGCGTCTGGAAGCGGTTCTGGAAGCCCGGTACGGCCACGGAAATATTGGCGCGGTTCGGACAGACGTCGACACATTTGCTGCAGACGTAGTTACACTCCAGACAGCGGTTGGCCTCCTGCTCAACGAAGGCTTCACGATCGTCTTTATCGACCTGGGCGATGGCGATGGTGCCTTTACGCTGGTAAACGTCTGCCGGATTGACGTTGTTCCAGAATTTGTCTCCGTAGTGGCTGGCGATATTTTCCCGAGCCAGGATCACGTCTGTGGCGCGGCGGGCATTGCCGATAGCGGACACGATAGAGGAGGGGCCGCGCTGAACATCGCCAATCAGGAACACGTTCGGTCTACTGGTCTCGCCTTCGGCATTGACCACAGGCCAGCCCTGGGGATCGAGCGGAATACCCATTGTCGACAGCGCCTCGCCGTCCTGCTGCTCGCCGATTGCGGTAATCAGGGAGTCAACCTTCAGAATACGGCTTTCATTGGTTTCCACCGGGCGTCGGCGGCCTTTCTCATCGGGCTCCCCCAGTTTCATCACGCGCACGACGAGAGTACCGTCGGCGTTAAACTGCTGCGGATTGCACAGCCACTCAAAGTTGACGCCTTCGTGCAGAGCCTCTTCATACTCTTCACGCCAAGCGGGCATCTCCTGCTGAGAGCGGCGATAGACGATGGTGGCGCTTTGCACGCCCGGTACTCGCAGCGCCGCACGGGCGCAGTCCATGGCGGTGTTGCCTGCGCCGACCACGGCCACGTGTTTACCCATATCCAGCTTATCGCCGCGGTTAAACTCGCGCAGGAACTGCAGGGATTTATGCACGTTCTGATTATCGCCACGCAGCTCCACGCCACTGTTCTTATCGGTACCGGTGCCGACCAGCACGTAGCGGAAACCTTTCGCCTGCAGTTTTTCCACGGTCAGATGCGGATCGCAGCCGTATTCAATCTTCACGCCGTGATCGACCACAAAGTCGATATCATGCTGGATAAGCTCACCGGGAATGCGGAACTGCGGAATGATGTTCTGAACCACGCCGCCCGCATTGGCTTCACGTTCAAACACCGTTACCGGATGTCCGGCACGGGCGAGGAAGTAGCCTGCAGCAAGGCCGGCAGGGCCTGCGCCAATCACCGCCACCGGGTGCATGGAGCCGGTGCCCGCCGGTTTATGCCAGCGCTTCTGGTACTCTTCCCAACCTTTTTCCAGCGCAACTTTTTTCAGTTCGCGGATGTTGAGGGCGCTGTCGTAATCCAGGCGTGTACAGTTGAACTGGCACTGGTGATCGCAGATATGGCCGGTAATGGCCGGTAAGGCGTTGCGTTGATAGATGAGTTCCAGCGCGTCTGCGTAGCGGTGTTCGCCCAGTAGACGAATATACTCCGGAATATCCTGCTTGATGGCGCAGGCGGTCACGCAGGGGGCCACGTAACAGTCGAGCAGCGGCAGAGGTTCACCGGTATCAATTCGGTCTTCCGATTTCCAGTGTTTCTGGGTGTAGTCCATGCTCACCGCTTTTTTCGCCAGCGCGTTCAGACGCTCGACGTCGACCTGAGTCAGGTTCCAGCCGTCGGATTTCTCCAGCTCGCGCATACACTCGCTCAGGCGTAGATACCCCCCCGGCTTCAGCAGGTCTGTAGCCATGGTGATCGGGCGAATGCCGGTGTCGAAAATGTCGCGAATGTTGAGCTGGCTGGCGCCGCCTGAGTAGGATATAGGCAGCTTGCCGTCAAACGCCCGCGAGAGCAGGGCGGCAACGTTGATTGACAGCGGGAACAGCGCGCGGCCGGACATGTACATCTCATCCCCGGGCAGCGCACCCTTATTGTTGACGGTGCCCAGAGTGTTGGTCAGCTTGACGCCAAAGCCCAGCTTGCGCTTTTTCGCCAGTGCCATCAGGCGGGTCAGCATCTCCAGGGCCCGATCGATCTTGAGGTCGTGGTCAAAAGACTCTTCGCTGAGGCCGATATAATCGAAGCCGCAGGTGTCGAGAATTTCCCGCACGCGCGGATAGCCGAGCAGGGTCGGGTTCAGCTTGACGAAAGTGTTGATATTTTTCTCTTCCAGCATGTAACGGCAGATGGCTTCGATCTCATCCGGCGGGCAGCCGTGCATGGTGGAAAGGGTAACCCCGTGAACCAGCGTGGCAGGTATGCGCTGCGCCAGGGTATCAAGCCCGGCTTTGCGGGCGCCCTGCGGCAGGCGCTCAATAAACGCTTTGTTATGCAGCCAGCGGTTCAGCGTGTCACGGTACTGGGCAAACTTAGGATGGGCGGAGGCGTCTATCATGTTATCGATAAATTCCTGCATCGGCGGCTGTTTTATGCCGTCAAGGTTGTAGCCAACGCTCATGTTGAAAATAAACGACTTGCCGTCTTTAACCGGCGTCAGGGGGAAAACCTGCTCCAGCAGATGCAGCGCGAACCAGGCTTTCAGATACTCATCCCAGGCTTTTTTCAGGGTAAATTCGGTGGACCACTCGGTGTTAAAGCACTCATCCTCTGCGTCGATACAGGGCTTTTCAAGCTCCAGCTGGTCAAGGATCTGCACCGTTTTCAGTTCGATAAACCGCCCACCAGTGAGCCAGGCGGTAATGATATTCTGTGCCAGCTGGGTGTGCGGCCCGGCTGCCGGGCCGAGAGGCGTTGCGCAGCTTTCGCCGAACACGCTGAGCGGGTGCTGCCCTTGCGGCGAGTAGAACTGCTGTTCGGGAATGCCAAAAATAGACCGTTGAGTCTGATATTCATCGAAAATGCGCGTCAAAAGCTCCTCAAACGGCACGGGACGCATGATATCTCCCATAACCCTCTCCTTAGACATAGTTGTAAGATCGACATTGCCGGATGGTAATCATCCCGACGGGTAACAGAAGAAGAGCAACAATCACACCAGTTATTCAGATAACGACACTGGAATAATGAATTTGTGAGGCATGTCGAAACTCAACGTCGGAGTGTGAATTATTTCACCGTGAATTAATGAGAATTAAAATCACTCAATTTTCTTACCCCATAGTGTTTCTCAAAAACACAGTTAAAATATCACAATGATAATTTATGGCGGCGCTGAGGCTTTTATTACGATGGGGCGAAAACGCATTTCGACTTTTGGTGCTGTTGTACATGAACTAATAAGTGCAACATCTCAATTTCAGCATTATTCCAGTCATCAAAATGACCCAGCTCACGCTTTACAATGAAAATCTGACGGCAAGCATGAATATTGCATCATCTGGATATGTCGCTGCGACGGTATCTTCACCGGGTGTTATGCAGCAGGTGCTGAACTCTCAAACTGAGAAATCCCGTGAGCGTCGCAGAGAGTAAAGGTAGATCTTGAGGTTGATATGAATATTTTCGCACAAGCAGCACGACTTGAAGAACAAAACCACCCCTTTGCCCTGGCGCAGATCGTCGATAGCCGGGGATCGACTCCCAGGCACTCTGCACAAATGCTGATCCGCGAAGACGGCTCGATTGTGGGCACCATTGGTGGCGGCATGGTTGAACGCAAAGTCATTGCCGAAGCGCTTGAGGCTCTGCAAGAGAAAGCGTCGAGAATGTTTCATGGCCGTATGGCGCGCAACGGCAGCGATGCGGTGGGCTCGGACTGCGGCGGGGCGATGTCCGTGTATATCAGCGTCCACGGCCTGCGCCCCCGGCTGGTGCTGATTGGCGCGGGGCACGTTAACCGATCGATCGCCCACGGCGCCGCACTGCTGGACTTTGATATCTGCGTCGGCGATATCTACCCCGAAAGCCTCAGCCCGGAGTACTTCCCCGCGTCGGCCCGCCTGCTGCATGCACCCAACTTCTCTGCGTTGGTTGATGCAATGGCGATCCGGCCGGAAGACTTCGTGCTGATAGCCACCAATAACCAGGACAGGGAAGCCCTGGACAGGCTGATTACCCAACCTGTTGCCTGGCTTGGCCTGCTGGCCAGCCGTCGTAAAGTACAGGTCTTTTTGCATCAGATACGGGAGAACGGCGTGCAGGAATCCGACATTAACCGCCTGCGGGCGCCTATCGGGTACGATATCGGAGCCGAAACGCCAAATGAGATTGCCATCAGCGTACTGGCGGAGATCCTGCAGGTCAAAAACGGAGCGCCAGGCGGGCTGATGACTCAGATTAAAAGTGCCTCGCCGCAGGACCGGATATCCGCCTGCGGCGTGAAGGAGGTTGGGGCCTGAGGGCCCCTAGAGTCAGTCGGCCCAGAAGCGTCGGTCATTCAGTGGAGAGGTTTGCTGCTGGTTTACTGGCTAATAACGGTGCCCGTTTTCCCTTCAATTCCCTCTTTGGCCTTGCTGAGCACGGTGATAAGCGCCTTGCGCCCCGGACGGGAGCGGGCAAAGGAGACGGCGGCCTCGACTTTTGGCAGCATCGATCCTTTGGCAAAATGGCCCTCGTCGATAAAGCGTTCGGCATCGCTCAAGGAGAGCTTATCCAGCCATTGCTCGTTGGGTTTGCCGAAGTTGATGGCCACTTTTTCTACAGCGGTGAGAATGATCAGCACGTCGGCGTCGATCATCTCTGCCAGCTTCGCACTCGCCCAGTCTTTATCAATCACTGCGCTGGCGCCGCGTAGGTGATTCCCTTCACGTATCACCGGAATACCGCCGCCGCCCACGGTGATCACCACGTGACAGGCGTCTATCATGGCTTTCACCGTTTCTTTTTCGATAATGTCCACCGGTTTCGGCGAGGCGACCACACGGCGATAGCCACGTCCGGCATCCTCTTTCATGGTATAACCGTTTTTGGTCAGCTGTTCGGCTTCCTCTTTAGTAAAGAATGAACCAATGGGCTTGGTCGGATTGCGGAAGGCTTCGTCGTTTGCATCCACTTCCACCTGGGTAATCAGGGTGGCCACCGGAATATCCAGCTTGCGCGACAGTAGTTCTTCGCGCAGGGCGTTCTGCAGGTCGTAGCCAATATAGCCCTGGCTCAGCGCTACGCAGACTGACATTGGCAGCATCGGGGTATGGGCTTCGGTTTTCGCGGCCGCTTCGAAGGCGAGGTTGATCATTCCCACCTGCGGGCCGTTGCCGTGGGTAACCACTACCTGATGGCCCTGGGCGATGAGATCAACGATTGCCTGAGATGTCTGCTTAACGGCCTGCATCTGTCCGGCGAGATCCTCGCCCAGCGCGTTTCCGCCAAGGGCAAGAACAATTTTTTTACTCATAGATTCCTCTCATTAAGTCTTTGGTCCGCTAACGGCAAGGTACTCGGTGGAAAATCGGTTACGGTGTAAGAAACGGCCTTGCCCGGCACTGCCGGTAAAGGTACCGTTGTCAAAAATGACCCGGCCTCGGGAGAGCGTCTGGCGAATGGCTCCCTGGCAAGTAAAGCCTTCATAAGGCGAATAGTCGGCGTTGTCGTGCAGCATCTCATGACGGATAGTGGTCGTGCGTTGAGGATCGATAATCACTACGTCGCCATCGGCACCGGGCGCCAGCAACCCTTTCTTCGGCCACAGGCCAAAAAGCTTGGCCGGATTGGCACTGGTCAGGGCCACAAAGCGCTCTGGCGAAATACGCCCGGTCATTACCCCGTGGGAGAACAACAGCAGCAACCGGTTCTCGACCCCCGGAAGACCGTTCGGGCAGCGGCTGAAGTCGCCCCCGGAGATCTGATGCCGCTGAACCGACGAGAAGGTGCAGTGGTCTGTTGCCACCGTATCTATCGAACCGTCGTTAATGCCGCACCACAGCGCGTCGTTATTGCTGGCGTTGCGCAGCGGCGGGCTGAGGAGATAGTTGAGGGCGTCCTCGCGTTCATAGCAGCGGTCGTCGAGCAGCAGATACTGTGGGCAGGTCTCTACCCATACCGGTTGGTTGCGCGCTTTGGCGAGGCGCAGGTAGTCCAGCCCGAGACCGTTGGAGAGATGCACGATGTAGAGCGGCACGTTTCCGGCCAACTGGGCGAGGTTTATCATTCTGGCAATGGCCTCTGCCTCGCACTCCAGCGGACGGCTCAGGGCATGATAGCGCGGCGCAGTCTTGCCGGCGTTGATAAACGCTGTCCGGCGCAGAGCGATAGCGGCATCGTTTTCCGGATGGACGGTAGTCAGAGCCCCGGCACGATGCAGGTGGCTCATTGCCTGCAACACTTCATCATCGTTAAGCCTGTACTGGTAGGTCAGATAGAGCTTGAAGCTGCTGATGCCGGCTTCCACCATCATTGGGATTTCATCCAGAATGCCGGGGGTTACGTGCTGGATGACGCCGTGAAAGCTGTAGTCGATCACCGCTTTGTAGGCCGCGTAGCCACGATAAACGTCAAACTGATGGCACAGATGACAGCCCGCTGGCCCGAAGCCCATATGATCGACGATGGTGGTGGTGCCACCGCAGGCGGCCGCCCGGGTGCCGGTAAAGAAGTCATCGCAGCTGCGGGCGAGACCCACATCAATGTTGAAGTGGGTGTGAACGTCGACACCGCCAGGCATTACGTAGCAGCCTTCAGCGTCAATGAATTCGCAGGGTTGTTGTGCCTCAATAGAGTCGGCAAGGCGCTTGACGAGACCATCTTCGATCAACAGGTCCTGCTTTACCTGTCCGTCGGCGTTGACGACGAGGCCATTTTTAATCAGTACGCGCATAGAAACCTCAAAAACCCGCCGCAGGGGCGGCGGGGAACAGGACAAACAGTTACTCCGTTGCCAGCCAGCTAAGCGGGATGGCGGCATACATTGCGGCACAGGTCACCAGATGTGATTTCCAGGTTTTCTCGTTAGGCGCGTGGGCTTCAGGTTCTTTACCTGGGCCAAAGCCGATAACCGGAATACCGTGACGGCCCATAATGGAAACGCCGTTGGTGGAGAAGGTCCATTTGTCTACTACCGGTGCTTTACCGAACAGGCCCTCATAGGCATTGCTCAAAGCGCGAACGGTAAAGTGATTCTCTTCCACTTTCCAGGTCGGGAAGAAGCACTCTGTTGGATAGACCAGGCCGGTCCAGGACGGACGCTCGTAGTTGTACATGGAGACCACGGCTTTGGCTTTCTTCACCGCAGGCAGATCGCGAATCTCTTCCAGCGCGCCCTCCCAGGTTTCGCCCCAGGTCAGACGACGGTCAATAGAGACGGCGCAGCTGTCCGCGACCGCGCAGCGGCTTGGGGAAGTGAAGAAGATTTCGGATACGGTGAGCGTACCTTTGCCGAGGAACTCGTCGTTGCCCAGCGTATGGGACAGTTGTTCCAGCTCGGTCAACACCGGTGCCATTTTGAAGATGGCGTTATCGCCACGCTCCGGTGCGGAGCCGTGGCAGCTTACGCCCTGAACCTCAACGCGGATCTCCATGCGGCCACGATGACCACGATAGATCTGGCAGTCGGTCGGTTCGGTACTGACTACAAACTCTGGACGGATGCCGGACTGTTCGATGATGTATTGCCAGCACAGCCCGTCGCAATCCTCTTCCTGAACGGTACCGGTGACCAGCAAGGTGTATTCATCTTCCAGACCCAGGTCCTTAATGATTTTGCCTGCATATACCATGGATGCCATACCGCCTTCCTGATCGGACGCGCCGCGTCCGCCGATCAGTTCGTCGGTCTCCATACCTTTATACGGGTCGAAACTCCAGTTTTTCATGTTGCCCACGCCGACGGTGTCGATATGCGCATCCATTGCTATCAAACGCGGGCCGTGGCCGATATAGCCCAGCACGTTACCCATCGGGTCGATTTCGACTTTATCGAAGCCGACTTTTTCCATCTCTTCCTTGATACGGTGCACCACGCGCTTCTCATCGCAGCTTTCGCTAGGAATGGCGATCATATCGCGCAGGAAATGGGTCATCTCTTTTTCATACTGGTTTGCTTTTTTAACAATCTCTTTGAACGGAATTTGCTTAGCCATGAATGTGTTCTCCAGTTCTTAACATGCCCGCCTGACGGGAGGAATTGAGTAAACCTGTTATTGCACTGCCGGATGTTTGCCTTCCCAGACCACTTCGCGATAGTGCTTAACGTCGGTGTCGCCTTCGGTGCTAATCACCAGCACCACGGAGTTACTGTCCAGTTTCAGCTGGTGCATCAGCACCTCGCGCTGCGGATTAAAGTGGACGGCGGCGAGCAGCCCAATGCCGACGGCACCCGACTCGCCGGAAATAATGCGTGAGTCACAACCGAACGGATTACCCAGCACTCGCATTCCCAGGGCGGCGACGGCGTCCTGGCAGGAAACAAACTGGGTGGCGCAGTTGCGCAGTACTTCCCAGCCCAGCGGATTCGGCTCGCCGCAGGCGAGACCCGCCATAATGGTGGCCATGTCGCCACCGACGTTAACAATTTGTCCTTTTACGCCCGAACGATAGAGGCAGTCCGCCAGTGCCGGTTCGACGATAATGGAGTGCAGGTTTTTCGCGCCATAAACATCGGTCAGGTAGCCCAGCACGCCGCCCGCCATCGCCCCCACGCCGCCCTGCAGCAGCACGTGCGTCGGCCGTGAGATGCCCATGGAGGAGATCTGTTCCACGGCTTCATCGGCGAGCGTAGCGTAGCCCTGCATAATCCAGGTCGGGATTTTGGTGTAGCCTTCCCAGGCAGTGTCCTGAACAACTTCCCAGCCGTTTTTCTGCGCGGTCTGCATGGTGAAACGCACGGTATCGTCGTAGTTCATGTCGGTGACGATGCACTCGGCCCCAAGGCGAAGAATGGCGTCAACGCGCTCCTTGGCCGACCCTTTCGGCATATAGATAACGGCATTCTGTCCCAGTTGCTGCGCCGCCCAGGCCACGCCGCGACCGTGGTTGCCATCGGTGGTGGTGGCGAAGGTCATCTTCTCCTTGATGCTTGATTTCAACTTTTCAAAGGAGAGTTCGTTGATATCCAAATGGTATTTTTCACAAAGCAGCCGGGCGATGGCATAGGAACCGCCCAGCATCTTGAAGGCGTTAAGGCCAAAGCGTTGGGATTCGTCTTTAACCAGAATTTTTTTCACGCCAAACAGGGCGGCGAGTTCGTTCAGGGGCATCAGCGGCGTGGGCTTGTAGCCGGTAATTTTTTGATGAAAGCGGCGCGCCTGCTGCGCCTGCTGGCGGGAAAACAGCGGTGAAGTCTCCCCGTTAAAAAAACGGTTTTCGGCAATATCCATTTTCAGTGAGAAAGCAGACATACTCGCTCCTTATCCTTCAATGGCAAAATAGTGGGGCTTGGTCCGCAGGCCAGCCGGAGACGGTTATTTAATACGTTTCTGCGCTTCCTTGAGCAGTTGCTCCAGCACCTGACCCGGATTGGCGTATTTGCGGCACATGATCATCGCGGCGATGATATACGGCTTCCAGCTCGCCTCTTTGTAGGTTGGGATACGGTATTTCTCGAAAACGCCTTCGGTGACTTCACCCTCTTTACAGGAAACGCCGGTGATGTCCGCAGGCAGGCAGTGCATGTACAACGCTTCGCCGTTGCGTGTATGCTTCATCATCTCTTCGGTGCAGTGCCAGTCTTTATGTTTGGCGTTCTGTTCCAGACAGGCTTTCTCCAGCGTTTTCAGACCGTCGTGATCGTTCGCGCGCAACAGTTCGGTGCGTTTTTCCATCACTTTGTACGGGGCCCAGGACTTGGGATAGACGATATCGGCGTCTTCGAACGCCTCTTTCATATCTGTCACCTGACGGAAGCTGCCGCCGGAGGCCTTGGCATTGTTTTTTGCCACTTTTATAACGTCCGGGATCAGGTCGTAGCCTTCCGGATGGGCCAGGGTGACGTCCATACCGAAGCGGGTCATCAGACCGATAATGCCCTGCGGTACGGAAAGCGGTTTGCCGTAGCTTGGGGAGTAGGCCCAGGTCATGGCGATCTTCTTGCCCTTCAGGTTTTCCAGCGAACCGAAGTGCTCGCGCAGCCAGGACAGGTCAGCCATTGACTGGGTAGGGTGGTCGATATCGCACTGCAGGTTGATCAGCGCCGGACGCTGCGGTAGCACGCCCTGCCTGTGGCCGTCGTCCAGTGCCTCGCCCACTTCGCGCATGTAGGCGTTGCCAGCCCCCAGGAACATGTCATCGCGAATGCCGATAGCGTCGGCGCAGAAGGAGATCATATTGGCGGTTTCACGCACTGTCTCGCCGTGAGCAATCTGCGATTTACCCTCATCCAGATCCTGCTGCGCCAAGCCCAACAGATTCAGCGCGGAGGCATAAGAGAAGCGGGTGCGGGTGGAGTTGTCGCGGAACACGGAGATCCCCAGCCCGCTGTTAAACACTTTGGTGGCAATATTTTCTGAACGCAGCGTCTTCAACGCGGCGGCGACATCCAGCACCTGCTTCAGTTCATCCGGCGACTGTTCCCAGGTCAGCAGAAAGTCTTTCTCGCTGAGGTGAGAGTTGAGTTTGTTGATATCCTTAATCAGTTCGTTAACAGTTTTCATGTTTCAATCCTGGTTGTGAATGACGGCTTAATGATTGCTGTGCGGTCGGATATGCAGAGTTGCCGAATTAGCGACTGCCAGCGCTGTATTATCACTAACAATAAGCGTGCCAACCCCCCAGCAGAACCCGCGGAGGTGATTGAATGAGGGCAATTATGCGAGGTCTGTCACGAAGTTAATCAGGTTTTTCTGGAGGCCATAAATAGAAGATTTTGTCAATGGGTAAACTTGGGCGAGATGTTAACTTTTACTACAGGAAATAGTCGTACTGTCGTGATGATTTCTCGCCAATATGATAAATGGCGCATTAAATTTATCATAATGATATAAAACTGTGATAGACATTACATATTTCAGATAAGGGAGGGAAGGGTAGCACTATCTATATAAACGCGAGTAGGGGAAGGGAGTAGCATCATTCTATGAACATAAAATAAAATCACCTCGCACGGTTGTGTTTCAGGTGTTCAATATTAAAAGGCCGATAGATATATGATACCGCCAACACCCTCCGTTTTGATGCAGATCCAGCCAACGATTCAAAAGTTTGCCAGGATGCTTTCCAGCGTGCTGCAATTGGAAGTTGAGATAGTCGATAACGCATTATATCGGGTTGCCGGAACTGGGGTGTTCGGTAAAAACATTGGTCATAAATTGATCGAGAATTCGCGACTTCTTCGCCACATTATTGAGACAAAGGCCGAGAAGGTCGTCACCCACTCCCGCTTTGATCCCCTATGTAAAGATTGTAGCAATAAAGCGAAATGCGAGGAGAAAGCCTTCCTGGGTACTCCGGTAATGTATCATGACCAGTGTGTCGGCGTTATTAGCCTGGTAGCGCTGACCCGCGAGCAGCAGGAGCGCATTAATGCGAATATTCAGGAGTTTTCTGATTATGTTCGCCATGTCTCAACCATATTTGTTTCTCGTTTTTTGCAGGACCCAGCCGGCGGTGACAATATCCAGAAGATTTTTTTAACCATGATTGAAAATATGGATCAGGGCGTTCTCGTGGTAGGCAACGATCAGAACGTAAAATTCGCGAACCGGGCGGCGCTGAAAATAATGAACACCAATCCAGAAAGCGTGATTGGTAAAATGCTCTATTTTCAGCCCCTGACCTTTAAGAATAATTTCAAGCAGGGCCACATGCAGCACATTATCTCCTTTAACGATCGTAAGGAGTTAATTATTGGCCAGCTGCACGCGGTGCAGGATCAGTGGCTGTTCCTGATGGCCTTCCACCAGTCCCACTCTTCAGCGGATTTCAGCAGCGTGCAGGAGGGGCCTCAGATCGAGGCCATGATCGGGGAGTGCCGTCCAATGCGTCAGCTGAAAAAGCTGATTAGCCGCGTTGCGTCTAGCCCTTCCAGCATAATGCTTATCGGTGAGAGCGGAACCGGGAAAGAAGTGGTTGCCCGAGCGATCCACAAGCTCAGTGACCGCCAGGCAAAGCCCTTTATCGCCATCAACTGCGCCGCCATTCCGGATCAACTGCTGGAGAGCGAACTGTTCGGTTACGTGAAAGGCGCATTTACTGGCGCATCGGCTAACGGAAAAACGGGGCTGATTCAGGCGGCCAATAACGGAACGCTATTTCTTGACGAAATTGGTGATATGCCGCTCACTTTGCAGGCCAAGTTGTTGCGGGCCATTGAGTCGCGTGAAATCCAGCCGGTAGGTGCCAGCCATCCGGTGCCGGTGAATATTCGCATTATTTCTGCCACCAATCAGAACCTAGAGCAGTGCATTGCCGAGGGTAAATTCCGCGAAGATCTCTTCTATCGCCTCAACGTCATCCCGCTGCGCCTGCCGCCGCTGCGCGAACGACAAGAGGATATCGAGCTGCTGATCCACTACTTCCTGCATCTGCATACCCGTCGGCTCGATCTGGTCTATCCCGGAGTTGCCATAGAGGTGATTGATTTTCTGAGGCGCTACCGCTGGCCGGGCAACATTCGTGAGTTAAGCAACCTAATGGAGTACCTGGTCAACGTGGTGCCGTCGGGAGAAATCATCGATATGTCGCTGTTGCCGCCCAATCTGGTCAGCAGCAATGAAGTGATCGGGCTTGCCCCGTCGCGGACGATTGCCACAGCGGCATCTCAGGAAGAGAACTTCACTGCGCTGGATGAGATGGAGCGGCAGATGATCCGCGACGCGCTTTCGCGCTACAGCAATAAAAAACAGGCGGCAGATGAGTTGGGGATCGGCATTGCGACGCTATACCGGAAGATAAAAAAATACGAGCTGGCATAAGTGTAATCCCGTCAGCATACTGGATTTATCTGGTAGAACATTGAGTGGAGTAGACAGGGGGGAGACTCATAAGCATCTGACAATCAACGCTGCCCGTTCTTGGTTGTCATTACCTGCGCTAACTAAAATATTCTGATGAGTCAGTTGACCGGTTTGCGTCATTTTCCACACATAAGCGGCTTTGTTGAATAAATCCTATTTGGAATAAGCCTCCCCGTAGCAGGTTGGTGCCAGTCAGGCGATACGCACACTTTCAGGCACACCAGCCTTCGTCATTTTGTTCAGCGCACGCACCATGGCCATAGCCTCCGCAACCTGACTATCGTCATCACGCAGTGTCAGTGAACCACCGAACTTTCAGTTTGGTTATTAGATATTCATTAACCATGTCCCTGCATTTTCAATAGTGAACTTTTTCTGATGCTGGTATTTATCAGTGCGAATTTCTGCCTGATATTGACCCGGACTCAAATTCAAATATATGAAGCCGTTGTTGTTTGGCAGAACATCCTGCTTGTTACCATTAATGTAAAGTTCTTCACCCGTTTGCAGCTTAAAATACACCACAGCTACCGGTGTTGAAGCGGTGGCGGATTGTGGTTCAGTGACCGGAGTGGTTATCGAATTGTTGACCACTGGCGTGGAAACGGAAGACGAACTACCACCGAACAGCCAGGTTATGAGCCCGGCGACGAATACAACCATAACACCTGCACCAATCATCAATGAGCGCAAGCGTGGGGCATAGCGTGGCGCATGAGCCGTGACTTCCGGCGGTATAACCGCAGATGTAAGGTTTGTTGCGGTAGGCCGGGGGCTGATAATGTCATTCTCACTGGCAATGGACAGGTGCAAGAATTTTGCCATTTCAGAGATGGTTTGTGGCCGATCTTCGGGCTTTAATGCTAATGCGCGATCGATCGCATCCAGCAGGTCTAGTGAGTACCCCTTTGGACGGCGTTCGGTCAGTGGTTGATAACCATCTTCGATGCTGCGCACCACACTGACAGGAGGGGGGTTACCCACGATCAAAGTATGCAGCACGGCACCGAGTGCATAGATATCGGTCCACGGTCCTTGTTCGCTATCGCTATTGTCAGTGTATTGTTCGATAGGGGCAAAACCGGGTTTGAGCATGATCTCCATTTCATCAGACAGGTTGCCGATCTCTTTGCGAGCGGAGCCGAAATCCAGCAAGACCGGTAACTGGTTTTCCTGGATCTGGATATTATCCAATGAGATATCCCGATGCAGATAACCTTCCTGATGGATGGTATCAATCGCGCTGAGCAAGGTGGGCAACAAATTGCGGATCCAGTTTTCGTTGATTTTCTCCGGGTGCTGAGCCCGGAATTTTTTCAATGTAGTACCACTATAAAACTGGGTTCCCATATAGGCGGTGCCATTTTCTCGCCAAAAACGTAGCACATGGAGCAGTGCCGGATGAGAAAAACGGGCGAGCAGGCGTGCTTCTTGAATAAAACTGTTCAGCCCGGCTTGAAAGGTTCGGTTAAAGCGCTCACCACGCAGGCTGAGCGTAAAATCTTCATTACGCATGACCAACGAGGAGGGGATGTATTCTTTGATGGCGATAACACGCTCTAACTGATGATCATAGGCACGATACACAATGCCAAAACCCCCCTCACCAATGACCTCTTTTATTTCAAACTCATTGAAACGATAACCAATGGGCAGGCTATTTGAATCCGGTTTTATTTTTCCGCTTCCTGACATGATAGTTCTCTGTAATCAAATCGATGTGAATAGCCGATGTCATGCTTGAAATTGGCAGTTAAACTCGTTGCTCTGTAGTGATATATGCAACTGCCGATAGCTCTGGGCATTGGCATTGGCGACCAGCAGGGTCGAGCTTATTTGTGGTAATAAGGTGTTGGTGAGGATCGCATCAATCATACGTCCCCCGGACTCGACTTCGGTACAGCGGCTGACGATCTGCTTAACCACGCTATCGTCAAACGTGCAGGTAATGCCGTGGTTTACTGTCAGACGGTGCTGAATGCGGCCCAGTTGTAAGTGCACGATATTGCTTAGTGTGGCATCAGTCAGTGGGTAATAAGGCACCACCAGCAAACGCCCAAGCAAGGCGGCGGGGAAGACCGACAACAGCGGTGGCCGCAATGCTGTGCCAAGCGCTTCGGGTTCCGGTAACACATCGGGATCGGCACACAGGCTGGCTATCAGTTCACTGCCAATATTAGAGGTAAGAATGATAATGGTATTGCGGAAATCGATACGCCGTCCTTCGCCGTCCTCCATCCAGCCTTTATCAAATACCTGAAAGAAAATCTCATGCACATCAGGATGCGCCTTCTCGATCTCGTCCAGCAGCACCACGCTGTAAGGACGCCGGCGTACCGCCTCGGTCAGGCGCCCCCCCTCACCAAAGCCAACATAGCCCGGTGGTGCGCCTTTTAAGGTCGATACGGTATGCGCCTCCTGAAATTCGCTCATATTGATGGTGATCACATTCTGCTCACCACCGTAGAGGGTCTCAGCCAATGCCAGTGCGGTTTCTGTTTTACCGACCCCCGAAGGGCCTGCCAGTAGAAACACACCAACGGGTTTGTTGGGATCGTCCAGACGGGCACGTGAGGTACGCACCCGTTGGGAAATCAGCTCCAGCGCATGGCTTTGACCAATGATGCGTTGATTTAGGGTATCGGAGAGCTGCAACACGGCTTCAATCTCATTTTTTACCATGCGCCCCAGTGGAATACCGGTCCAGTCAGAGATGACTGCGGCAACAATGTTGGCATCAACCGCAGCGAAAATAAGTGGCGACTCTCCCTGTAATTCATCCAGCTGCTTTTGTGTTTCTGCCAGTTTACCGCGCAATTCCTCTTCGCAGACAGCCACGTCCTCAGGATAGCTCTCTGCAAATGCGCTCTCTGTCAGTTGATTTTGTTGCCGATGTAATTGAGCCCGCAGATCGATAATCTGTTGGATCAGCCCCAACTCTTGCTGCCAGCGTTCGATCAACTGTGCCAACTGTTCGGCCAGTTCTGCAAGCTGTGCTTCAATCTCTGCCGGGCGCTGTAGATTGCCAATGCCTATTTGGGCTTCACGTGAAGCAATACCCAGCTCAATGTGTAATGCCTCAATCCGGTGGCGACAATCCTCTACCTGAGCCGGTTCGGCGTGTTGGCTGACGGCCACCCGTGCGCAGGCAGTATCGAGTAATGCCACCGCCTTATCCGGTAACTGGCGTGCCGGAATGTAACGGTGAGAAAGGCGCACCGCAGCATCGACAGCTTCATCCAGCAACAGAACATGGTGGTGCTGTTCCAGCGGACTGACGGTACTGCGTAACATTAGCAGGGCTTTTTCTTCGCTGGGTTCATGTATCTGTACTAGCTGGAATCGCCGGGTCAGCGCCGGATCTTTTTCGATGTATTTTTTATATTCTGACCAGGTTGTTGCACCGATGGTACGCAGTTGGCCACGTGCCAGCGCGGGCTTTAACAGGTTGGCGGCGTCACCGGTTCCTTCCGTACCGCCCGCACCGATCAGGGTATGGATTTCATCAATGAATAAAACGATGGGCGTTGGGCTGGATTGCACTTCAGTGATCAAGGCTTGCAAGCGTTTTTCAAACTCGCCTTTTACCCCGGCTCCGGCTTGCAGTATGCCAAGATCCAGCAGGCACAGCTGGACTTCGCGCAGCTGTGGGGGAACGTCACCGGTGGCAATACGTAGAGCCAATCCCTCGACAACCGCCGTTTTACCCACGCCAGCCTCGCCGGTTAGCAGGGGGTTATTCTGCTGACGGCGCATCAAAATATCGATAAGCTGACGGATCTCTTCGTCACGCCCACTGACGGGATCAATTTCACCCTTGCGCGCTCGTTCCGTCATATTTTGTGCATACTGCGCCAGCACGCTGCCGCTGGCAGAGGGAACGGGTGATACCGAGCTTTCTGACTCGTCTTGCGCCAGCGTATTCTCGCTGGAATTGGCGACAATCGTCATAAATTGGTCGGTCAGCAGCTCGGCATTGATGGCATTGAATTGTGCAGAGATACTTTTTAGTAATTGGCGTAAATTGTAGGTTTTCAACATACCAATAATCAGATGCCCGGTGCGGATCTGGTTGGCACCAAATTTCAGTGAACCATAAACCCAGGCGCGTTCAACGGCACTGTCAATATGTTCCGACATGTCTGAGACTGAACTTGCACCACGAGGCAGTCGATCAAGTGCCTCAATGATGTTTTGGCTGAGTTGCGTTTCATTAAGGGAGAAATAGCGGATGATCTGCTGCAAATCGCCATTTTGGGATTGCATCAACTGATGCAACCAGTGCACCAATTCAACATAGGGATTACCCCGCAGTTTGCAAAAAGCCGTTGCACTTTCCAGTGAAGTAAATAACAGGCTGTCCATTTTGCCAAATAGTACCGAACGACTGATTTCAGACATGGTTTTCCTCGAATCCAAGAATGGCGGAACGCTGCACGGTTCCAAAAATAATTAGTAGGGGGTTTCCTGCGGTTCTGGGCTGAACGTCAGATCATTGGCATCATGCTGGCGTTGGGGATTGTCCATCCAACTACTGAGCCCCAGGCGGTGTCTGCCGCCAAGTTGAGTACCGCTCAACTGATCATGCGCCAAAATCAACCGAACCTCCCAGACAAACTCAATGCCCAGGTATTGGCGCACCCAATCACGTAACTGCGTGCAGTACTCTGCACCAGGTATAAAACGGTCGTAATCCTGTTGCGACAGAGGACCAAGCTCGATGCGGAATTTGTACTGAATATCACGCATGGCGATCCCTAAAAATGCGGACTCGCCTAAACGGGGGCCCCCTCGTCCGGCCTGTAAACGAGCCTGCTCACGTTTTTCTATGCGTAACCAGTGCGGGATGTTTTCCACGATGCGTACCGGCACGCTGAAGTAATTTTGCAGGATCTTGCTGAGTCCTTCAGGATCGCGACCTTGGCGAACCAAATGACCTGCCATAAAGTGTTTGGCGTGATCATTGAGGCTATCGCATTGCCGTTGCGCTGGCAGGCCAATCCCCGTCAGGCAGGACAAGTAGTCATCAAATCGCCGGTTATCAGCACGATCCAGAGAGACCGTTGGCTGTGCATCCGCCCAGGCGCGGTAGAATAAGCTGATCAACCGATGATGAAACAGGTTGCTAAATGCCAATAGGGTTCGATCCTGATGGTGATGCAGGCGCTCGCGTACATACTCCGTCAGGTGCAACGGTAATGGGCCGTTAGGACCAAACAGGCCAAAACTGAAGATAGATACCTCATACAGGGAGCTTCCCTCACGTTGGTTAACCTGTGCGAGCGTGGAGGGCGCAAAGGATAGTGAGGGTTCCTGGCCAAGGCGCAACAGGTCATGGCTGGGTTGGGGGGCACGGCCAAGCAGATAGGGCCTTCCTCCTTGCGCATCAATACGCCGTAGTAACTGGAATAAATCGTATTGATGGGGCGTTGCCGTCAGTTTTTGCCAGAAATCATCCGGCAAGCGGTTGAGGGAATCGACAGGCGTTGGTGTTGATAGTGGTACTGCACCGGCAATGTCTTCATTCATATCAGAGCCCTTTTGCCAATACGAGCCTGCCACCAGGCAATCTCTCCCCGCTGCTGGCTGTTCAACGTCATTTCCGTGAACGAGTTGATGGAAACCATACGTGAAAACAGACGCTCCAATACACAGCCAAGCAGATAAGCGCTGCCACCGGAAAATGCCTGTTCATCAACGGTGAGATCGATGGCGATGCCTCTGGCCAGGACGATTGGCCCAGGCTCTGGCGCTCGGCGGTATATTGGCCGCAAATGACAATGACGTATCCCGGTGATCTGTTTGGCGATAGCCGGTTCGCTCAAGTTGCCATACAGGCTGAGTAGTTGGCGTAGGCTGGCTGCTCCTTGCTCGGGATCGGTATCCATCAGGCTTAAGTAATTCAGTTGTAACTGACTGATTAATTGCCAGGTGATGATACCTTCGCTCAGCGCAGCCCTTGGTGGGGTCGGGCCTTTCTTCAGTGATACCTGCTTGACCGGGAGTGAGTCCGGCATCACGAAATGCCCCTGATCCTGCTGCAAGAGTGCCAATGGCAGATCGCGGCTGGTGCATAACACATCTGCGGTCAGGTATTTCAGATCGCTATGCCAAGGCGATTGGCGCTCATCCACCAGCGAAATAAACACTTCTGAACCAATATAGCCGGTACGTGTTCCATAGCGGCGCGCACGTTCAGAGAGGGGGCGCTGTTCACGGCGCAGCGAAAAGTAGGCACCATGGTTATTATCATCGCTGTTCTGTGTCGCATAGAAATGGCGAAACTCCTGTTCATGCTGTTTTTCGCGTGAGCTGCCAATCAAACGTTGTACTGAGAAGATTTCATAGTCGAGTGGGCGAATGTTATCCACGACCAAATGGTATTCGTGATCCTTTTCGTTGACCGAGATGCGCTCGGCGATTTTGGGGAACAGATTGATAACCGGTGTGCAATGCAACGCCAGATGATTGATGTCTACCACCTGCTCCAGTGCAGCATCCTGCTTATCCAGTAATAGGATAATTTCAAACTGGCGGGGCGCTTTTTTGCCCTCAGGTACGCTCAGTAACAACGGCTGCAAGCCACCGACGCTAAAGAACTGGAAGCGTGCGGGGAAGGCAAAATACTCCTGTAGCAAACGGTAGCCATCAAAGTTGCGCAGATCGTTGGGCAACAGTGCCTGTTCTGGCTCGAACCCCTCTTGCTGTAACCTCTGTAGCGGCAATACGCTGCGCTTTGGCTGCGGCTCTACTGTCTGGCAGATCAGGCCGACAGTATGTTGCATGATCAATTCCTGTAGTTGCTGGGCATGAATATCACTGCCTGACAGATAGAACATCAGTTGATCGAGCCTGAGGTTATTTAAGGCGACAGTATCAAAGCATTCCAGCTTGATGCGTAATGTGCCGACAGCGCCGTTATGCTGCAATTTCAGGCTGGCCAACGGGAGATCGGCCGGGATCCCGCCCAGTTCGACACTTTTGAGCCGTACCGGCTGTAATGTCACATCGTGCGCGGTGGTATAGCTACAGGTGGCGCCATTTTTCTTCAGTATCTGGCTATCCATTAGGGTTCCCCTGGGGACCAGGAATCCTGCGCTGATATCACCTTTATTACTGTCTGGCTGGATCTCGGCAATCGCCATTGACGGCGTAGGTGCCAGATAATTGGGGTAGATAATCTCCAGCAATCGTTGCGAGAAACGGGGAAACTCGGCATCCATCTTCAATTGTATGCGTGCGGTCAGGAAAGCAACCGCTTCTATCAGGCGCTCGATATAGGGATCGGCAATATCGATACCCTGCATTCCCAAGCGTCCCGCGACTTTTGGATAACTTTCCGCAAACTCCACGCCAATTTCACGCAGGTAGGTGAGTTCACGGTTGTAATACTCTAAAAGTTTACGGTTCATCACTTACCCTACATCTTTTAAATCAAAGTGGCCGTTTTCAAGATCGACATCGGTGCGAAACAGAAACTCAAGGGGATAAGGGACACACCACAGGCGACCTTTGATTTCTATCGACAAAACGTTATGCAGTTCCAGTGAGTGGGTATCTGAAATACAGCGCACCTCTAGTCCCTCCGGCAGGATACGGGGTTCAAAGGTCAGGATGGACTCGGTCAGCGCCCGTTGGATGTCGGGCCATTCGATCTCAGACATCCGCTTGCCTGCCATTGGAGCAATGCCATAGTTAATCGTTGAACGCCGTACCTGAGGATAATGCGCCAGATCGATGCTTGACTCGCTATTGGCGCAGTTGAACAGCCATTGCAGGTCGCGCAATATTCGATGACGCAATTCACCGGGTGACAGTAGATGACAAGCGGCGGCTTCCTGTTTTTTCTGTGGTTCATCGTCGGTCAGTAAATCGAGCAATACGGGCTGCATTTTATCGCGTGAAGTCAGCCGTTCACTGTCCTGCCGGAAGTGATACCCCTGCAGGTGCGGATGACCGTTATTGGAGAGCGTCTTACTGTTCATTATCGGCTGCCCCGATCAAAACTCAGCTGGCGCAGGTTGAGTAGCGGGAATTCGGCATCATCGCCCAGCCAGGTTTTTAAACCGGAACCTGCATAGTGTGGGCTGTCCCCCAGAGGATGCCATTCGGTGCGTCTTCCGAGCAGCAAGGCATCATCAGAATCAGCAAGTAACGGGTAACGAACAGGCAACTGGCAAACTTGTTCACGGCCATCGGCCAAACGGACCAGAGCGTGGCTCCAGACCAGATCGCATACACTTTGCGGCGGTTGAAACTGAATGTCGGCAATAGCGGTGAAAGGAAGCCAGTAATAACCACCATTCAAGGCTAACTCACAGATAGGCCCCAGACGCCCGTCCCCGTCCATCAACCAGGAAAATGTCTCGGTTTTCTGCTCCTCACCTGCGGCAACGGTGATTTGTCCGCTGCTGGCTGTGGCCGTTTCCAGTGCCCGATCACGGACGGTTTCAGCCTTGCCGGTTTCGCCCCGTAAATCATGCTGTAATGCCTGAAGCATCTGCGTCATCCAGCTTTCTTCGCTATTAAGCCACATAGGGGTAGCATGACCAGCGAAGACCGCCTGGCGTTGTAACTCTGCCTCAACGGACTGCATTAACAAAAGTGTTGTGGGTTGAGCGATAGGTTTCAGGGTTTGCCAGGCTGTTAACCGTATCTTGGCACGTTGCCAGTTACCCATCAGACACAATAGTTGCACCAGGGCAGCACGCAGATCGGCATCGGTTGGATGGGCTTTGATCGTGGCTTCCATCTGGGTGATCGTATCGCTGATGGTATTTCCCTGTAATAGACTTGCCAATGATTTCACACTCTGTTCCTTCTAAATCAATAGGTAATGCCATTAACGGACAGGTAGCTGCCGCTAGCAGGATCAACGCGCTCAACAGCCAGCGTTTCTACCAGGCGGAAGGTGAGCGGCATTGCTTGCTTGGTGAACAATGGCCGCCAGGTATTGTGAACACGGGTCACTCTCTGGCTGATTGCAGCTTGAGTCGTTGCCTGATTGCGTGCCATTTCAATCAGCACTTCTCCCTGAAATATCCAAGCGTGTAACTGCGGGTTATAAGGCAACACCAGGAAACTGTCCGAGGCCCCCAAAATCAGCCTTTGGGCATTGGCACTGACCAACGTCAGCGGGTGGTTGCCGGTATCGATATTGAGCAGGGGATATCCCTGATAGAAGACCACATCGTGCGTCTGGTTGACGCCTCCATTCTGGATGATAATCGGCCCATGACCATGCAAAAAGCCGTTGTTATCACAGCTCAGTGCATCCGTGCTGGGGACGAATAGGGTGCTGTCGCTGACGTTGTTGTTCCAATAAGTGCGAAATCGGCAGCCCTGCGGTAGCGCAAAAGACGTGGCCGTCTCTTTGGCGGCCAAAGGCGAAGTCACGGCAACCGCGGGTGGTAGGGTAGTGGCAAATGAGTTTGTTGCCTGACGCGGTTGGGCTACCGGCTCCCAGTGTTGATTTTTTGTCGCGTTGCCTGATGCGATCTTGGTTCCCTGTTTGTCAGTCAATATCCAGGGGAGTTGTGCCACCTTAGGGCACTGTTTTGCTAACAGCTTACCCACGCGCGGTAGAAAATCGTGCAGAATGTCAGCGTCTTTACTCTGCGCCGAGGTGATGCGTAAGGGGATACTGTTTGCACACCAGCTTTCGGGTTTGCTGCTAGTGACATCGTCAATAAAGACTTCAAGCTTTAGGGTAGGAGAATGTACCAATCGGTAATTTTCAGCGTGTACGGCAGGTATCACCATCAGGACAATGATCCCGGAGATCCAATATTTCATAGTCGGCCTTGGCTATAATTCGCATTAATTTTGAGAGAGAAAACGCTCGGCATCGGGTAGGGAGTGCAGCAAGGTGGTTTCTTGCGGAGAGCCAATCCAGACGGCAATTGCACTGTAATTATCAGCGCGGGTGCCGTTATCGTTTTTATCCCAGGCTTGTTGCAGTAGAGAGAGCCATTCGCCGGGGGAGTTGACCATGTGTAATGACTGCTCCAGCTCGTCTTGGGTAAAGTTGTGCCAGAAACCATCGGTACACAGTAAGAAAACGTCGCCGTCCTCCAACTGCAGCACATCGCCATAGGTGGCGTCGCGCTCCTCCCTTACCCCTAACGCAAAGTACAGCAGATTGTTGTTGATCCCACTGGTTTGATAGCCTGCGTCCGCCATTTGTTGAACCAGACTATGGTCACGCGTGGTGGCATACAAATAGCCGCGGCGAAACAGATACAGGCGGCTATCGCCCGCGTGCGCCCAGTAAGCGAGTTGATAATCACGATCGATAAACAGGCTCACCAGTGTGGTGCCCATCTTGCTGTATTGTTCGCACTGCTGCTGTTGTTGACGGATGGCGCCGTTAGCCTGCGAAATATGCTGGCGGATGCTTTGAGCATCCAAGTGTTTTTCACCATCAAAAGTTTGCAAGATGGTGTCTCGAGCTAATTTGGCAGCAATATCTCCACCGGGTAGACCGGCGATACCATCACAGACAACAAAGCAAGCGGAGCGATTACCGACAACTTCACCGATCCGGTCTTGATTGGTCGCGCGTTCCCCTTGATTGGAGGTCGAGGCTATAGTGATATTCATTGGTCACCCGGTTTAGTCTGTGAATCTTTGTATTGGTTTATTTCCAGACCATAGGCGCGAAGGAAGGCTTCACCAAACATAGTATGGAAATCATCTTCGAGCTCAGCGGCGGTTTTCTGGTGGTTTTTAATGAAGTAATCCCACAGCGCGGCCTTACGGCGGGTGGGTAATGTCAGCCTGGGGATGACACCTTCATGGCGTGCTTTCTTTTCCAGGCTCTCTGGACTAAAGGATCCCAACATGGCTGAGATAAGCGCCTGGATACCGGCGATCATCCCTAGCTGGTGGGCCTGTAGGTCAATTAGCGCATCACGTACCGATTGTTCCGGTGGCATAAAACCTGGCATTTTGCTGCCAAACATCTGCATCAGAACCGTTTTGCCTGACGGTAACAGTTTGAAGGGGTTATTGGCGTCATCCAGGATCATGGTCGTGTCTTGTGTATGCAAATTACGTTTGATGATGGAGCGGGAAGACAGCAGGGCAACCGTGCCCTGTGAAAACAGACTCAACAGCCGACCCGCCTGGTGTAGTTGTTGTTCGTCAAACTGTGGCTGTGTTTGTAAGTCATCCAGACCGAGCCCTTGCAGCAGGGCTTTCAGTAATGATCCTTGCAGCATTTCACCGTTAGTGGTGGGAGCGCTTTGTGGTTGCTCTACAGAGTAGGCAACCGGATCGATCCCTAAACGATTCCCTGAGCGAGTCAGGGATTGTGCGGGTGCAACCGGTGCTTGAACCTTTGGTGGTTCAGGCTCGGCGACAGGATCTGGTGTTTGCATTTCCTGGCACAACGGTCGTGCTTCCGGTACCTGATTCGATATTATCGCCTCTTGTACTGGCGTTATAGCCGTCGGGGCTGTGGTTAATACAGGCTCTGGTGTCGAGATAGGCCGTTCTGGTGTTGCAGAGAGCGGAACAGCCATCAAGGGTTCGGCACCGCTCGCCATCAGGCCCAGCGGATCATCGTTGTTTTGGCAATTTGCCGCGATTGGTGCTGTTGCTGTGCCAAACAGAGCCAGTGGATCCAACTCTGGCTCGTCAACGCGGTTTTCTATTGAGGCGACAGGTGTTGCTAGCTTGTTCTCTGCCAGCAGTGCGCTGGGTGTCGTATCGGCCAAAATATGATCGCGGTTTAAGGTGGTATCGGAATTGAATAACGTGGCCGGGTCGGTCTGCCTGGGTTGTAAATGATGCAGGTCAATACTGTTGGTCAGTTGCTCCAGTGGGTTGGCGGGGTTCAGCTCAACGCTTGGTTCTTCCAGTAATGGATGATGATTATCGTTATAAGTTGTCTGCGTTAATCCAGCCTCTTGAGGCTCTTGCGGAGCGAATTCCTGTATCAGGCTATCCCAGATTTCATTGGGGACAGTCTCTGTGTTTTGTTGCTTGGCAGGAGGGGGAACGGTGGGTTCGATATCTATGGCACAGGTAACGGAAGGTGCCGGGGCAGGGATGGGAACAGGAGCCGCGGATTGCGGTAAGCTGTTGACCTGAATTTGATAATCGTCAATACCCAAGATGTCACCATTCTGCAACTCAACCTGCCGACCACATTCCAGCGGAATATGATTAAGCTGTATATTTGTCACAGTGCCACGATTAGTGATACGGCATTCACCCTCAGCGGAAATATGTACGATTGCCTGTAAGCGAGATATTGCCCTTTCTTCGTCCGGTAGCACCAGATTATTATCCACACTACGGCCTATTGTTCCGCCAGGCGGCAGGAAATCACAGCTATTCTGTGGTGGGACCTGACCATTCTTGTTTTTTACAATGGAAAATCGCATAAGGTATTCCTGCTGATTAAGGTGTCATGCAAAGCCGTGTTTTACTGGTTTGAAATGGATGAGGTTGAGTACATTAAAATCTAACGTTATGAAATTTCCACATATAGTTTGCTGATTGTGAGGGCAGGGATTTAGATAAATAACCTCCCCATAAGGGGAGGTTATCGGTGATATTAAGCCTCTTTGTTTTCTTTGATGCTCCATCCGGCGCTGCTTTCTGCGCCTTTACCGCCTTTGTCACTTTGTTCCCAATATTGCTGTTTAACTTTGGCTGATTGGAAAGCATAGTCTACTTTTAATACTTCGCTATCTTCTGCCCCATTAAACTGTACATTAGTGACCAGTACATCCTCTAAGGTGATTTTAGCGTACTCAATTTGTGAACCACCGGCTTTACAAACAGAAAGCTCTACTTTAGATAAATGTTTACCACTGGCGCAGTGCTTTAATATGGCTGGCGTGGCTTTATCAATACTCGTTTGAACATGTAAATCGTTGAAGCAAACTTTACCGGCACCACCACCACCGCCAGAACTCATATTGCCAGGCTGAGATGCGCCCCAGTTGAATGACTCAATATTAATCCATCCACTGTGGTTAGCGTCTTTACATTCACCGCTTGCACCTTCAATCTTTAAAAACATATCAATTGCCATTATTACTCGTCCTTTTTTGCAATGGAAAAAGGTTAACATTTGTTAACCATAGGTATTAGCCTTAAGGCTCATATGAAGCGGATGCTTCAGTCATCTCTTTATTAGCGAAGTTTCGGCTGATAAGAGAAATATAAAATCAGGTTTTATTTAATTCTAAAGCGATTAGGGGGACTTTAACGCCACAGGCGAGCCCATGTCTGCGGACCAACAATACCATCTGGCGTAATATTTGCTTTGCGTTGGAAAGCGAAGACAGCTGTACGGGTTTTAGTTCCGAAGGTTCCATCAGTCAACAAAGAGGGGCTAGCACCCAAAGCGTTCAAGCGCTGTTGAAGCTGTACAACATTTGTCCCACGACTGCCATGATTCATCCTGGAAATAAAGCTTGGCGCTCCGCTGGCAGAAAATAAGGCAGCCCAAGTTTTTGGGCCTACGATGCAATCAGGAGTTAATCGGTTACGACTTTGGAATAACTTCATTGCTTGATAGGTTTTGTCACCAAAATGATTATCTACCTGCAATTTGGCTCCATGAACATTGAGTTGCTTTTGTACTAAACCGACGGATTCGCCGACTTGCCCTTTTTTTATGGCAGACCCGGGATATTTTGTACCCTTTGCTGCAGGTGCTGCGCTTCCGGCCTTCACATTGTTCGTACTGGATGCCCCTGCACCGGTTGACCATGGCCACGCAGAGACATCATCTCGTTTTTCCTTTTTAATGGAGACATGCATGTGCACGTTATGGGGATTTTTGCCACTATAAACACGCCAACCTCTGCCATCTAGACTGTTAATCTTGCGATTGAAGATAACGTAACTAACTCTGGCATCACTCAAGACCTGTTCGGATAAAACAGTGCAATCAACACCATTTTTTGGATCATGAGTCAGATCAAAGGCATTGCCACTATTATGATCGCTTTTTGTTGCTTGGTGAGCCTTATCACCCATAATACCATCACTAGCCTTGTTGCGATTAGGCCACTTTTGCGTTGCGTCTGTTAATGCTTTTCTACATGCTGGAGCGGGAGAAGCCATAAAAACTCCTTTTTTTTAAAGCCATCTTATATTTTATGGTGACTACTGTTGTCTTACTGGTAAGCAGGGTTTATTCACGGCATTATCTGCCATATTAGCCGCTATTTTTTCTGCTTCTTTTTGTGAGGCATCAATGATTTCAATTACACAAATTTGGCTAGAGGTAATTTTGCTGACCAGTAAATGAGGCAATGTCACTGGGTTATCAAGATCGCTTTGATCTGATGTGTTAAAACGAACAATAAAGGCAATAGGCATCTCTTTTTTCATACGCCATTCAGCACTGCCTACCAAGGAAGAGGAACCCGAGGGCAACAAATCCCAGAGGTTCAATGGATGGTTTTTTTGATCAGGCGTAATGACGGTAAGCGACATACGATTATCATCATAAAGACTATCCAACTGATATTTAGCGACTCCTGGACAGAGTTCGGCAGTGCTACCTGTTTCAGCCTCCAAAGTGCGTTGTTGGCAGGTAGCACCAGAAAGTGGCGTATAAACACTGGTTACTTTCGCTTCTTTTTCTTCTAGCTGGCAGGCGCTCAACATGGTACCGAAGATAAGAGGCAGTAGTATTTTATTGGCATGTCCTTTCATAAGTTAATTTCTCTTTATTCAGCAGATTTTAATTTAATAAAAATATTTATGACTCTATCATGCATCGAGCCGGCAATTATCTTAACTCTTAAAACTCTAGCCATAGCAGTAAACCAGAGTTGAACCGCAACGGGGATAATAGAGATGTGAACGCTTTCCTTACGCTTCATTTTGTTTCAGCGAAGGTAACTTCGATACCAAACGCAGTGAAACCGTTAAGCCTTCCAACTGATAATGTGGACGCAGGAAGAACTTGGCACTGTAGTAGCCAGGGTTCTCTTCTATTTCTTCTACCAAAACTTCGGCTGCGGCCAAAGGTTTACGTGATTTGGTTTCTTGTGAGGAGTTGGCCGGGTCACCATCAACGTAGTTCATGATCCAGTCATTCAACCAGCGTTCCATATCGTCACGTTCACGGAAAGAACCGATTTTGTCCCGGACAATGCACTTGAGATAATGCGCAAAGCGGCAGCAGGCAAACAGGTACGGCAGGCGTGCTGAAAGGTGCGCGTTGGCTGAAGCATCCGCGTCATAATACTCTTGCGGTTTTTGCAGTGATTGAGCACCGATAAAGGCGGCAAGATCGGAGTTTTTGCGGTGTATCAGTGGAATAAAACCATTTTTCGCCAGTTCGGCCTCACGACGATCGCTAATGGCAATCTCCGTCGGGCACTTCATATCGACACCGCCATCGTCGCTTGGGAACGTATGACATGGCAGATTTTCTACGGCTCCGCCGGACTCTACACCACGGATTGAGGTACACCAACCGTACTCTTTAAATGAACGATTGATATTAGCCGCCATGGCATAGGCCGCGTTGGTCCAGGTGTAATGATCGTGAGTGGTACCGTTGGTCTCCTCCTCAAAATCGAACTCATCAATCGGATTGGTGCGGATACCATAAGGCAACCGGGCCAAGAAACGCGGCATCGCCAGGCCAAGATAACGCGCATCCTCGGACTCTCGCAGGCTACGCCAGGCGGCATATTCGGTATTCTGGAAAATTTTAGTCAGGTCACGCGGATTGGAGAGTTCTTGCCATGACTCCATCTGCATGACGCTGGGGGCGGTGCCGGTAATGAACGGGCAGTGAGCCGCAGCACCAATCTTGGCCATTTCACCCAGCATTTCGACATCCTGTGGGCTATGGTCAAAAAAGTAGTCCCCGACCAGGCAGCCAAAGGGTTCCCCGCCAAACTGGCCATATTCTTCTTCGTAGATTTTCTTGAATAACGGGCTTTGGTCCCAGCCCACGCCTTTATGGCGTTTCAGGGTACGCCCCAGTTCTTTCTTGGAAATGCTCATAAAGCGGATTTTCAGCATTTCATCCGTTTCGGTGTTGTTGACCAAATAGTGCAGGCCACGCCAGGCACCTTCCAAGGCTTGGAAATCCTCATGGTGAATAATTTTGTTGATCTGCTGTGAGAGCTGCTCATCAATCTCAGCGATCAAGGCTTGAATAGTGCGGTAGGCGTCGGCAGAAACCGTGACCGTATTTTCCAATGCCTGATGAGCCAAGGTTTTGACCGCGATTTCTACCGCTTCCTTGGCCTGATCGGTTTTGGGCCGAAACTCTTTATTCAGCAGCTCACTGAATTCATCACTGGAGAAGGTTTCGGTTGTCTGCAACGCTTGTTGCTGCTGAGGCGAGTGACTCATCGATTAATCCTTATATTCATTGTTATCGTCTTGTGCGGCAGGCTTTGGTGCGTCGCTCAGGGATTTCAGCAGGTTGGGATTTTGCAGAATTTGGGAGATCAGTTCCTCTGCACCGTTCTTGCCATCCATATAGGAAAGTAGGTTAGAAAGCTGAGTGCGTGCTTCCAGAAGGTTACCCAAAGAATCAACTTTGCGGGCAATGGCGGCGGGTGAGAAATCATCCATGCTTTCAAACGTGAGTTCGACATTCATCTGGCCATCACCCGTCAACGTGTTTTCCACTTGATAGGCAAGGCGTGGCTTCAATGACTTCAGGCGTTCATCAAAGTTATCAATATCAATCTCCGCGAACTTACGCTCATTGACACTGGGTAGAGGCTCTAGCGGCTTACCTACCAGATCGGCCATTACGCCCATGACAAAAGGTAACTGGATTTTTTGTTCGGCACCGTACATTTCGACTTCGTATACAATCTGTACACGCGGTGCTCGGTTACGGCCAATAAATTTCTGTCCACTATTGGATTTCGAGTTTGACATGGATGACTCCGTCTAATGATGATCAACAACCTTTCCCATCCGCTGGGATGGAAAGGTTCAAATTCTGCCCCGTACGGTGGGGACGGGCTGTGACAGGGGGGAAGTGCTTTTGGACTGTTAACCGTTCTCCTCAATTTCTGGCATCCCCAAAATGGTCTCCACCTGACTAACACCATCGGGAGCCAGATCGCGAACGATTTGCATGAAGTCCAGCGTGATCAGTCGTTGTACCCGTTCAATCATCAAGGGAGCTGGATGGCTGGGTTCATGCTGGCTAAAGTAGTGCTTTACCTTATCCAGCATTAGCTTGGCATCATCGCGAGACTGGATCTGGGCATGATGCCAACTGAAAGCTGGAGCGTTGGCAGGCGCAGGTGTTATCGCCGTTACCGACACGTCCACCGGCTCTTCCGCTGTGGGTGGAGTGCCAGCAACGGGCTGACAGGCTTGAGTGAGAGTGCGGAAGAGGTGCAACAGACCCTCCATTTCTGGCAGAGCACTTTCTCCCAGGTGGCGGGAGACTTCTGCACGGAGATCATTCAAGGTTTGATACAGTGCGATGATCACCTCGGATACCGGCTGTGATCCTTGTGCCAGCTCAGCCTGCAAACGGCTACGTCCACCAGGGAAGCCAGGACAATCCTGTTTACTGCCATCCAGCAAGGCACCGGCGTCACGTAGTGAAATTTCACCGGAAGCGCTTTTCAGCAAAGTGGTGGTGCGAATGCAGGACGTTAATTGGGTGGTGTCACCTAATCCGGCCAGCACATTGATACGAAACAGGGGGTCGATTTCGCCATCGAAATCCAGTGGTGGCAGTAGCGTATCCCAATAACGTACCAGCGCCTGATGGATCAACATCAAGCCATCGGCATAGCCAGCCAGACCACGGATTTGTGTCCAGGCATGAGTGAGTTTGAACATCACCCGCAGATCTTTGGTTCGCGTCAGCAAGGTAGTCGCCAAACGTTCTACTTGCGTCCAGTCAGGTGCTTCGGCGGGAATAATGGTGCTGCCGAACTGTTGCTCGGCTTTGCCTATTGAGGCTTTATCCATTGCCAGAAAATCGGCGTCATACTCCAGATTATCGCCACAGGGAGCATCACTACTGATGGGAGACAAAAGGGTATCGATATCCATACCGTTTACCTTTAAAGAAAATACATTTAATCAAACAACTGGGGATACTGCCCACCGCGACCAGGTCTTGACCAACCATGAGGGTTAAACAGTAACGAGAACAGCTGCACGGTAAGATTGCCACTGTGTACATGGGTATAGAGTGGGTGACCATCGGCTTGATTGGTCCACCAAAAACTGCTGTATTGCATAGGCTCAAAGCAATCGGCAACCTGCTGCCACGCCAGCCCATTTTCTGATGCTGGCTGATGTGGCAAACCGATAATCGATAAAATATCTGACTCTGCCACGGCTACGGGAATGGGCAGTGCTGGAAGAGCGAGTAGCGCATGGTCGATCTGCTCGGCGGAAAAACCGTTACGCACACCACGCAGTAAGGTATCGCCGAGCTGGTGATACCAATGAGCGGCGATATTCAATTGCTGTTTGTGCCAGTCATTCAGATGCCAAAGACGCATTGCACAAACGGGATAATAACGGCCAACGCGATCGTGGGCGGGTAGCAAACACCCCATTTGTACATACTGGTTGCCCAAAGGGGCGGGTATGACAAAGTTCCAGACGGGGGCAAGCCCGAACGGATGTTGGCGGTTTTCGGGTAGTTCCTGTTGCAGATTCAGTAAGCCGCCATGAAACCAATGGGCCCAGTGATTAATGACTTCATTGGGTAAACGGCGCCGAAGAAAATCGCCCTCAGCAGGAATTTTTCCATACCAGCCAATGGACGTCGTGAGTTTTAGTTTGCGATCCATCGTCATCTCCTTATGGCCTACGGGCAGGAAAACGCGGGTAGCCGGAAAGGGTTGCGAATGCTGTTGGGGGTAAATTCCAACGTCACGCTGTGTCCATCCAGATTAAACGTAGCCTGTCGGCTAAGACTCCTGCTGTCGGCAGATGACGTTGCCCGATCTACCATACGGTTTAGCGCCCACGGCCCACTGGTAACCATGCTGGCAGTCGTCCCATTAGCTAATGACAGTTGCAAATGTACCTGATTGGTATTGCGGATACCCGGCCAACTCACCACCAAAGGGACCTGCGGTCCGTGGCTGTACTTGAACAACTGGCCATCAATATCCAGCGTCAGGTTCAGGATATCGTTATCCATATGTACCGGGCGTACTGTCACCCGGTAAGACGGTACTGCCGTGCCGTTGGCAAAGAAGGCGTCTCGAATGCGTTGGGCCTGTTGGAATGAGGGCAGAATGCCTTTTCCTCCCGGCAAGGTTTTGCCATCGACACCTGGCGTAAACCGCCAGGTAGGGCGAGTGGTATCGACTTTGCCCTGTAGATTGTCACGAAAAAAAGTGTCCATCAGGCCAGTATTAGGTGCAAACATCCGAGCCAGATCGTCTGGTGTTATATCCTGCAGTGAATGGGAGTCAAGCGGGTAACGGCCCGCAATGGCCTGACGGCAGAAGCTGCCAACCTCTACGTTGATGCGTTTTTTGACATTCTCCATCTCTTTGCGCTGGGTATCGCTGCTGGCCCCAATAGCCAATGACAGCAACATGTGTTTGAACGGTGTGGGCAAACGCCCGGATTCAGCCTGTAAACGTGGAATGATATCACTGGGTGGAACGGCCATACCGCTGTTGGCTGCGCCCTGAACGGCAGTCAGGTAACTGTACAAATTATCAACCTGCTTGAGGATGGCATCAAATGGGATTGCTTTGCGATCTTCTCCCTGATGTTGTGCCAACTCCAGCAATGGGGCAAAGTGCGCCATGACAACCTGCTCCGGCTGAGCGGACACATCCCCATCAGTATTGATTGGCCGGGTGGTAAAGAGTGTTTCCAGCGTGTGGCTGGCCCCCTGATTTAGCTTGTCTCCGGCTTTCCCCAGCAATGAGCGCGGATCGGCATCACTGTTTTCATCACGCAGGGTGACGTATTTTCTTATGTTAACCAGCAGATTGCGCATGGGAGAGGGATTGCCAGAAAGCAAACGAGCGCTGTTGATGCGCTGGCTTAAATCACTAATATTCGCCAGTTGGATATCCGCCAGCAGTTCATCCCAGACGGTGATAAAGTCCTGCATATAAAGCTGACGTACCGTCTTGGCAAGATCGGTGTGTTTTTGTTCTGATGCCGTTTGGATATTCAGCACCCAGCCATCTTCCCGGCGTAATGTTTCCGTTACCTGGCTGATATTGTTATCGAACATTTTCCAATAGCCCTGCGGCGTGAAAAACCCAGGTATGCCCTCGGCCACCGGTTTGCCACTTTGGCGTGAGAAAGCCAGCTCGGCTTGTGGCCCAGCCAAATCTACCAGGCTGACCGGCTTGATGTCGGTTCGTTTCAGCAGAAAACGTTTCAGGCGACTATATACCCGTTGGGGGAGGGATGAACGCCCAAGTGCGGATTGAGCCTGCGCCACCAGAGTTTCATCTTTGGCATAAGGCGATGACTGAATTTGACCATCAAGTAGTTGGGCTAAATGCCACTCCAACTGTTGTAACTGTTGGAGTGTGATACCTTGGCGCAGGTTGCGATGCAGGTTGAGCATGACCCAGGCACGCAAAAATTCTCCGTCATAGTATTTTGGCAGATAGAACATTTGATAAGCCTTTAACGCTTCGTAACTGAAATCTGCATCACTGTGATTATCATGGCGTAACGTGTGGGTGATCTGCTGGGCTACCTGTGGCAGCAATAGTTCTTTTAGTGCCTTTTGATATAACGCATGGCTGGCATTGCTGACCTGATTGCCCCGATATAATCCCATACGATACGAAAAGGGCGGATTTTGTAATGAAAAATGTCTGCTCTCTGGCAAGTTAAGCACAGTATTCAGGAACGGGATCAGGGCCAGCATGTCCCCAGATGCCAACTGGGTCAGCTCCTGCCCCTGACGCTCCAACTGCGGCACTTTGGCCGTTACTTCAGTCAGGTACTCTTGGTTATTACCCTGGCTGGTGAACCAGCTGGCTCCCAGTATGACCAGAGTGACGGCCAGTGAAATATAGCCAACCCAGTGCAGGGCCCGGTTGCGGTATTCCCACCAACGGTTGCTACCTGCCAGGCCAGCTTCCTGGAAGACCACCGTTTCCAGCATGCCTTTCAGGAAAAAACTCTGGCCTTTGACCGCGGGTAACGGCGTTTCATGACCGATGTTGTTCCAGCTACGACTTCCTTCGTTTGCGGGTTGAGTCGGGGTCAGTTTTAAATAGCGATTCAACTCGCCCATTACACGGTCAAAAGGCAACCCTTCCTGCGTTCCGCTGGTGAAATAGATACCGCGTGGTGTGAAGTAGGTTTCAAAATTGGAACGGGTAAAGACGATATCCAGATATTGGCTCAGTAACGGACGTAAAGCGGCAAACTCCTGTGGGAACAGGTAGCACTCGGCGCGTTGCCTGATATCGTGTTCAAGTAACAGCGTCTCCGGCAGGGCTGCCTCCAACCGTTGCAGCAGCAGGGTATATTGTGATTCGAAAGCCTGATGGAGGTCAAAGTCTGCCTGACAAGCCTGTTCATAAGGGAAGGTAAATCCCCAGATTTGCTCGCGCTGTGTTTTATCGAACTTGTTGAAATAGGCCATGAATCCATTGAGCAAGTCGGTTTTGGTGACCATCACATACACAGGAAAGCTAATGCCTAATTGCTGATGCAGTTCGATCAACCTTTTGCGCAATGCGCCAGCCTGAATGGCAAGTGATTCACTACTTTCAGTCAGCAAATCCGCCACGCTGATGGTGATCATCACCCCATTGATAGGCTGGCGTGCCCGGTATTTTTTTAACAGCTCAACAAAATTTTTCCACTCCCCGGCATCTTCTGTACGTTGGCTTTCCTGCGTGGTGTAACGTCCTGCGGTATCCAGCAGGATTGCTTCATTGGTAAACCACCAGTCGCAGTTGCGCGTACCACCCACACCGCGCAGGGCGGATTTTCCAAAGCTATCCGCCAGCGGGAAGTGTAGCCCTGAGTTGATCAGTGCGGTGGTTTTCCCTGCGCCGGGAGCACCAATCATGACATACCACGGTAATTGATAGAGGTACTGCTGATTAAAGCGGTTCAGCCACGGGTGTTTGTCATTCTGACCGGGTTTGAAGCGTGCTTTTTTTAACAGCTGTATCGCCTCATCAAACCGTTGTGATAACTGGGGGTCTTGCAGAGGCAAGGGATTCGCTTCCCCTTTGGGTACTTCATTGGCTGCCCGCAGGTTGCTCAGCAATCTGCTGTTGAACCAGATACTGTAAATACGAGGAATAATGCGGTATAGGATCCACAACAGATACAGAATGCCAATAGCCATCTGGCGATTCAGTTCCGGCTCCAAGGGGCGGTAGTCGCCGATAGCGACCAGTGGACCAATCACCCAGATAACAAACGCTAATGCGGTGATACCAACTGCGCCCCATAACAGGCGGCTGGTTATAATGGAAAATAACATACTGAGCATTACTGTCCGCTTCCTTGCTGCAATCGGTTGAGTTCTGCCTGCGTGTTTCCTGGTGCAACCAACAGGGTGATTTCGACCCGGCGATTTAATGCCCGATTCTCTTTGCTGTCATTTGCCGCGATCGGATTACTTTCACCACGGCCTTCCGTTTTGATCCGTTGAGGATCATCCAGATGTTTTTGTAGCTGTAGCGTGACGGACTCCGCACGCGCCAGCGACAGCGCCCAGTTGGAGGCGAAACGGGCACTGCGGATCGGAACATTGTCACTGTATCCCGTCACCAGAATTGTGCCGCTGACCCCATTCATTGCGCGAGCAATCCGATCAATGATCGGGATATATACCGGGCGCACGCTGGTTGCCGCAGAATCAAACAACCCATCGCCTTTGAGGATCACCACGCTTTGCTGCGCTTCATCACGGACGCTAACTAAACCTTCGGCAATCTCCTGGCGCAGAAAGCCTTTCAGATCCAGCATGGGAGGAGAGATTGGGGCCGGATTGCTGATGGTAAATTGCGGCAGATGGGCCTGATAAATGGAGGCCAACACAGGCGAGGTTGCATCATCAAGGCGCCAGTTGAGAACAATAAAAAGCAGTGAAGCAACAAACCCTGTCATCGCTGCGCAGGCCCAGAGTGGCACCAGAGGACGCCACTGTTTTTGCAATACGGGGAGATCCATTGCGTTTTGCGAGAGTGCTGCGGTATAACCGCCACGCACTGAACGTATCAGCTGCAATAGCCGCTGCTTGACGGTTTCCAACTGAGAACGGCCATTTTCGCTGACCCGATAACGGCCTTCAAAACCCAGAAGCAAGCAGTAATTGATTAGCTCCAAGAGCTGAATATATTCAGTTGGATTTTGCGAAAGCTTGGCCAATAACTGGAAAAATTTTTCTCCGCCCCAGGTTTCATTATGAAACGTCACCAGTAGACCACTACCGGACCACACGCTATTGCTGCCCCAGGGGGTTAATGCTGCCGCTTCATCCAGCGCTGTACACAGGCAATAGCGTGCACCGATGATGGTTTCATACGTCAGACTTTCTCTTTGTGCACAGACCTCGAAACGGCGTATTTCATCAATCAACTGTTGGCGTAACTGCGCTGGGTCTGCATGAGTTGCCAATTGACGTATCTGCACAATAGCATTTAGCAGAGGATTAGCGGCGATAAGCAGCGGGTTATCCGATTGAGTAGTATGAGTCATAAATTACCGGTCTGTATGGTTGCGAATGGCCCAGAACTCCATATCCAGCCCTGGGAATTCGCCGGCAAGATGAAGAGCGAAGGCACTGGATTGCTTCATTTCCTCCCACCGTTCGCCACTTTTCTCTAGCTCGAAATAGGTGTACCCCGCGTGATAGGGGATCTGACGTGGAGCGGCTGGCATGCTGTGTAAGCCAATGCCGTGCAAATGGAACTTAACCAGTTCGGCAATACTTGTTACCGAGGCGATTTTCATTTGGGCCGGGAAATGGCTTAGCAGCTCATCCATCGTTACGTTAGCCCGTACAGCCAGTACAAAACCAAAATCGTGCAGCATCTTGGTGTCCTGGATCGTTGCCACGTTTAACCCATGTGAACGTTTTGTCAGCGGAAGCTGAATGGCGTTGTCCTCTAGTACGAGTGAAAGCCCCTGGCGTAACATCAGCATCAACGGGTTGAAGCTGAGCGCCAGATTGTCGTGGTCATACACTGGTAGATTTGTTGGTGGGGTACGCGCTGAAGAAAAGCTGCTAAGTTCAGTGGCAAACTGTAACCACTCGGCAAACAACCGTTCCGGATGCTGGTGGGCAAGTGTTTTGCTGTGGCTAACTTGCCCCAGATAGCGGTTAATCAGCTGCAACAACATGAAATCGACGGTCTCTGAGCTTCCTCCCCGCCCTGATTGCAACAGACGTTGGCTCATCTGCTGGCAGCGTTGGGTCAGCAGACCTTGCAGGTCATTGATAAAGGTGTTCATTACCTGATTACCATGGCAATTCAGTATCGGTGGAATGAGTGCAGTATCAAGACGTAAGCTATTATCACTGTGCCGTTCTTGTACCAGACAAACCGTCAGCGCCGTCCATTCCGGGCTTAACTCACTTTCCCGCATCAGGCGTAACCGCAACCGACCAAACTGCACGGTGGCGCTACCGACAGCAAGGGTATTCAAATCATTGACGTCGGTCTCATAAGCCAGATAACGAGCCAGCGACTGCGGATCTTCCTGAAAAATGACATCTTCGCGGCCAGCACGGTAGGTGGGTAATGCCAGCACAACCCGCTCACCAATTTGGTTCTCGGCGATATCCAATGCAGGCAGGATTTGTTGCCCCTCCGAGAATGCAAATGGCGTCCCATCAGGCATGATGCCACTGGCTGCGTTGAGTGCGACCTTGCCTTGGCGTAACAACGTTTGATCCAGTTCCAGGGTTAAAAATCCCCAGAAATAACCACAGTATGCCTGCCCCCAGAGTTTTACGTAGTTTTCGAGATATCTTTCGGTTTGCTGGAAATGATGCGGACGCAAAAACATTCCTTCTACCCAGACCATCTTGTAAGCGCTTGTCATCATCGTCCTTAATTGTCAATTGTCATTGTGTTGCAGCAAAACAGATCACCGCTTCTGGCCATCAACAGTTTGTAGGCCACTGACACCTGCCATGATGTGTGCGGTCAGCTCGTCAGGGGATAATTGCCATATTTTGTAGAAATTGGTTTCGATGGGTTCAGGCAGTGGTAACGAGATACGCCATGTTTTACCGTCTAGCTCCCGATATTCGGCAATAATGCCGATATAGCGGACATCCAGCGTACTTGTTCCAGCCAGGGTTTTGCCTTTTTGCCCAGGGATCAGGAAGAATTGATCGCTATCGAGCAGGCTGTTGCCGAGTACGCTTTTTGCGTCCCCTTGCAGGGTGAAAAAATCGGTTTCCATAAACTCGGCATCAGAACGTAATAACAACACGCGGACTTTGATGGGCGCTGGGGATTGCCCGGCAACGCTGTTTATCTGCGGATCGGCATCAAAGACCAGGCTATAGCGTGATGGCACGTTTTTCGCCGAGGACATACAACCATTGAGCATGAATGCGGTAAAAATCCACAGCAGCAAATGCCAACAACGTTGGACGTGTTGTAATTTGATCATGGTATTTCTCGTCATCACAGGTTATTCAAGGATCCAAGTATCTGACTTGGTGTCTTTGCAGGCTTGGCTGTTATCACCTATGGCAACACAGTTTCCAGCGCGCTTTGTGGCTTTGGTTCGGCGGGCACGAGGACGATCTTTAAGCACCGCCGCCCGGTATCCACTTTCGGCAACTCCGGCATTGCTCTGGATATAACCAACAAGTTCTCCTCCCTTAACCAGGGCAATGGCCAACCAGTTGTTTTCAACTTTGCCCAAGGCAATGAAGGGCGTGGCATTCTCCAACTGACTGAGGACCTTACCGTTGTAGCTGGGTTGGCTCATGATGCTGGCGCTGTATAGACTGCGGTATTGCGCATTGATGGGCTCAAACTGTTCTGGTGGGGAAATAATGGCGCGATGGATTAGTGTTTCCCCATTCACCTTGTGGCTGACCAAGGTGTCATCGGTGATCGCAAGGTTTGAACGAGGAACACAGGCAGAGAGCAGTAGGGTGGAAAGCAGTAACAGCGAAAGCCGTATTTTCAAAATTGCCTCCAGGTAATATTTCAGGTTGAAAGGGGGTACTCGTTAGGCTGCAAGCAGCGAGAGTTTCGTCTGGCTGGGGACGGTGCGCATACCGACCATGTTGGTTGAATTCTGTAGGCTAACGCTGGTCAGACGTGTTGCCGGTGTGCCTTTAAACAATACGGTAAACGCTGCAGTAACATGGCGTGATGGCCCCATTACCGTACCCGAGGCCACGCCTGTAGCTATGCCGGCGTTATCACCGTTGGTAAAGGGAGTAATCGTGGCCATGTTATGGACAGGCGCCCCCATAGCTAAAATGTTGTAAGCTACGGGAATTGCCGTTGGCCCTGCGGCCACGTTTGGATAAGGGATTGGGGTTGGGGTTGGAGTCGGCGTCATGCAGGTATCGGGAGCCGCCACATCGGTACCCGCTGATTGGCTGTTGGCAAACATCGTATTACTCCATATGGATCTGTGCTGAATTGATCTTGGTTATGGCATCCGAGGTGATCAGTGTTTGCTGAGCATGCATACGCAGATAGTCCTCAGCCTGCATATCCAACTGACCGGCACGTACCTGTTCCATTTGCGTGGTTTTGCGCAGCAGTCGTTGGCTGATTTGGGTGACAACCTGCCAAACGGACTCACACTGTTTGCCCACGATACGCGACAGGCTAACCCAGGCAGTGATGGACTCACCGCTGTAGCTCATGGCGTCAATATGGCAATCACTGGTTTTTGCCGTGATGTTCAGCGCCTCACTGGCCAGGCTGAGATTGCCTTGTGGGGCAATCTGTAAATCGCCCTCGACGCTGAGCACGACCGGATGCTGGCTTTCTGCCCGTTCCAGAACGGCCAGTAGCCAGAACTGCCCGTCAACGCTGGCGATCAGTACGCGATCGCCGAATTCCGGGGTCATCAGGCAACTGGCGGCCCGCCGGCAGTGCCAGCCGCGACCTTCGCTCTCAACCATCATCGTGCCGTCATTGAGCAGATTAACGACTTGCCCGGCGGCTTGCTGAGGCGGGGCTGTAGGGAGTGTGTAGGGGGTTATTACTCTGGTCATGGTCTTCCTTATTAAATTCGGCTCTGGCGTTGCGCGCTCCAGGTTTCTGCTGCCAGCAATTCAGGATCGTTCTCCAGAATTCCGTGACGATCGGAAAAGTGAGCGCCAATCTGATGAGCACGATGAAAACGGGTACGCATAAAATGCGCCTGGCGGAGATCGGCAGCCCTGATGTCAGCGTAAGAAAAGTCGGCGTACGTCAGATCGCTACTATTAAATGAGCTGTCCGCTGCGCGAACCTGTTGAAATACCGTTTGAAAGAGTCTGCAATGAGAGAAATCAGCACGATCCAGACAGGCCGAGACAAAAATAGCCTGGTCGAACTGGCTGTGTTGGCAGAGAGCATCTGTCAGATCGGCACTGATAAACAGGGCCTGGCTGGCATTGACCCCCTGCAGCCGCGCACGTTGCAGTGAAGCGCCTTTGAAATTGCACTGGATAAGCTGACAATGGGAGAAATTCGCTTCATCCAGTTGGTTGTCCGTGAACTGACAGCCCTGAAAATACTGATGCTGATAGTCCTTGCCACGCTGATCGCATTCGAAAAATATGGCCCGATCGAACTGGCCGGCAGCAAAATCGGTTTCGCGCAGGTCGAGCCGGAAGAAGGTCGTCAGTAGACTGTTGATATTATCCATCTGTGCCATTGCCAGTGACGACTGGTAGAAAGTTACGCGATCCAAATGGGCATGGCTGAAGTTAGCAGCCTGTAATGACCCCTGCATAAACTGTGTTTTATCATGCTGGCTGTGGCTGAAGTTGGCGTTATCCAGCAGGCACTGGTTAAAAATGCATTCGGTGACGGTGGTGTGATTAAATTGGCTATTGGCCATCTCGCACTGATTAAAAATCGTCTGTTTTAACGTGGCATGCACTAAGCTTGCGGCGGTCAGTTGGCATTCATTGAATGCGGTTTCCTGCAGATTGGCACCGCTGAAATCTGCACCACTGAAATCAGCCTCGCTGATAATCCCCCCGGAGAGATCCAACCCCGCCAGCGATTGACCCGCAAGAGAGACATTCTGCAGCGGTTCACCCTGCTTTATTTTTTTCTGAAATTCTGCGGGTGTCAGCGTCTTCATATCAGCTCCTTGTCACGTTTTGGCAGCGTTTTGGTTCGCTGGGTGTAGGCACCATCAAGCTTGGTGGTGGCATCTACGGTGGATTGCGACATATCGGTTCGAAACAGGTTGGCCCCACGTAAATCAGCACCGCTAAAGTTACATTTCTGCATCAGCGCCCCCATCAGGTTGCCGTCACTCAATCTGGCTCCACGCAGGTCGGTGCGTATAAACAGGCTGCCGATGGCGTTTACTTTGCGCATATCGGCACGTTGGCAGTTGGCCTCGCTCAGGTCGCTGTTATCCAGTTTTGCGCTATGGAAAGAGGCCCCGCTCAAAGGCATTAAACGCAGGTTACATTGGGTTAGCGTAGCATCACGGAAATCCGCGCCGGTGAGTACGGTCTGTGCTGCAAAAGCGCAAGTAACCAAGCTAGCGCCTTGGAAACGGATGTCTTCTGCCTGGCTGTCAACCCAAGAACAACTTTCCAGCACGGCATGATCAAAGACGGCCTGTTCCAAGGTGCATTTGATAAATGCGACTTTGATCATCTGGGCATGCGAGAAGTCCATGGCTGGCGTGGCCAACTCCAGGAAAAACGTGTTTTCGAGCCGGGCATGATGGAAACGGCAGCGGGAGAGATAGGCCTGATACAGCAGTAACTCTTCCAACTTGGCGTTATCAAAGATGCAGTTTTCCAGCAGCGTTTCTTGTAGCTGTAAACTCTTTAGACTGGCACCGGTGAAATCACTATTACGGCATTGCGCCAGTGACAGGCAAGCATTATCCAGGATCACATCACGCAAAGAAGCCTGGGTGATATCGGCTCGCGCCAGCATGGCGTTACTGAAATTGGCACCATCCAACTGGCAGTGGCTGAGATCGGCACTTTCCAACAGCGCTTTGGAGAAATTGGCACCGCGCAGATCCATACCTGAGAGGTCAGCACCAGTGAAGTCCAGCCCACTGAAATCGCCCCCACGGCTCATCGTTACTTGAGCCCGGTTACGGATAATTTGAGCAATATCGCCTTTCAGTTTGGGTGCTGGACTTTGCGCCTGTACTGACATTAGGTACATTTGATGCAGCGAGTGTTCGGTTTGCGCCAGTTTTTTATCTGACATACCGTGTTTATTACGGTGGATCAGATCCAGCATGCGGTGCATGCTTTCCGATCCTTTGGGCGTATTGGTCGTATTGGTCAAGTCTGCGGGTTTATCAGGATCGACCCCATGCTCACGGACTTTGGCTTTAGCCTCCGTTAGTTGTTTTTCGGCTTGTTGCTCCATTTTTTCGACGAACTCAGCCAAGTCTTCCAATGCAGGCATGGTGACGGGTTCAAAGGCTGGGATGACAGCGTTGATATCCTGCCCCTGTTGTGCCAAGTGTTCCCGATGCTCCTCACGCAGACGCTGCTCTCGGTTTTGCATATTGCTGCGCATTGGGCTTTCACTCACCGGTAGCTCGGTATCCAGCCAGGGGCCAATGGCGTTTTCCGGCAGCAGATCCTTTTCACGAAATGTAAACAGCCCGCCTTTCTCATTGTCCATGCGTTGGAGCAGCACTTTACGGTAGTGACTGACTGAGCGCGGTGACCCATTACGCTCCATTGCGGGCATCAGTTGTAATACGTCGGCGGCATCATCTTCGTTAATACGGGCGCTGCCGTGCCAGATCAGCAGCATTTGTTCCAGATGCGGGAAAAACCATACCGTGGTGGCGCGCAGGGCAATTTCTTCAAACACCTCGTCATCACTCCGCTGCCGGTTGATAAAACAACGAGCGCGCCAAGGGGGGAGGCGGCCTTCTTGCAAGGGTTTTTCCGGGTGCATATTCCAGATGCGCCACGGCGCTTCGGGGGGAAGTGCGTCAAGATGTTCCCACCACTGATCCTGTGGCGCGGCATTAAACAGGCGCCAGTCAATATCACGGGCGAAGCCGGGAAACTCATGTTGTAACCAGTGGGCGTCATACTTTTTACCGATGCGTGAAAAGCGGCTTGGCCACATCAGATCCAGTGCCCCCAAGCTCGCGGGGGCTGGTTTTTGGCGCGGAGACGTAAGCCGGTCGTGCAAGGATTCGATATTGGGCAGGCGATGAACTTTGGTATTTTCAAATGTCTCTGGACTTGCGCCGATCCCATGCGGATTATCGGGGTGTTCCGATCCACCAAATGCCCGGCTCCAGTCCAGACGCATTTGCTGAAAAGGGAGTGGTGAAGAGGGGGTGTTGTTAACCCAATGGCGCTCACCAAAGGCAACCAGAGTCTTTTCACGCTGTTCCACCTCAATCCTCACCGCACAGGCAGTTTTTTCTTCTTGGTGGTGGGTGTAGGCGTAGCCGGTGGCAAGGAATTCGGCACAGGTTTTGGGAATGGCAAGATCGATAACACCGCCGCTGGTTTTCAGCTCACTCTCGGCAAGTTGCCACAGCTCTGGCTCAGGGCGCAGACGCGGAGCACTCCCCATATCGGCCAATGCCAGTACGGAGACTCCAAGATAGTTATTTTCCTGCCAGCGATAGGGTCGGTGAAGCACACTGAGCCGTAGTGGTTTAATGACTTTCATTTTCTTGCGTCCTGCATGAGTTTAAGGCGTTAGCTTTTGTTATTGGTCAACCTAATGTTATTTTGCTCCGATTGAGATCGGCCTTCCGCTATCATCTCTTTCAAACTGTATATCATTTTCATTTTTACCAATTCTAATTTTATATGTTGCCCCCACCTTATAACTGTCTAAAGCAATCAGCAGCGCTGTTTCTTTATAAGCCTCGACTATATAACTACACTCATCATCTTGCTTTGTTATTCTGAGTTTTAAATCCAATACGGGATTATAGTTTATAAACATCCCACTCTGCCGCATGGATAGAATCGTAGCTGTTGCCTTAATGCCATTAACTGCTAGCCACTCCTCATGTAATTTTGAATTCTTTATAACCTTCTTAGTAAAGTAAGAGCCAATTAAAATAATTACAAGTGTTGAGATTAAATTAAAAATTGTAAGGTCATCCATTATCCAAGTCTCCTATACTATAAAAAAGAAACTAAGGCTTGAATAGCCAACCGGAAACTTCCATTATCTATACGAACGGCTTCAGCTCTTTGAGCGTTGACTATTGTTTGACCAAATGTCATATGGTTATGACTGATGGACGTAAAATTATGGGAGTAGCTTACTCCTTTAAACGATGCACTAAAATCATTAGCAGAGATATACTTTGAAGCAAATTCTAATACATCTTCTACAAAGCTAGTCTTTTTTTTATCTTTATGTTCAAATTCTGGGGAGTCAATTATAACCTTAGTGGCACTTTTTATTGTTATGTTTGTAGGGGATGTTATTTCTATATTACCATTTACTGTCTGCGTGTAGTCACCGCTAATATCAACTGCGACATTACCTGTGATTTTATTTTTTACATCTCCTGTAATTTTCTTTTTTATATCACCAGTGGTTTTTTCAGTTATTTTACCAGTGATTGTTTTATCGATATCTCCAATTACGGTTTTGGTGATATCTCCAGTTGTTTTTTGTGTTATTTCGCCAGTGGTTGTTTGGGTAACATCTCCGGTTATTGTCTGCTCAACGTTTCCGTTGGTGATCTCTGTAATATTACCGTTAAAGGTTCTTTTAATATCATCGGTAATATTAACAATGTCCCCGCCACTTCTGATAGTAAGCTCACGACCGCTGGCGATATCAACCAGCTGCTTATCATTAAAGGTGTTTTTTTCAAGCCCTTCAACGGTGACATCGCGTTGCGATTTATACTGAAACTCCGCATCGCCCATCACGGTATCTAACTGCTGGCCACCGATAAAAGTGGTTCGATTACCGTCAATAGCAATATTCTGATCGCCCTCAACAGAGATATTCATCTTGTCTTCGGCGTGCATATCAAAGGACTCACGGCCTGGGGCATCTTCAAAGAACAGATAGCTGGCATTGTCTGAGCTGCCGCTGGTGCTACGCGACATAAAGCCCATTTTGCTGGCATCGTTGGGGAGATCCCAAGGCGGCATGCTGTCTTCGTTGTAGACGCGGCCAGTGATCAATGGGCGGTCAGGATCGCCGTTGATAAAATCCACCACTACTTCTTCACCTACCCGGGGGATCTGTACGCCACCGTATTTCCATCCGGCCCAGGAACTGGAAACACGTACCCAGCAGGAACCGCTATCGTCACCTTTACCATGTCGATCCCAGCGGAATTTTACTTTTACCCGGCCATATTTATCCGTCCAGATAGGCTGGCCTTCAGGTCCAACAACCTCTGCGGTTTGTGGGCCATGCGTTTTTGGCCAGGGCGTCGTGCGGGAAGGGCGCCAGTTTACGCTACTAGGCACGACGGTGAATTCGGTACGGTGCTCACCGCTTTCCTGGGAGCCACTGGCATAGCTACTTTCTGTCAGGAAGTAGTGGGCTTCAACAGCCAGGTATTCACGCTGGTCCTCCGCACGTGGGGCATTGGCTAGGGTAAAGGTGTGACCAGGGGCAATACCGAGAGTCGAACCATTACCGGTCATTTTTTCGTGCTGGGCTTCAAATTCCTGTTGGCGAACACGTACGTAGAATTGCCCATGATCGTGATCGGTAAAATGCCCTGGCCAGTCGAACACTTCTGCTTTGTCACCGGCAAAGGAGGTAGGGTTCTGGCGGCTTTCCAGCAAACGCGCGCGGGGTTTACGGAAATCGTAGTCATCCAGACTGTAAAGGCTTGGTGTGATGGAATCGGAAACGCTCCAGCTTTGAATACCACTGACATTGTTGTTTTTCCCTCTCTCTGTCAGCAAGTAGGGAATAAATTCGTAGCCTGTAATTTTGTCATGAGCTTGTGGGGCATCTGCCAGTACTAGAGTATGATTACCCATCTCGTGGCGGAAATAGTAATAGATCCCTTCATGCTCCATCAGCCTGCTAATGAAGTTGAAATCACTTTCCTGATACTGGACACAAAAGCCCCATTGGCGGTAGTCCCAGGTCAGTTTATTCTCCAGTTGGATTTGGTAGCCTGAAAGGATACTGGAAATAATCTCAGGGACGGTCTTTTCCTGCCAAATACGGAAATCCCTGTTTTGTGTCAGATACCATAGACCGGGTTGGATAGTCGCGCGGTAAATGTAATGGCGTTCACCATTCGGCTCTCTGCCGACGAGCGTCATCCGAGTTATATAACCATTTAAATATCGGGACGGGAGAGGGGATGAGCGCAGTTCTATGGTTAAGGACTTTCCCAATAATTCTCTAAGATTAATACTGTTAACGGTGCTGAGCAATTCAACTTCAAACGAATAGGGTTCGGATATTTTTTCATTCCCAACCAATGACTTAAACATCAGTGTATCACCGGCTAGCGGTGTATGTGCCAAGATGACTCTGTTCATTGAATATTCTCATTTCTTTAGACATAGCTACCGCACGAAATTTGCATTGCAAATTCAGGTCGTTGTCATTTTTACCAGCAAATCAACAGCGTTTACATCAAACCAACCGTAAACCTGATCGCTCGATTGATATTATTAAAGCGGGTCATCCACAGACATATTGATAATAGTAATGCCCCACGAGTTTAAATAGTCTAACGGGTAGTTGTTTTGGGAGCAATCCTAATTATTATTACCCTGCTAAGTATATTTAAGTTATTTCATTGCATTGTCTAGTATATATCTCAAACAGTAATGAAAATTTCACTTTGAACCTTATTTCGATTAGCTAAAATTCAAGTGCTATGGGCCTTGGTGAATAAATAAAATTTTTGACCATCATTAACTTCATGGCGCAATATTTTCGACGATATATCTGAATGTCGTGACAAAAAATTAATAAGACCCCATTGAGCTGGTAATGCTCATCAAGGTGTAGCGTGATCCGCAATGGTGGCATCACAGGTTCTGACTATGTTGGATGGGGGGATTATGCGTATGCAAACGGCGTGGTGAGCAGCAGGAAAGGGCAGATGACCGGCGCCTATGTGGCCACCTTGATGAAAGCCTATCGTGATAGTCGAAGAGCTGACAACTTGTTGGTGAGTACCGTATACCTTCCGCTGGCGAATTCTGTTGGGTAAATTGGGACAGGCATTAGCTCTCAGATTTCACCTGGTACGATCAAAGAGGAGGGCGTTTTGAACGATCTTGCACAGCTTTTGCCAGTGATCCAATCACTGGGACTCCAACAACCGGCAATGCGCAACGATGCCAAGGCCCAGTGGATTTGACGTTTATCATAACGATGGGTTCTGTTGAACCCGTCGTCAGTGGTCATCTATAAAATTACAGGTACGTTTTAAACCATTCAGTCTGAATGCCGATAACCTGCTTGAAGTGCTCTCCTGTATAAATGTCGTAATGGCGGGCACTACTTTCCTCATATAGCCTTTTTTCTTTGGCACCTACAGCGTCAAATAACGCCCGTCCCTGTTCTGGTGGATTGACCGTATCCTGACCAGCAATAACGACCAGGGTGGGGCTCGTCACCTGTGAGGCATTCAATGCAGGTTTGTACAGAAGGGTTTCCCTCACTGTAAGAAACGGGATTTTGATGTCCATCTTTGGATACTGTGTTCTGTTTTCTTCAAAAAATGATTTTGATTCTGCATCACTCAGTACCCGGTTGACACCGACGAACATTTCTTTACCGGTGTTCTTCTGCTTTTCAGCCATCTTGTCCAGGGTTAAAAGAAAAGCCTCTTTCTCTGCATCATTCATTTTCCCGGTGACGATTTCTTCACCGTCTGCAAATGCCAGTTGGCTGACAATACATTTTATTCCCGGATCTCTGACCGCCGCACCAAATACGTGACATCCCCCAAATGATGTTCCCCATAGGCCAATACGCTGCGCATCAAGGGTAGGCTGTTCTCTCGCCCAGTTAACGACAGAAATAATATCGTCAATCTGCATAGCAGGAACCAGACGTCCGCGTTCGCCGTCACTGTCCCCGAAACCCCGATAGTCAAACGTGATGGTGGAAAACCCGGCACGGGTAAATGCTTCAGCAAAATCAGGGAGCAGAATTTCTCTGATACCACAAAAACCATGGCACAAAATGATCACCGGCTTTTTTGTACCGTCAGCGGAAGAGCGAAGCGTCAGGACGATGCCGTCAGAAAGTTTGTGTGTTGAAGTTTCCATCAATATGTATGTCCTTTTATCCGATTAGTCATTAAAAGTAGCATTAATCCGTTTTCCCACCAAAGCATGGCTAATGCTTTGGTGGTAGACGTTGTCTCACGATATTGTATTCACTAGAGGGGGGAAGTACCAGTTCTAGTCTGATGTCTGGGAGTTCACGCTACATTCAATTTAACATAATATACATTATGCGCACCATGATGGCGGTACGTGAAATCTGAGGTTTTATGGTCATGGTTATGCCGTTAATGTTTAATCGCTTCTAAGGTTGTCAAAAGCAAAAACCAGCTTTGCAGGACCTGGGACACCTTAGGATAAGCTAAACTGAACGCAATCCCAAGGGACTCAACGCATGTTGGTGAGCATGTCAGACAAAGAACCTCACCGATGACGTTGGTACGCGACAACTACAGCAAACTTTGCCACAGAAAAGCTCAGGGTCGTAATTTGGGAATAACCAGATATGAAAACCCGGAGGATGAGTCCGGGTCTTTTTAGCTATCCTGAAACAAGCCCATTTCAATCCAGTAAGCCACCGTAAAGGTGAAGAATGCTGATTGATTGCGGGCCCAGCATTTGCATTCCATCTTAAACTAACGCTTGAAGTTGTCATATCCAGTGAGAATGGCTCCCCAAATACTTTCGGGTTCGTCGGCGTCTTTGATGTTACGGGCAAGAAGCCACATGGTCTTAATTACCTCAACACCACCTTCTGTCGTGAGTTGTCCGGCCCAACTTGTAAGTGAGCCGTAATTACCAAAATTAACGGTAAATGACAGAAGATCACCACTAGTAAAACCAGTTAACTCAAATTCTTCGGTTTTACCTGGTGCTCCTACGCCAGTTTTGTATTTCCCAGAAACAGCTCCATTGGCATTAATTTTTAGCTCCATTTCTGAATTCAATTCATTTCTCCATTTCCCATCAAAATTGACTCCAGGTGCAGCAGTTGTAATAAGTTTCTTTTCTACTAAAAAATTATTTAGCATGCCATGTTCCTTACGAGTTATATGATGTTGAAAATTAGTTAACTTAGCTGTGCGATTAACCGATCGTAAAAATTCTGTGGCATTCTGACATGAACCCCACCACCATTTTTCACTGGATGGCCATATACATCATGCCCCATGGGCGTGACATGGCCACAGGAAACGCTTGCCTGACGACCTACTTTGGGTCGGCGGTTCTCAACCACGCCCAATGCTCAAAGTGTAGTTCAAAGTGGCGTAATGTGGGGGGGGATAACGGAACAGTAAAGGTCGGTGGCGTCAGTCCTGAGGTCTTTGAAAAGGCCCTCTCAGTGAGGACAGGGACTTGCTATAGAATCGGGGTCACTCCATTGGACTAAAGTGGTCAATAAAACAGGCTGGCTTGGCAGTATTGAGACTCAATGATCCGTTCGGTCGAACCATGTTTACCTCATCAACAGGTCAAAACCCCCTACTGTTTTTGATCGCGCTACGCGAAATCTGAAATGATATGGCTACACAACCCATGCAGATTTCACCAAAATGTATGCCTGTGATGACGCATAAGTGGCATTGCGTCCCTGCGATGCCGTACCCTATCAACACCAGTCCGGATTTTTCATTATCGAATAGCGGCCGCTGCCAAGCAAGGCGATGTCGTGGTCACCTTCGCTGCACAACCTCTTTAGATCGCGGTGTTATAGTAAGCACGTGAAGAATTATCTTTCTATCCATAGGAGTCAAATGTTAATAATTAGCATTTTATGCCAGGATGAATCCTATAACAGCAAAACATCTCGCTATCAGGTGAATTATATATCATTAAATACTTTATTAATGCTTAAGCTTGCGGAATATGGTCTCACATACCATATTTATTACACTCTGCAGAATGTGGTGGATTAAGTGAAATAAAAAACTTAACCACGTACTTTACCGTAATATTCTGAGCGAGCATTTATTTTAATGAGATACCACGCGCCTGCGCAATGCTGGCACGCTCTGTGTATTTCATTTTATTTAGCATGGCAATGTTCACCGCCAATATAATTAGCCCGGGAAGTAAACATTGTGAACCTCACGCGACTGTTCGCCACCACCGGTGGTCTCGCTTGCGTGCGGCACACACTATTCGTTCCAATACAAAAGGTTAACATGAGTTAAATCACCGTTGTTGTTTTTACAATAGCGTGCTTTTTGGTGCACCTAAAAAACAAAAAATCATGAACATCCACATTACTGGAGGCTCAGGGATTAATACGCCCCTATTAATCCATAGCAATAAATAAAGCAACTTATACAACCTGTTTTATTGATTATTCCCGGTGGCAATAACAATTGCCGCCATAATAAAAACCTATACAGGCAGCACCCTATGAGCGATGAAAAACTTGCATCCGATGCAGCACTACAGCAATTTATCGATCTATCCCGTTTATTAACCGGTTTTGACCGTTTTGAGTTACTCGGGACTGGCCAGGCCGCCTTTTATTATGACTGGGTACAAACCCACGCGGCAGAACGTTTTGCCACACTGTTGGCGACCTACGGCGAACTCCCGGCAGATGCTGCACAGCACTCGTCCTTTGTAGAAACCCAGCTGTTGGGTTCAGAAAAATTATCTACGCTGGTGAGCAGCATTATCAAATTGTGGTACCTGGGCCAGTGGTATTCGCCAGACAACCCGAATGAGACCCAGATCCCCAGCGCTAACAGCTATCAACAGGGCTTGGTGTGGGATGCGATCCATGCACATCCGCAGGGTGCCAAACAACAAGGTTTTGGTGCCTGGTCTGAACCACCGGTAACCTCCTCCACGGTGGTGAAATTATGAATATCATCAGCCCTGAACAAGCAGAAAAGAACGAGTACGACGTGGTGATCGTGGGCGGTGGGATCTCCGGTGCCATCGTTGCCAAAACCCTGACGCAGGCGGGTAAACGCTGTCTGATCGTCGAAGCTGGTACCGGCGTGGGGACGGATTATCAAGGCTATCTGGACTACCTCAACACCTTTTATACCGCCACTATCAAGATCCCCAATGCTCCCTACCCTGATAATCCAAATGCCCGCGAACCGCTGGAAACCCAGGTCACCAAAACACCGAACGACCAAGGTTACTTTGTCCAGCGAGGGCCGTTGCCATTCAGTTCAACCTACACCCGCTATCTGGGGGGAACGACTCTGCACTGGCTCGGTACCTCGCTGCGCATGCTACCAGAGGATTTTCGCCTGAAGTCGCTGTATGGCGTGGGTATTGATTGGCCTATCGATTACCAGGAGTTGGAGCCGTGGTATCGCAAGGCTGAGCTGGAGCTCGGGGTCTCTGCCAATGTGGAAGAACAGTCCTATCTTGGTGTCACCTTCCCTCCTGGTTATGTCTACCCAATGCACGGCCTGCCCATGAGTTGGAGTGACAAACAACTGGCCAACCATATCGATGGCATGCAGGTGAAAGATGACGGCAAGTCTTACACCCTGAAAGTGCGCGGAACGCCTGCCTCACGCAATAGCGTTCCCAATAGTGCGTACGATCAGGGCCGGGGCTATACCCCAAAAGGTGCCGTAGGCAACGACAAAGTGGGCCACCGCTGCATGGGCAACTCCAGTTGCGTGCCTATCTGCCCTATTCAGGCCAAATATAACGCCCTGAAAACGCTGAACACCGCCAACCACGAAAAGCTCGATATCGTGGTGCAGAGCGTGGCGTTCCAATTGGATATCGACCCGCACAGTAAGGCGATCAATAGCGTTCAGTTCAAACACTATCGATATCCTGGCGATGACTCCTACAGCCTGCATACGGTGAAGGGCAAACGCTATGTACTCGCTGCCCACGCTGTCGCCAACGCGGTGCTATTACTGGCCTCCGGTGCCTGTAAAGGTAACGATCTGGTTGGCCGCCATCTGATGGATCACCCGGAACTGCTGACATGGGGGCTTACCAACAAAACGCCGCTGTGGCCGCTACGTGGCCCATTGGCAACCTCCGGCATCGAGGATCTGCGCGGTGGCAGCTTCCGCAAACACCATGCACCGTATCGGTTTGAAATGGGCAACGACGGTTGGCTGTGGCCAGCTCAGGCACCGTCGAAGGATGTGATCACCCTGGTAGATAAGGAGCAACTGCACGGTAAAGAGTTACGTGAAAGGCTAAAAGACCAGGTTTCACGTCAATTCCGCTTCGGCATCCTGGTGGAACAGCTACCGGAGTACGATAACTGCGTCACCATCGATCCAAATTATCTGGACATAATGGGTAACTACCGCCCGGTTATTCACTACGATTTATCGCCCTATACCCGAGCCGGTTTCGCCAGCGCTTACGATATGTCGATGAAAATCTTCGACCAGGCCGATATCAAGAACTACTCGTCCTACTCAAAAGATGATGCCGGAGCCTTCGTCTGCCCAGACGGCAGAACCCTCACCTTTAACGGTGCCGGGCATTTTGCCGGAACCCACTGCATGGGCAGTTCACCAGAAAGCTCTGTGGTGAATAAGGACCAGCGCACCTGGGAGCACCCCAACCTCTATCTGGTAGGCTGTGGCAACATGATCAACATGGGTACCTCAAACCCAACGTTAACCATGTCGGCGCTCACCTGTTGGGCTGCGCACAACATCCTGCAGGATCTGAACGGGGGGCATCATGCGGCAGATTGACTGGCAGCAAGCCACCTCCCACCCCTATGATGCGGTGATCGTAGGTTCAGGGTTTGCCGGTTGTATCATGGCCAAGCAACTGACCCGCGCTGGCCGCCGGGTGCTGATCGTCGAAGCCGGGACGGGCAACGACAGCTTTGGCCAGCACCTGGATCATGTGCAAACCTTTATGCAGGCGGTGGCAAAAACACCTAACGCGCCCTATCCCAACTCGCCCAACGCCCCACAGCCGGAAGTGACTGACGTTGAACCCATCACGCCCGGTAAACCTTCGCACAAAGGGTATTTCGTGCAGATGGGCCCCTATCCCTTTGAAAGTAACTATACCCGCCGGCTGGGTGGCACTTCACTGCACTGGTTCGGCAGTTGCCCACGGATGCTGCCTGAGGATTTTGCCATGGCCACGCTGTTTGGCCGTGGCGTGGACTGGCCGCTGAGCTATGAAGAGTTATTGCCGTATTATCAACGCGCTGAACTGGAGATTGGGGTTTCCGCCGACGTGCAGGATCAGCAATACCACGGCATTCATTTTGCGCCGGGCTATCAGTACCCGATGCAAAAAATCCCGCAAAGCTATCTGGATCGCTGGATGATCGCCGGATTGGCGCAGGCCGAATTGCCCGGTACGGCAGACAAAGCCCAGATCCGCTCTATCCCGCAAGGCAGAAACAGTGTGCCCAATGCAGGTTATACCCCGCGTGGTGCGGTGGGTAATCCGGCCGTGGGTCGCCGTTGTATGGGCAACTCCAGCTGCATTCCTATCTGCCCGATCCAGGCTCGTTACAACGCGTTAAAAACCCTGGTGGAAACCGATGCCGATTTGCTGATCCAGGCGGTTGCCTCTCGTCTGCATATCTCGCCAGAGACGGGGAAAATCAGCGCGTTGGACTGCAAGGTGTGGAAGAACGACAGAAGCCATGACTTTGAGCCGATCACCTTACACTGCGAACTGTTTATTCTGGCCGCCAATGCCATCGAAAATGCCGTGTTATTACAGGCATCACAAGCCTGCCAGTCCAGCGGCGAGCTGGGGCGCAATCTGATGGATCACCCTGCCATCTTGTCTTGGGGCTTAGCGCCGGAAGCGATAGGGGCATTTCGTGGGCCGGGTTTGACGTCAACGTTAGTGAACTACCGGGGGGGCGAATTCCGCCGCGAACGCGCCGCATTTGTGCTGGAGATCGGTAACTGGGGCTGGAGTTGGCCACGTAACGAACCGGTGGACACCACGCTGGATATGGTGGATGACGAGCGACTGTATGGCAAAGCGTTACGCCAGCGGCTTGGGCAGGTAATGCCCCGGCAAATCCGCCTGGACATGATGACCGAACAACTGCCGGATGCCGCCAATCGCGTCACCATCGACGATCGCTGGCGCGATCCGCTCGGCAATTACCGGCCTGTAATCCACTACAACGTGGACGACTATAGCCAGGGCGGCATGGCGTTTGGCCGCGAAGTTGCCAGCAGTCTGTTCAGCCAACTGGGTATCCAGGACTTCACCCACTATCAGTCGGACAACCCCGGTTATTTCACCTGGCAAGGTAACGGTTACATCTGGGCGGGCGTTGGCCATGTGGCAGGCACCCACCGGATGGGAACGCGGCCAGATAACTCGGTCGTCAACCGGCACCAGCAAAGCTGGGATCACCCCAACCTTTACGTTATAGGCTGCGGCAGCATGCCAACGCTGGGCACCTCAAATCCCACGCTCACCATGACGGCCCTGACCTTCGCCACAGCCGACCACATACTAGGACGGAAACATTGATATGAACATGACCGCAAAAGCCAAGACCTTCCAGCTTGCTGAAACCTCGTTTGCCCAACTCGGCTATGTGCAGTTTGCCGACGAAAAAAGTCTGGCGCAGGATCTGACCGAACTGCGCGATCTGCTGCAGAACGCCATGCAGCTGGAACATGCCACCATTCCCCCGTATCTGACGATGCTCTATACCCTGGATGACGACGTGGACTGGCGCATCATCGAAACCCTGCGTTCGGTGGTGGTTGAAGAGATGCTGCACTTCACCCTGACGGCCAACCTGCTCAACGCCATCGGCGGTACGCCAGCGGTCGATTCGCCCGACTTCCTGCCCAGTTATCCCGCACGTCTGCCTTACGATATTGATGATATTGAAGTGAATCTGTACGGTTTCTCCAAAAACGGCATCTTCCAGGGCATGGTGATCGAGCATCCGAAAGATGTCCGCCCGCGCGCCATCGCCAATGAAGTCCCCAGCGATATGACCATCGGTGAGTTTTATCTTTACGTTGAATCGCGGCTCCGGGCAGCGGTGGAAACCCATGGAGAACGGGCGATTTTCTGCGGCGATCCACTGCGCCAGATCCCACCGGATGTTTTCTACTATGGCGGTGGGGGCAACGTACTGAAAGTGAGCGATCTGAAGTCCGCGATAGCCGCCATGAAACTGATTACCGATCAGGGTGAAGGCACAGAGAACGATATCTGGGTCGTGGATGAAGATGAGTTGGCCCACTATTTCCGTTTCAGCCAGATCTACAATGAACGGCTGTATCAAAAAGGCGATACCGTGGCCAGTGGCCCTACCGGCGATCCGTTCCCGGTGCCGTGGGGCAAAAGCGTGCTGATCGACAGCAACGCCAAGGTCAGCGATTATCCACCCGGAGAGGTTCGTGACGCCATCATCCGGTTTAACCAGCGTTACTGTCAGTTGCTCGGCGATCTGCAGGCCGCATTTACCGGTGCCCCAGACAAGTTGATGGCCGCCGTGGTGGCGATGTGCGCGTTGCGGGATGACTTCAGGGCCATCACCGCCAACCCTTTCCCCGGCAAGGAATTATTCCACTGCGCCCCCACGTTTGAGTACAGCGTGGCTAACCGCCAGCCGCTGGGTAAACAGGTGTTGATGGCTGCTCCGGCCACCGCTGCTGTAGCCGCAACCGACAGTGTGGATGCCAGTGCCAGTGCCAGTGCCAGTGCCAGTGCCAGTAATGAGGCCACCCTGGATCAACTGCAGCAAGCCTATTCCACCGGTAACCTGCAGTTGGCACTCTCCTGCATGAGTGACGAGGTGATCTGGGATATCTCCGGCCCCAGCGAATGCCCCTATCTGGGCGTATTTTACGGCCACGAAGGATTCAGCCGCTTTTGGAAATTGCTCGGTGATACCGTGAATTTTGGCAGCGCGGGCGTCGAGAAATCCTTCTTCAGCGGCGATCAGGCAATGTCCTACGGTGGTGAGCAAGGCACCACCAAATGCGGCCGCGTACCCTATCGTTACGACTGGGCGATCCGCTATCAATTTAATGAACGGCATCAAATCACCCTGATGCGTCAGTACTTCAACCCACTGAACATTCTTTCGGCGCTGAAAGCCGCGCCTTATCCGGTACCGGCGGCTTGCCCACACTCGGCCAAACCTCAATCCCAACAACAGTAGGAACCACGCACATGTCTAATCAGCAAAATGATTTACCCAGCATCCCGTCGCCGTTCACCATGCCGTTCTACTACGCCTCACTGACCAACGTTGGCGTGTATTATCTGGTGCCGTTGAGCCGCGTGGAACCTTATTTGCAGGGAACCGGGCTTAGCCCGGCACGGTTTGGCGATAAGGCGATGGTGAGCTTCAACTTCCAATTGTACGCCGGACAGTTTGCCTCTGGCCTCAATACCCCACCGGAACAATGGGGCAGCAGCGGTGCGGCGATCACCCAGGAGCTGGAACTCAACATTGTCGCCTATCCTGAACACCGTAAAGACCAGTTGGCCCCGATTGGCTATCAGGAATTTATTCAAGACGGCGATCAAACCAAGCTGTACGGTAACCATCGCGTCTGGGTGCCTTGCGATGCCCCTATCGCCATCGCCGCCGGTGAGCAGCTGTTTGGCGAGCCAAAATTCCAGACCACTTTCAAGGTCAATTTGGCCTCACAAAATCCGGTGCGGACCAACTCTGCGGTCTATCAACCCGAGTGGGTGGAAACCTGGGGCTTCCGTGTGGACGATCCCAAGGATGCCAACACCGCGATATTCACCTGCATCGTCAACACTTTGGGCATCAAGTCGATCCCGGGCAACATCTCGCCAATTACCGAATACGGCGTTCACGATAACAAACTGATCGGTTGCCGCTGGAACATCCTGCAGGCGATGGATACCTATTTCCTTAATGGCGGCCACGCTGAGGCGGTAAAACTGGTACTGGGTACCAGCAGCCACCCCATGCGTAAAGATCTGGAGCAGTTGATCGGCGGTTGCGCCCCTGTGGCAGTGCAAACCCTCAACTCAGCCCCGGCGGCCATTCAAAGCCGCGCCTATTACCCATAGCCGTTTGCCCCGCCGCCGGTTTGGGGCGGGGATGATTTTTTCGCATGTCACGTTCCGGGAGCCAACTATGAGTGAAGTCGACAATATCTACTTTTCCCGCTTTGCCCAGATCAAGGGGCAGTCTTTTGACTATATCGTGATTGGTGGCGGTGCCTATGGCACCAGTTTTACCCACCGGGTGCTGCAACATAATCCACAGGCCCGAATTCTGGTGCTGGAGAAAGGCAACTATCTGATCCCCGACCATATTCAGAACATTCCACCGGCCTACATCAAACTCAACACCAGCGTAGGTATCCGACCATGGACCTACCATGGCTCTGCCGATATGAAACTCAGCCTTAACTTTATGCCGCAGATCCCTTATGTGGGTGGTCGCGCGCTGTTTTGGAACGCCTGGACACCGCAACCCGATAGCAGCGAAATGCCGGACTGGCCAGCGCAGGCGATCGAGCGCCTGGATAATCAGTGGTATCCCACCGGCGAATTTATGGGGAGGCGCTACTCCCTGGAAATCCCCGGCAATCGCAACCAGTCGCTGAATCGCTTTATGGGTGAACGCCTGTTCTCGCAATTGGCCAATATCAGCGGAGCCAAGCCGCAGCCAAGCCCGAGCGCATTGGACTCAGCCATGGCAACTGGCCAGGGAGTGGCACCAGAGGATTGGGCCAAGTTCTCGCCCATTTCGGTACTGGTGAATGATGTGCAGGCTTACGCCTCACTCAAGGTGGTGGTCAATGCCGAAGTGGAGCAACTGATTGCAGAAGGTGACGTTGTCACGGAAATCATCACCAAAGAAGGCTCACTGCGCGTCGGTAACGCCAAAGTAATTTTGGCCTGCAATACCCTGGAAGCCGGTTTTATCCTCACCAAGTCTTTCCCTGACGATAAACTGGTGGGGAAAAACCTGTGCGGTCATATCCGTTCCTGGCTGGCCGCCCGTATCCCCGCCAGCAGCCTGCCGGTATTAACCAACCAGTTGCAAACCGTGGCCTATTACCTGCCCGGCATCGATAAAACCACCAACCGCCTGATGCACACCCACATCAGCGTGGTCCATAACCCGCAACCGGCGGAAAGCTACGACGTGTTGTACCGCATCCTGCCAGATGCTTCTTCACCGGAAGCCGTTGCCACCTATCAGGATCCTGACTACGTGGTGATCATGCTGCACTCCATGGGGGAGTTCCTCGGGGAACGCTCGGCAAACTCGTGGAATTACGTCACGACCAACCCGCTGGGCGAGGCCGAGGTGTATATCCAGATGAAGGAAACCGACCGTCAATTCTGGGATGCGATGGATAAAACCACCTATGACGTGATGCATGCCCTGGCTGGCGATGCCCCACTTGAGTACCAGCACAATAACCCGGACGGCAGCTTTAGCTGGGAGAAATCGCCGCCGGACAATATCCGCAATCAGGGGTTGGTGCACGAGGCTGGCACCCTGTGGATGGGCGACGACCCGGCCACCTCGGTCACCGCCCTCAACGGCCAGATGCACCGTTACCCGAACGTTTATGGCCTGGGTAGCATGTTGTTCCCCCGCCCTGGCTCGTGGAACCCAACGCTGACCGGCGTAGCCCAGTCTTTCGCCCTGGCCGATGAACTCAGTGGCCCACATCAGGATCAAAATCAATGAAGCGACGTAAACTGAAAATTGATGTGCAGAAAGTCCCCAAATCCTACCGCGCCTATCTGGAACTGTTGGCCAGCAAGGGGGAAGTGGTGGCGATCCCCGACGAGGTGGATTGGTATCTGGAGATCGGCGCCATTCTGCGCCACGCCTGCGAAACGGAAAGCCCGATGCCGCTGTTTAGCAAGGTGAAGGGCGCACCCGGTTTCCGGGCGGCAGAAATGGGCCCGACGGTCAGCCGTGTGCCGGGCAAACGCTGGCAGCGTCTGGCGCTGATGTTAGGTTTGCCGGACGATGCCCAGTTGCTGGAGATCCAGGATGCCTTTCTGGATGCCATCGGTCAGGAACCGCATCCGCCAGTGATGGTTGACCCGGCCACCGCCCCGTGCAAGCAAAACAAATGGGTGGGCGATCAGGTTGATATGACCAAAATCCCGGCCCCTATCCTGCACGACGGCGACGGCGGCCGTTATTTCCAGACTGCCGGAGCCATCATGGTGCGTACCCCGCCGGGGGAACCGGTGCCGGAAGACGCCTACACGGTAGATAAGGACGCCTGGACCAATTGGTCATTCAGCCGGGCGATGATCGCCGGTTCACGCCCACAGAATAACCCAACGCCAAAGCCTCCTCATACCAGTTCGGTCGGCGTACCACACGGTAATGGACCGCATTATTCGAAGAACAATATTGTCGGCCTGTGGCTGCCTTTCCAGCATAACGGCATGATCTACAATATGTGGACGGCCCAGGGGAAAGACTGCCCGTTTGTGATCGCTCTTGGGGTACCCCCAGCGGTCACCATGCTGCTTTCAGCGGCTCCGCCAGCCTGGCATGATGAATACAACTATGCTTCATCATTCCTTGGCCACGGCATCGAGATGGTGAAAGCGGAAACCTGCGATGTGCTGGTGCCTGCCGAATGTGAAATCATCATCGAAGGCTATGTCAGCGCGGACAAATCCGTGGCCGAAGGTCCGTTTGGCGAGTTCCCAGGCTACCTTTCCAACCAGTCCAGCCTGAAGCCGCTGGCGAAAATTACCTGTGTCACATTCCGTGATGAGGCTATCTTGCCGATCTGCATTCCGGGGGTTCCGATAGACTCTACGTTGATGCTCGGCTGCTTCTGTTTATCTGCCACCGCCAGAGTGTATTTTGAAAAGTCCGGTCTGCCGATCATCGACTGTTTCAGCCCATTGGAAGCCTCTTCCCATTGGCTGGTGATCCGGGTACGTGACGACTGGCATAAAATCACCGGCATGACGGTCAAAGCCTTTATCGACAAGATTGCCGAAGTGTTCTGGACCAACCATATTGGTAAAACCACCGCCAAGCTGATTATCGTGGGCGAAGATATTCCTCCTGATGACAGCAACAAAGTGACCTGGGCATTAGCGACACGCAATAACCCGGTACAGGGCGTGTTTCACTATCCGCAGTACGACTCCGACGGTACTGGGTTACAGATTTACCTGGATGTGGCCACCAAACTGCGCGGGCGCGGCGGCTTGGTAGCATACAGTTGCCTGCAGATCCAACAGCAGGTCAATCAGCCGTTGGAGCAGGTATTGAGCTTTGCCACCAATTATCCGCTGCCGTTGCAGGAGAAAATCAAAAGCAAATGGTCTGAGTGGGGATTTGATCGTTAAGAAATAGCCCCCGCACCGCTTCGGTGGTGCGGGCACAACTATCCAGGATCCGTCCGTTGTTGGGTAACAGGCTCAGGAACCGCTCCAACCAGGGTTGCTCAAACAGAGTGGTTGACCGCTTCTGCTCAAACGCCCCTGCATGCCGTTGATAAATGCCGATAATGTTATCGGCCATTGAGTTACTCATCAGGATGAATGTTCTTCTTCATCAACCAGACTTTTTGCCCGTTGCTTCATAAACACCACCTCTGTCGGGCTGGAAAGGTTGACATTCTGGGCCCGCAGGAGCTTCAGGATATTGAACAGCAGATCGCTCTTGGTGGCGCCGACCATGCGTGGGCTGGCAACATAGCCGGTTACGCTGAGGATAATTCCGTCTGGGCCAAGCTGGCTGAAGCGAACGTATGGGGCAGGTGTTTCCAGAATGGATTCGTGTTCATGGTAGGCACTCAGCAACACGTTGCGTACCTGCTCGGGATCGATATCGGTGGGGAAAGTCAGCGCGACGGTGACCACCCCTTGGGCATTCCCCATGGTGGCGTTACGCACGTTCTGCGAAATCAACTGAGAGTTGGGCACAATCATGGTCGAGCGATCGCTCAGTTGGATCTCGGTGGCGCGTACATTGATTCGCCGTACATCCCCTTCAACCCCGCCGATACCGATCATATCCCCGACTTTAACCGGGCGCTCGGTTAACAGGATCAGGCCAGAGATAAAGTTCTTCACGATTTCCTGCAGGCCAAAACCGATACCTACCGATAGCGCACTCACGATCCAGGCCAGGTTGTTCCACTGGATACCCAACGTCGCCAGCGTGATCAGGATCAGCAGCACATAACCGACGTTACTGAACAACGTAACCAGCGAGGCGCGGATACCGATATCGCTGATGGTTTTTGGCAGCAGCTCATGGCTTAACCAACGTTGCGTGACCCGCAGCACATAGATACCGATCGTCAGGCAAATCACCGCATTGAGCAGGTTGCTTGGAACGATATTCAGTCGCTTCAGACCTTCGCCGCTCAGGATGGCAATAATCTTTTGCAGCAGGGAGTTTGGCGTGGTGGTCCCAAAGGAGCCGTTAATCAGGGCAACAATCATCATCAGCAACAGCGAGCATTTGCCGATCGCCGTGAAGATGATACTCAACTGTTCCAGATGGCGATCTTTGACATGAAGAGATCGTTTTAATGCCCGTCCGCTGGCGGTTTGTGGAGAAAAGAAGGCCGCGCAGAAGTCGGTGGTAAATAGCACCAGGAAATAGAACGCCATCAGCACCAGCGCTATCCAGATCAACTGATAGGTCAGGAAGCGGGCAAAAGCCACATAGCCGATCAGCAGCGAGAGCATGATCACCACTGCGGACAGCGTAATCAGCAGATGAACCAACCCGTCGATCGCCGAACGTTTCTCCTGTTGCTCCCGGTTTTGCCCCATCCGGATACGGATGCGGTGCGCATGCAGTGGTACCGCCAAGAGTACCACCGCCATCAATGCAGCCACCAATCCATTGCCCTGCACGGTGGTGCCTATGCTGGCCCCGATCACGTTATTGACCAGTTCCACCGTGCCGAATGCCAGCGCCAAACCCGCCAATAGCGGCGAGAAATAGCGCATGCCGGTGGCGAGTTGGTCATCTATCTGTGCCAGGCGCCATGAGGGACGGCTGAGGGAGAGGAACGCCCGCCCTAGCCCGGCGATCAACGCGCAGAACATCCCCAACTGCAAAAAGCCATCGGCAAAATCCTGTACCTGAGGGGGGAACGGCTGGGCACGAGAAAAAGCGGTTTCGGCCAGATCCAGTGCCAATGCCGTGGCAAACAGGGTAATCAATGCGGTGGCCAGCGCCATAAAGCTGCGGCGCAAGCGGCCATCCGGCAAATAACGGATACTTAACCAAGCCAGAAGCTGCTCGACGAAATAACGACCCACGGAGCAGATAGCCATAGCCAGAAGCAGCAACCCCAAGGTGCCATATCGCCACTCTTCCTGCCAGGCAGCGGCCCAGGTCTGTTGCAGTTGTTGGTTGAACACGCTGAGCCGGGCCAAATCCTCCGCTTGCGGAGCGGCCTCTGGCGACCAGAATTGTGAGCTGAGAATACTGCCGGTATTCAACGCCAGTTGGGATTTGAAGGCCACCCGCCGCAAGTCGTTAATCTGTTGCCCTAAATCGAGCGCCCCGGTCCTGATCGTATGCGAGCGCTTTACGGCATCATCCATCTGTTTCTTGGCGTTGTTAAGGGTGTTTCTTTGCTGTATCACACTGGCATTTTCTGCCATTCCTCCCGCTTCCGGCTGTGGGCCCAGAACGTCCAGCTGTGCCTGTAGCTTCTCTTGTACGGGTTGCAAATCGGTAGTCAGCTTTTCCGCCGCAGCAGACAGCGCCTGTGTGGCCTCAAATAATTTATTCAACTGGCCATCGGTGTTCGCCTTTGAGACCTGCTGTTTAATAGTATCCAGCTGTTTTTGATAACTTTTCAGTGAAGCCGCTATATCCTGCGGGCTAAGTTCAACCTGGGCCCCCTGCTGCTGCGCATTGGCCAACGGGGCCAGCGGTAAACTGAACAACAAAAAGGTGAACAGGAAAATCGGTAATGACTTGATCATACGGTGAATGCTCAGCATGGGGTTGGCGATAAACGCAACAGGCGAAACGATGAATATCGCTGCGCCTGATCAACATTGACATCCTCCCCGCCCTGAAGGACGGAGATCCCTACAGCGTTCAGACCAGAGTCTGACTCGCCTCGGCGGGTTCCTGCTTCGACGGGTGGCCTGACTGCACCATCCCTCCACTGGCAAGCACGGCATGTCCTGCCGCTAAAATCATACCTTGGTCCATGACAAAAGAAACTGATGTTAGCCGGAAAATATTCGGTGGAAAAGCGCATTAATCCTAGAAGGTTAGTAGAAATTTTAGCTAACGCCTGTCTTGCCCCTGTTTAACCGGCCAGAGTGCCCTCTCCATGATCGTTTTCTGCTCAAAAAATAACCATCATCAGATTGATCTATAAACAATCAAATCATTAAATGATCGCATTTCGATAATTTATTATTGTTTTACGATAATTTCGAGAGTAAGGTTATTACGGCTTCCATTCAACGACTTGAGGTTTTTATGACATTAGAACGCCTTACCCGTTTCAGCCAACGTATGGCCACCATCACGTTATGCTTATTACTCGCCACGTTGCTGTTTAATGCTTCCTATTGGTTATTCCCAAGCGTCGCCGCCAGCGATGGCTACGGATTTCATGTTTCCATCTCAAACGATTTAATCAGCACCCTGGGTATTGATTTATACCGCTTCCCATGGTGGCAAATTGCCGGTGGCATTATCATATCGAGCGTGCCGCTGCTGGCACTGGCGCTTGGGTTGTATCACTTACGCAAGTTGTTCCAAACCTATGCTCAACGTGCCTATTTTTCAGCTATTGCGGCGTACCATTTGGGTAAAATGGGCCAATATGTCGCCATTTGGACGATTTTAGAGTTATTGTGCCGGCCTGTTCTCAGCTATTGGATAACCATGCATGAGCCTGTTGGCCAACGGATGGTGACGCTCGGGATCGATACGGGCAATATTGTTGCCCTATTTCTCGCGGCCTGTATTGCCGTCATTGCACAAATTCTGAAACAGGCCAGCAAGTTGCATTGTGAAAATCAACAGTTCGTGTGAGGTTAATCCATTATGTCGATCATCGTCCGGCTAGATGTGCTGTTAGCCACACGCAAAGTCAAATCCAAAGACCTGGCCGCCGCTGCCGGCATCACCGAACAAAACCTCTCGCTGTTAAAGCAAGGCAAGGTGAAAGGGATCCGTTTTGCAACGCTGGATGCTATCTGCCGCTATCTTGATTGCCAGCCAGGGGATGTGCTGGAACATATTCAGGACCCAGAAATCTACGCAGAAGATGTGTGATTGACCTAAAACGTAGCCCACTCATTGATTCTCTGAACGTGCAGCATGCGGTCGTCTTAAACGTAACGGGGAGGTTATCTTCCTGTTACGCCTTCTATTGCCAACCAGTAGCAGAAACCGCAAATCCCCTTTATAATCCGTTCACCTATCAACCAAAAACTATGAAAAGGAGGTCCCCTATGCTGTCGTGTGAATGGTTCAAATTCTCACCTCACCTTGGTGATCGTCGCTGCTCAAGCATTACCGGTATCGTGCTCCGATAACCTAAGCTTGAGCGAAGTTTACTCACATCAACGTTCTTCCCTCCGGCTTACCGGGTTATCGTCGGCAATTTTTTGACGATAGGCATTTGCATGCCTGTAACCTTGAGTAAGCACCATGACGACATTACTTTCTGCACAATCTGTTGGTATTGATACCGCTTTTGGCCCACTGCTGGCTGAGGTTTCCTTTAGCCTGAAAAAGGGCGACCGCATCGGTCTGATCGGCCATAACGGTTGCGGTAAAAGCACCCTGCTTAAAATTCTCAGCGGCGATCTGCCTGCCAGCACGGGTACCGTCACCCTGGCACACCAATGCCTGATGGCTCGGGTGGAACAACACCTGCCCGAAGCCTTGTATCACTGCTCCCTGTTAGAGGCTGTGCTCACTGGCCTGGCAGATGGGCAACATCAACCTGAACGTTGGCAAGGTGAAATGTTACTCGCCGAACTGGGATTCGATCGAACGGCATGGGATCTGATGACCGGTACCCTGAGCGGTGGCCAGCATACCCGGCTGTTGTTAGCCCGAGCGCTGATCCGCCAACCTGATTTACTGCTGCTGGATGAGCCCAGCAACCATCTGGATCTGCCGACACTGCTGTGGCTGGAGCAATTCCTCAATGGCTGGAACGGTAGCTTCGTGCTGGTTTCCCACGATGGCCGGTTACTGGACAGCGTAACCAACTGTACCTGGATCCTGCGGGACAAAACGCTACAGTATTTCCGTTTGCCCTGTTCGCAGGCGCGTATCGCTCTCCAAGAGCAAGACTTGGCCGATGAGCACCGCCATCAGGCTGAACAAAAGGAAATTGACCGCGTAGAGAAAAGTGCCAAACGCCTGGCCGTCTGGGGCCAGGTGTATGACAACGAAGATCTATCGCGGAAAGCCAAGCAGATGGAAAAACAGGTGGTTCGATTGAAGGATCAGCAAACCACCTTGAGCACCGGCAACCAATGGCGGCTCCGGCTCAGCGGTGAAGCACTGCCTGCCGATCGACTGCTGGCGTTGGAGCAATTAGTCATTCGCCCCGCTCCTGATGCGCCGGTGCTGTTTAGCTTGGATCATCTTCAGGTAAAAAGTGGCGATCGCATTGCGTTAGTAGGCCGTAACGGCTGTGGTAAGTCCTCATTGCTGCACTTCCTTTGGCAGCAATACCAGCAGGCAGGCTGCCAAGGGGCGGTTTTTCACCCTCGCGTTCGTATTGGTTATTACGATCAGAACCTGCAACAGCTCAACGATGAGGACTCATTAAGCGATGCCCTGAGCCATTTCGCGCCCCTGAGCGAAGAGCAACGGAAAATGGCGCTGATCGGTGCCGGCTTCCCTTACCTACGCCATCAACAGAAGGTGTGTACGCTGAGCGGGGGCGAGCGTTCGCGGTTGCTGTTTGTTGCGCTTACCCTGGCCAACTACTCACTGTTGCTGCTCGACGAACCGACCAACCATCTGGATATGCCAGGTAAGGAAGAGTTGGCCGCAACGCTGCAACAATTTGCGGGAGCCGTGCTGCTAGTCACCCACGACCGAACGCTGATGGAGCAAAGCTGTAATCGCTATTGGCTGATAGACGATCGCCAACTGACCGAATGGCACGATCTTTTACCCGTCTACACCATCCTGAGTGGTGGCAGTCATTCTGAGCTGGTGGTATCCCCAGATCGCGAGTCGCTCGCTGAACCTGCGATATCGACCAATGAAGACCACCTGCTGGCAACGCTGGTTACTTTGGAACGCAAGCTTGAGGAGGATTTAACCCGTAAACCCAAGCATCAAAAGCCGCAGTTGCAACAGCAATGGCGGCGCGAGATCGCGAAAATCAATGGCAAACTTGGGTTGATTTAACCCAACTATGGGCGCGACTAGTGTATGAACCGAATTGAGTTCGGCCATCTGCTGGTTGTGCCCATCCATGAGCCTTTTCTCCAGGCTCATGGAATGTTAACCCATCACAATGAGCCTGATCATCAACTACATCTGGATGGAAAAACTCGCATAAACCGTTGGCACTGGCCTTACCGACTTTTATCTAGGAATAAACTTAGGTAAATTACCGTCAGCCCAGAATAAACTCATCACCTAGCTGTTAAAACTATTCTTGATTTTGTTGTCTTGCGTTATTTATTGCATTCTAACACCGAAGGAAATAATTCATCATTGTTTAACCCATGTGAATTATTAATCAATATCAGTATGAAACATACTAAAAAAACGGTGTGACACCACAAGGGAGTCAACATCAACACATTGATTTTAAATCAAATATCACATTAATGTTAATTTCAGACCTAAATATAGCCCCATCAATTACCTAAAACTATCTAATAAAAGAAACAGATCAATAAAATATCGCATATGACAGCAAAGTTTTATTCCTGTATTTAACGCTTTATGTTACGCTCTCTCCTATAACAGTACCAACCTAATAATAGATATCCACATACTCCTTCACCTAGGGATCTACATTTCATGGAGAACTGCACATTGACCAGTGTTAGAGAGTTTATATATAGAAAACATGAGGGTGATATTAAGACCTTCGCACAACTGCATAGAATCAGTGTTTACAAAGTTAATGAGTGGATCCGCCGAGATGCCCACATTATTAACGGCAAAATCTGTATCCCTACCAGACACTCAGCCTGATCCTGCATTGCATGACGGGGCAGAATATTCCTGGTTAAAATCCCAACCCTGCCCCTACATATCATTACCCGCAAAACTCCGCTCAACGCCAGCTTTTATCCCGTCGTAACTCAACAGATAATCCACTAGCCTGCGCCATCCAAATAATGTTTAATTTTTAAACGGCCTATCACAGTCATAGGTTAATAAAGTTAATACTATCAACTACGATTACTCTAAGGCCGTAAGACATTGTCGGTCATGGCCTGGCTGATCCCCATTGAGGGGTATCATTTTACGTAAACTGTTAAAGCCGTACGCCACAAGGCTAAGAAAGGTTGATTATGGCACGCACTACCCCCATCGAACGCTACCGCAATATCGGCATCTCGGCGCACATTGATGCCGGCAAAACCACGACAACCGAGCGGATTCTGTTTTACACCGGGGTCAGTCACAAGCTGGGCGAAGTCCACGACGGTGCCGCTACCATGGACTGGATGGCACAGGAACAGGAGCGCGGGATCACCATTACCTCCGCCGCAACGACCTGCTTCTGGAACGGCATGGAGCATAATTATCCTCAGCATCGGATCAATATCATCGATACCCCCGGGCACGTCGATTTCACCATTGAGGTGGAACGTTCGATGCGCGTGCTGGACGGTGCCGTGATGGTGTATGACTCGGTCGGCGGCGTGCAACCACAGTCTGAAACCGTGTGGCGTCAGGCTAACAAGTACAAGGTGCCACGGCTGGCCTTCGTCAACAAAATGGACCGTACCGGTGCGGACTTTTTCCGCGTGCGCAATATGATGATCGAGCGCCTGAAAGCCAATCCGGTGCCGGTGGTGATCCCCATCGGTGCAGAAGACCATTTTGCTGGCGTAGTGGACCTGATCCGTATGCAGGCCATCTTCTGGGATGAAGCAACTCAGGGTATGACCTACCGCTTCGAGGCGATCCCAGCAGAGATGCTCGAGCAGGCCCAAGAGTGGCGCGACAAGATGATTGAAGCTGCGGCGGAAGGTTCCGAAGCGCTGATGGACAAATACCTCAACCAGGTCGAATTAACCAATGAGGAGATCGTCGAAGGGTTGCGAGCCCGCACCGTTGCCGGTGAGATCCAGCCAATGCTGTGCGGTTCGGCATTCCGCAACAAAGGCATCCAGCGCATGCTGGACGCAGTGATCGAACTGATGCCCTCTCCGCTGGATGTGCCGCCGATGGAAGGCCATGACGAGCGCGATAACATTATCACCCGTAAGGCCGATGATAATGAAAAATTCTCGGCGCTGGCATTCAAGCTGATGACCGATCCGTTCGTTGGCCAGTTGACCTTCGTGCGCGTCTATTCCGGCATCGTGGCCAAAGGCGATAGCGTCTATAACCCGGTAAAAGGCAAAAAAGAGCGCATTGGCCGTATCGTGCAGATGCACGCCAACGATCGTAAAGAAGTCGATGAGCTGCACGCCGGAGATATTGCCGCCTGCGTGGGCCTGAAGGATGTGACCACCGGCGATACGTTGTGCGATCCCAATGCCATTATCACGCTGGAACGCATGGTGTTCCCGGAGCCGGTTATCGCACAGGCCATCGAGCCAAAAACCAAGGCTGACCAGGAAAAAATGGGGATAGCGCTGCAACGCCTGACTTCGGAAGATCCTTCGCTGCGCGTACGCACCGATGAAGACTCCGGCCAGACCATTATCTACGGCATGGGCGAATTGCACCTGGAGATCATCGTCGACCGGATGCGGCGCGAGTTTGGCGTTGAAACCAACACCGGTAAACCGCAGGTCTCTTACCGCGAAACCATCCGCCAGAAAGTGACCGACGTAGAAGGAAAATTTGTGCGTCAGTCCGGTGGTAAAGGTCAATATGGCCACGTGGTGTTGACGGTGGAACCCAATGAACCCGGTAAGGGTTTTGAGTTCTTTGATGAGATCAAAGGCGGCGTGATCCCCGGTGAATATATTCCTGCGGTGAAAAAAGGCGTGTTGGAAGCACTGAATAATGGCGTGCTGGCGGGTTATCAGATGGTCGATGTCAAAGTGCATCTGACCTTCGGTTCCTACCACGACGTGGACTCCTCGGAGCAGGCGTTCCGTATGGCGGCTATCTTTGGTTTCAAAGAAGCCTGTCGCCTGGCCAACCCGGTGATCCTCGAGCCGATCATGGCGGTAGAGGTGGAAACGCCAGAGGATTACGCCGGTAACGTGATGGGCGATCTGTCGTCACGACGCGGAATGGTGCAAGGGATGGAGGATATTCCCGGTGGCGGAGGCAAAGAAATCCATGCCAAGGTTCCGCTGTCGGAGATGTTCGGTTATTCCACCACCCTGCGCTCCATGTCGCAAGGCCGTGCCACCTACACCATGGAGTTCAGCCACTACGCAGAGGCTCCGCGCAATGTGGCCGAAGAGATTATCCACCACAGCAAACGTTAATCGATAACGGCTACGGGGAAACCCGTAGCCTCTTTGACGAATGCAACATACGCTTTAACGTGTCTCCTCTAACGCCACCACCATCGGTTCCAACTTGATGTGCATGGCGTAAATCACCCCAACCGTCAGGCAGGCAATACCGCATAGCGTCAGCAGTGGTGGCCAGCTATAGCGCAGCATAAAGGTATAGGCCAATCCAGCCAGGATCTCGAATACGATCAGCGGCCCAAGCAGCACTGTCGGTAAACGCTGGCTCGCCTCGTTCCAACACAACGTACCTAGCCAGGAACACAAGACGCCAATAGCGATCATCAACGGGATAAACACCTGCGGCCTTGGGCCAAACGGCAGCGCGAACTGCGGCTGTGTCAGCGCCAATTGCCCGCAAACCAGCAAATAGCCCACCAACGCCAAAGGTAAGGTCACAATCCCCTGCGCTGTGGCCCAGGTCGTGGGCCGTTTATCCGGGTTATCGCGTAACCAACGCGCGTTACGCAGAGGGAACCAGGTCCAACATACCACCGCTAATAGTGCCAATCCCAAGCCGCTGGTATAGCGCCAGACATCAATAGGCTCGCTATTGCCCTGCAGTTCCGCAACGTTGACCAGCACCAGCCCCAGGGCAATCACCAGCAAGGCCGGAGTCAATTTTCGCCAAGAGAGACAGCCGTCGTGATGGCCGTAAAACAGATTGGCAGCGACCGATATCACCACCGGTAGCGTGCCGATAATCATGGTCGATACCGGCGCTCCGGTACGTTGGATCGCACTGGCCAGGCACAGGTAATACAGCAGATTGCCAATCGCAGTCAGCTTTAACGCCTCTAGCCAATCTTTAGCCAGCAACTGACGCAGGCGGCGGCGATCCAGCCAGGCCAGCGGCAGCACGACAAGCCCAAAAGCCAGATAGCGCCCGGTGGATTGCAACGCGGCCGGGTAGTCCGGCACCAATACCGGGCCAATAAATATCAGGCCCCACATCAACCCGGCAATCAGGGCAAACAACACACCGACAAACATAGTGACTCCATCATCAACAATAATTCTCAAGTGGCGTCAGGATAGAGGGACGTAGGGGCAGAATATTGTACCAGGTTGCTGTTTTTAGATTGATAGCAACGTTGGCCAGTCTGTAGGGGGCCGAGCATTATCGACCCTGACCAAGTTAAATAGATAACCCCGCTGTAAACGGCGGGAAACGCTCATATTGCTAACTCATCAACCACTTCAGCTACGCTTTTAACATCCCGAATACTACCGATGCCGGTACCAAGCGAGATATAGCCATCATCCGTATTTCCTTCGAGCATGCCTATACGCAAACCGCGTAATCCACCCATCGTTTTTCCAAGCTCTTCGTTACTGGCTCCTGCCTTATCCATTTGCACCAGCTTTTGTGCCAGCTTGCCGGGCAATGAGCGATAGTAATCTGGCATGGTACGGAAAAGCAGCATATCCAGACCATCTGAATCGATGATTTTGTCTTTCACCGATTGTGGTACACGGCTTTCTTCCGTACTGATAAAAATAGAGCCTGCAAAAACTCCGCTTGCCCCAAGGGCGTGGGCTGCTCTGGCGGTACGACTATCGGTGATCCCCCCTGCGGCCAGCACGGGTACATTTTGTACGGCATCGGCAATAAGCGGTACAATTGAAAATGTTCCCAGAGCCTTACCTGGCAAGGTTCCTCCTTCGTCAAAACCGGTGGCGACAATAATATCTGCCCCTGCAGCTTCGGCGAGACGGGTGTTTTCAGGGGTTGGATTAATGTCGCGGTAGATAATGCTGATGCCCGCGTTTTTCAGTTCGTCAAACAGAGCGGGGATCACCGCGCCTTCACCATAGCCTGTATAAACCACAACTTTCACCCCTTCTTCTTTTATCACCTGCATGATGGGTGGAGTCCATACGTCGTTCTCAGGCGTCGGGATCAGATTGACGCCAAAAGGTTTTTCGGTAAGCATTTTGGTTTTACGGATTTCTTCTCGCATTTTCTCGGCAGTTTCTTCCGGCGTGGAAACTTCGGTTTCTGCCGTCAAGCCTGCATTTGGCCCCAGGACACCAAGGCCCCCGGCGTTGCTGACCGCAGCGACTAAGCGGGCATCGGTTAACCAGGATAAAGGTCCCTGGATAACAGGTTTTTCTATGCCCAGAATCTGACAAATACGGTTATTTTGCATGGCGGAATATCCTTAATAAATGAGTTCTGGCGACCTGATAAGGCTGCCTTAAAGCGTTCCTAGGTTTCAAAATGGCGCTACGGAGTGAGAAGAGTGTAGATCGCGATATTGTTTAGAAAAATAGCAAAAACACTTCATCACTATTATTAAATAAGTAACAATAGGGCTATTCAGGTACTGCTTAACAACGTGCCTCCTCTCCTAAAAAATAAGTACGCTATGCAAATTAATCTTTTTGAATCTATTAAAATTTTTATTCAAATTGTCGAATCTGGCAGCTTTACTCAGGCGGCGGAAAATCTGCAAATCCATCGCCCCGCAGTAACCAAAGCCGTGCAGCAGCTTGAGCAACACTGTGGCATTCGTTTAATGCAGCGAACGACGCGGCGGATTAACCTGACGCCTGATGGGGAGGAGTTTTATCGCCGCAGCAAACCCTTGCTGGCCCAAACGGATGAGTTGCTGGAGTCGTTTGGCCCCGACTGTGCTTTACGCGGACAACTGCGTGTGGATATGCCAATCGCTTTTGCAGTTTCACGGGTCGTGCCCAATCTGCCTGTTTTTTACCGTGAGCACCCGAATATCGAAATCATTCTGAGCAGCTCTGACCGTCGTCAGGATATGCTGCGCGACGGTCTGGATTGTGTATTGCGAATGGGGGAACTGGACGACGGCGACTACATCGCACGACCTATGGGCAACATTAAAATGACGACTTGCGCCAGTCCTGCTTATCTTGCAGTACATGGCACGCCAAAAAATCTTGAAGAGTTGCAGCAACATCAGGCCGTCAACTGGTTTAACAGCAGCAGTAGGCAAACTATTCCGTGGACGTTCGAGACACCGTCGGGAGCAGTAGAAGTTAACCTTCCCGGTAAGCTTGTTCTGGATAACTCTGAAACCTATATAGCCGCGGGGCTTGCCGGGTTGGGGATGCTTCAGGGCATGAATCTTTTTTTACAGCCTTATCTCGAAAGCGGCCTCCTGGTAGAAATAATGCCAGACTATCCCGCCCCATCTCGAAAGTTGTCTTTGCTTTATCCGCACCGTCATCTCTCCCGCAAAGTGCGGGTATTTGCCGAGTGGTTAGAGGACTTATTGTAAACTATCGCTTCCCCAGTTCAGGGAAAGTTGCACAGTGGCCGTTTCAGCATGTAGCGGCAAGAAGTAGTGGAAAGGTCGCTCCCTTGACACTTGTCTGCAGCAGCCTCGAAGTTCTATTGTTTATGGTAAAAGAGGGTCGTGGTATAGCCTGCTTGCCGGATTATTCGGTAAAAGATGAGCTTGCCACCGGGGAACTGAAGACGGTGCTGGACAACTTTATGGCTCCCGTAACGACCACTTTTCACATGCTCTGGCCCAGTACCCGCCAGATGACGCCAAAGGTACGCGTTTTTGTGGATTATATGGCGGATATTTTTGACAACTTCATGGTCTCCTCCCGGAGATAAGCTGCAGAACACAGTGAAAAAATACTGTTGGCAGCGTGCTGGTATTCCGTTTTCCAAGTGGGCCCTTAACGCATCACCTGCTTTTGGTAGCGCGCAGGCGTGACACCGTAACGATTAACCAGGGCTTTGGTGAGATGTGCCTGATCGGTTAATCCCACAGCCACGGCCACCTGGGCCGCAGGCATTCCCCGCCCGAGCATCTGCTTGGCCTTTTCGAGCCGGATCGCCATCAGCATCTGATGTGGGGTGACATGGAATTGCGCTTTGAATTTACGTTGGAAATGATACGGGCTGAGTGAGACCAACGCTGCCAGATCGCTCAACGTGATCGGTGAAGCGAAGTTATCCCGCAGATACTCCTTCACTATCGCCATACGGTGAGCGGCTTCATTCTGCTGCAGCTGAGCAATACGCGCGTGGGGACGGAAAATATCAACGACGGACAGCAGCAAGCTATCGAGCGCCAGCGTATCCCGGGTTTGCCATAACGCCGCCAGCGTTTGCGAAAGCCGCTTGGCCGCCGCCGCATCATGGTGGATCACGTCGTTGAACCAGCAACCCTTCTCACCAGAAATCCGCTCCAGCGCCGCAGGCTCCAGATAGATCATCCGATAGTTCCAACCGCCTGCGGTTTCCGCTTCACCAGTATGTAGCTCGTCCGGATTCATCAGCACCAACGCACCCGGAGCGGCTAAATGGTGTGCCCCACGGTAGCGAAAGCGTTCCACTCCGGTTTCCACCGTGCCGATGCCAAACGCATCATGAGCGTGTGGCTCAAACGCATAGCGATCGATATGGGCCTGATAAAGCTCTACGCCAGGTAACTGCGGCAAATGCCGGAACTGGGCGCGATCTTTCTCAAACGGAAACTGTTCTGGCACACCTTGCACTGCCCTTGCTCCTGTTACGTTTTCGGGTTGGCATAGAGCGATTTAACTCGCTGGGCTGATAATAACTCGTCAACATCAGGTTTATCATTTTAACACCGTGTTGTCCCGCCTTCCCTGGCGGACAGCAAATTAAGGCCATGTTTCCAACACGGTAAACAAAACCTGGGCAGCCGGGGTCAAACCAGTCATATGCATGCAAGCGTGTACCATCCCAGGCAAACGCTGGCAATTCACGTTAACGCCGGCTGCTTGCAATCGCTGCGCATAGCGTTCACCTTCATCCCGCAACGGATCGTATTCGCATACCAGGATCGTCGCTGGTGGTAAACCTGCCAGCGTTGACGCATACCAAGGAGAAGCGTAAGGCTCCCGAGAGTCGGTATCCTGCCCAAGGTAGTTTGCCCAGCACCAACCCATGATCTCCTGCGTCAGGTAGTAACCTTCACCATATTCGGCAAAGCTGGGCATCGTCATCTCGCTATCCAATGCAGGGTAAAGCAGGTATTGATGTTCTACGGCTGGCCCTGACCGGTCTCTGGCCATCAGAGCTACCGCCGCCGCCAGGTTCCCCCCCGCACTATCCCCGCCAAGCGCAATCCGCAGAGGATCAATGCCTATTTGCGCGGCTTGTTCCGATGCCCAGCATAGCGCTTGATAAACGTCATGCAGTGGGGTTGGAAAAGGATATTCCGGTGCCAGGCGATAGTCGACAGACAGGATCACTCGCCCTGTGGCATTGGCCAACGCGCGGCAAGGCACATCGTAAACGTCTAGCGAACCCAGGCACCAACCGCCACCATGGGCAAACACCATTGCCGGAAGTGGTAGATCCTCTGACACATTCAAGGGAATATAACCACGGATGGCAATAGTTTGCCCACCGCTGACCGGGATGTGGAACTCCCTAGTTTTCTGGACGGGCTGAGGCTCTCCCTGCAAGTGCTGTAACTCAACCATCGTCTGCGCACGCAGCGCCTCCAATGAGGAGGCTGCAGGTACATCGGCCTGCTGCTGTAAAAACAGCGCAATCTGCTTATCCAGCGGCATCGGCTTTACTCTCCTGTAAAAAAGGCAGGATCAGGGCGATAAATTCCTCGTGGCACTCCTCGGTAATGAAATGCCCACAGCCAGATACCACTTCCCCCTGGAGTTGACGAGCCTTGCCCTGCAAGGTAAGGAATGGCGCATCGCGGGTAGCATGTTCTGCGCCAATCGTCATCACCGGCATTGCCAGAGGCGTTTTAGCCCGCTGCTGATTTTGTCGAATGGTCTCAGGAATGGCCCGATAATAATCAAAACCGGCCCGCAGGCTGCCAGGCACCGAATAAGCCGCGATGTAGGTTGCTGCGGCGACTCGCTCGCGTCGGTAAGACCAGCGGTTGAAAATGTACCCCAGATACTCGGCCTCTCGGCCGGTGGTCAGGGCTTCGGGCAGGTCGGTTAACTGGTTAAACATAAAATGCCACAGGAAGATGTTGTCCTCGGCAGGAACAAAGATCGGCGGTGCCTCTGCCAAGCCGGGGATCACCGCTTCGGTCAGCACCAGCCTGCTAACCGCTTGAGGGTAATCGCTGGCCAACGCATAACCCAGCCACATGCCAATATCATGGCCGATCACTGCATAGCGCTGATGCCCCAGTTGCGCCATGATCTGATGGAGTTTTTCGGCAACGCTGCCGGTGTCATAGCCACCGATGGGTTTGTCCGAGTCCCCGATACCGGGAGGATCCACAGCAATAGCCTGCAAGCCCGCATTGGCTAGCGCCTGCATGACATAACGCCAGGTGTACCAGGTTTGTGGCCAGCCAGGGATCAGCAGCACCGGCTGCCCAGTGCCGACGATGGCACAGTGAATACGGTTGCCGTTGATTTTAATATAGATGTGTTCAGCCTCGAGCCCATTGGATAATGGCCCGTGAGTCAGCATAGTCATAAGGTGCTCCGGAGGTTAGCGAATGCCCAGCAAGGCGTTGATTTGCAGTTGATTGACCGGTGCCCCGGCAAAGTCATCGAACACTTTATCCGTGACGGGAATAATATGGTTGCGGATAAACGCGGCCCCTTCTTCGGCCCCGGTTTGCGGATGCTTCAGGCAGCATTCCCATTCGAGCGTGGCCCAACCGGCATAATCGTACTGTGTCAGTTTGGAGAAGATGCCTTTAAAGTCCACCTGCCCATCCCCTAATGAACGGAAGCGCCCTGCACGATCCGCCCAGGACTGATAGCCGCCATAAATCCCCTGCCGACCGCTGGCATTGAACTCCGCGTCCTTAACGTGAAACATACGGATGTGATCTTTATAGATATCAATAAATTCCAGATAGTTGAGCTGTTGCAGCACGAAATGGCTGGGATCGAACAGCATTTGGCAACGCGGGTGAGCGGCAACCCGCTGATGGAACATTTCAAAGGTAATGCCATCATGCAAATCTTCGCAGGGGTGGATCTCATAACACAGATTGATGCCCTGCTCGTCACAGGCGTCAAGCACCGGCAACCAACGCTTGGCCAACTCGTCGAAGGCCGTTTCAATCAGCCCTGCTGGCCGTTGCGGAAATGGAAACAGGTAGGGCCAGGCCAACGAACCGGAGAACGTGCCCATTTCGGTCAGACCTAGCCGTGCGGAAGCTTTTGCCGCCAACAGCAGGTTTTCCTTGGCCCAAAGCGTTCGTCCTTGCGGATCGCCACGCAGCCCCTCCGGCACAAAGCTATCGCATAGTGCATCATAGGCGGGATGCACCGCCATCAGTTGGCCGAAAATATGCGTGGTCAATTCGCTGATCACCAGACCGTGCTGCGCCAGCATGCCGGTGATGTCATCGCAATAGTTTTGGCTTTCTGCCGCCGTTTTCACATCAAACAAACGGCTATCCCACGCGGGGATCTGCAAAGCGTTAAAGCCGGTCTCTTTTGCCCAGGCGGCAATCGCTGGCAGGCTATTGAACGGAGAAGCTGCATCACTGAATTGGGCAAGGTGCAGGCTGGGGCCTTTCATCGTTTTCATCGTTTTTCCTATTGTTTGTCGATTGACAAACAATAGGCTTAAATCGACTCATCGGCAAGAGGATTTTGAAATTCGTTGGCGTTATCTGCCATTTAAGCGATCCTGTAGCCCGCAGCAAAATCACCGGAGAAGATGACGATGGCAGGCAGACCCAGAGAGTTTGATCGTGAACAGGCCCTATTGCAGGCTCGTGACCTATTTTGGCAGCAGGGGTTTGAAGGCACCTCGATGTCCGACCTGGTGGCCGAGCTGGGCATTGCTTCGGCACGGATCTACAAAGCCTTTGGTTCGAAAGAGTTACTGTTTCGTGAAGCGATAACACACTACGAAACCCACGAGGGCGGCTTTGCCGAACGCGCTTTTGAAGAAAAGGCCAGTGTGCGTGAAGCCATCCAACAGATGCTAAACGACGCTGTTGCCCTCTACAGCCAGGGTGAACGTCCCCAAGGATGCATGGTGGTTTCATCTGCGGTCAGCGTCAGTGAAGAAAATCAGGGCGTCAGGTGCTGGTTGATGGAACACCGCAAACAGCGCACCCAAGGCATTATCGACAGATTACAGGCTGCGATACAGGCTGGTGAACTGCCCGCCAACACCGATGCAGAGAGCCTTGGTGATTATTTTGCGGCGTTCTTGCATGGCTTATCCGTTCAGGCTCGGGATGGCGTTAGCCGTGCCCGGCTGGAAAAGGCGGTGAAAGTCGCCCTTACAATGCTCGATCATCCACCGGCGTAATACCATACCCACACTGTTAATGTGATAAGGTTAAAAAATATTCAACGAACCGGTTGAGTATTGACACTGAGGTTCTATATTTAACCATATGGTTAAATTATCTTCCTCACCGCTGGACGCCATTTTCCACGCGCTGGCCGACCCGACAAGGCGCGCCATCTTGCGCACATTGGCCGAAGGCGAACACAGCATCGGTGAACTGGCTGCGCCGTTCGAGATGTCGTTTGCCGGAGCTTCCAAGCATATCAAAGCGCTGGAGCTTGCCGGGCTGGTACAACGCACCGTGCAGGGAAGAAACCATATCTGCCGGCTCGCTCCCGAGCCAATGGTGCAGGCCATACAGTGGCTGCAAACCTACGAACATTTCTGGAATGAGCGGCTGGACGCGCTAGAACTAGCGCTGCTGAAGGCCGACTCGCATCCTCCGACGGAGTGAACCCATGAACGACTACGGTATGATTATTGAAACCGGTACGCTGCGGATCCAGCGGTTGCTGCCCGGTCCGCTCAAACGCGTCTGGGCCTACCTGATCGAATCGGATAAACGTGCCAGTTGGCTGGCCGCCGGTGAAATGCCCATGCAGGTCGGGGCCAAGATCGAGCTACTGTTCTGCAATGCCGATTTGGCCGGTGAGGATGAAAAACCGCCGGCAAAATACAAATCCTGTGCCGGTAAAATTACCCAGGTGGGCCATATCACCTGCATTCTGCCTCCGCGCCTGGTGAGCTTTACCTGGGCAGAAACTGGGGAAGCCCGCCCTTCTGAAGTCACTATTGAACTGACCGAGCAAGAGGGCAAGGTGCTGTTGACCCTCACCCATCGCCGCCTGGCCAACCGCGATACCCTGCTCAGCGTCGCCAGCGGCTGGCATACCCATCTGGATCTGCTGGCCGATCGCCTGCTGGAGCGAACATCAAACCCGTTCTGGGCCTCAATGAGCCGGTTGGAAGACGAGTACCGGGCCAAACTGTAAGCCAGTGGGGTGAGGATCACGGTTCTCACCTCCCATCAACCAAGAAGATTCCTAATCAAGGCTTTGCAAAAACGCCTGTCATGTTCATTTTTTAAGTGATTCCTATAGCCTAAAACTCCGGGGTAATTCTATAAAGGTTATTAATTCAATGACTTTATTACATTTTAATTAATTTTTTGTAAATGTTTGGTTCTTCTACTACCTTATTAATTGAAGACAATCTTATTCTTAGTAAAGGTGGTTAAGCCATATGCCTCCAAAACAATCTTCAAATAGTTTATCTGCCGAAGAATGCCAAGTAAATCAGTCTGAATTTGACCCCGCCACCTTCGATGAGTACGCAGGACTCTATGAAAAGATGCTTTCCTGGCCTTATCGTAAGGAATTAGAACTGCCTACGCTAGAAAAACTAATGGGCGATCTCACTGGTCTAAACGTGTTGGATTTTGGTTGTGGGCCAGGTGTAATTGCACGTTGGTTAAATAAATGCGGGGCATCATATATTGTCGGCCATGATATTTCCGTCGGCATGCTTAATTATGCACGCCGACGTGAAGAAAAAGAGAAACTCGGAATTCAGTATATTTCACAAATCGATGGGAAATACAGTGAGCATTTCGATATCGTCCTTGCCATTTATGTCATGCCCTATGCGACTCACCATAAAGACTTACTGACAATGAGCCAAACAATGGCCAAGGTGTTAAAACCAGGAGGGCGACTGATCACATTGCCTATTCATCCTGATTTCAATTCAGATCCAGAATATTATCGACCCTTCGGCCTGCGTCTGATTGAAGAACAGCCTCGTGCGGATGGCAGCCAAGTTCGGTTGCATCTCTGTCATCCTCCTTATGATGTCAATATTCAGGCCAACTATTGGTCACGTCAGACTTTGGAAGATACGTTATATCAGGCCGGTTTTCAGACTGTCAAATGGCAACCACTAAATGTACCAGCCAATACTCTACCAGCAGAACTTTCCCACTACGTTCAATGCCCACATGCGGCCATTATTGAATGTATTAAAGGAAAAACATAGTGAGTCTTTTTCAACAGCCCGCCCCCGCCCCTTCATTTCACAACATTGAACATATTGACCGACATGAGTGGGATGCACTAGTCACTGACCATGACTTTTTTAATAGCTACGACTGGTTAGCAGCTCTAGATTACGCCCTAGGTAAGGGAGATATTTTTACATTATACGGCAGTGCCGGGTTGTTGGGCGGCTGCGCGCTTTGGCAGGGTGAAGATCAACCAGGGTTGTTCTATCTACCTGACTATTTTCCCGGTTTGGACGGTCCCTGGCAGCAACCATTCTTGTGGGGGGGAGCGCGCCGTTCCACGCACAATGAAATCCTCTGTGTACGAGGGCGGCGGCGCGGAGCGGCATTAACTGCCATTGCCGAAATGCTGGCTCGGTTAGCGGTTAGTCGGGGATATTGCGCAACCATTGTCCCGTTTATGCCACTGGCCCAAGCTCTTGAAGTCGCTCACTGCTATCCTTATGCCCGTGTACTTATGCATTCAGCAGAAGCGACTATACCGGTAACCGCCGGTGGACTTGATTCGCAATTACAACAACGTTGCTCCCACCACCGGGTTCGAGCTAAAGCCGAGTTGGCCGCATTCTCCCGTTTAGGTAACCGGGTGGAATGGTGTCGATTGGACGATCATCTGCTGGAGTCAGCAACAGAACTAATTACCAATAACCGAAGAAAATACGGTAGTCATCAAAGTATTGACTGGATGCAGCGCATATTTGATGGACAAAAAAAATCCTCCGTTATCGGCTCAGCGGTTGCTGCTGTTGCCAAACGCGGCAATCAAATACTGGGGGTGACCATCTTTTACCGTTTCGGTGACACCCTTCACGCCCGCTATTACGGCTCGAATTATCAGATAGACGATAACGATTTCCGTTATTTCGTACTGACCTATTACCACTCATTGGATTATGCGGCTAAAAACGGGATCCGCGAATGTAGACTATCCATTTCAGCCCTTAGCGCCAAGACGCTGCGTGGCGCAGAAATAGAGCCACTGGCAGCACTATTGCTGTTTGAAAATACTGCCCCCCTATCAACCAGCGCATGTGAAGACTATAACCATCTTTTTTATCAGCGTTACCAACAACAGCACGGTACACATCTGACCTCCGACTGGGCACTGCTTGATTAAAGGAAAACCTTATGCTGCATCTGATGTATTTATTGAAACCAACACCTAAAGCCCATCTGGATATGGCCGCATTTTGGAGTTGGGTGGAACAACGTGACGAATGGTTCTACCGCCCACTGGCAATGGCAGGAGAACGCCGTTGGTATGTCCGCACTATCGGCACTAATGTCCATTGTTTGGAGCATTACGTGGCATTCGCCGATGAGGCAGCCTGGGGGCAGTATCGCAGAGCCGTGGCAAAACTCTGCCAAGACCCTGCATGGGAAAAAATCCGGGTTGAACAAGATCTGTGGTGGGAGATCCTCGATTCGAGTTTGCTGAATGACGCCCCTTTTATTGTCACCCCAAGGAGCTAACATGGACCTGACACAACGCAGCCTGTATTTGCTCAATAGCGCTCGCTTTTTCACCCTTGCCAGCCAGCACGGTGACGACATTCCCTGGGCTTCTACCGTAAATTATGTCCCGTTGTTCTCGCCCTTGCGGCTGGTGTGGTATTCGATGAGGACCGCCAGACACTCCGAGAATATTCGCCAACGTGCTGAGGTTAGTGGTTCACTGTTTCGTTATGACATGCAAGAAACTTCGCCGTTAGGGCTGGATGGTGCGCAATTTATCGGCAGCGCGCGGGAAATATCGCAGTGTGAATGTGAAGGTATCCATCAGGATTATTATCGACTTAATTTTCCCGATGTGCTGGAGCGTGCTCGCTGGCAGCTACCATTACATGAGTTTTATGGTGATGGCCCGCGGCGTTTTTACGAACTCCTCATAAAGTACTGGTGGCTACTGGATATAGACGGTTGGCTGCAAACTAAAGAAGACAAACGCATTCCCGTCCCACTAGCCCAATTGGTTGCACCTAAATAGGAGGTACAATGAGTCTATTAAATTCATTGACTGGCAAGCTGATCGTCTCCTGTCAGGCATTACCCGATGAACCTCTCCATGGCGCTTCGCTGATGGCAAAAATGGCAATGGCAGCCTACATTGGCGGAGCCGGGGGGATAGTGGCCAACAGTGCGCAGGATATTGCGGCCATCAAGGCACAAGTTGGTTTACCGGTAGTGGGGGTGTTGAATCGCCATTATCGCGACTCGACGGTGTGCCTGACGCCAACTATTGCGGACATTCATGGGTTAATGCAGGCCAAACCGGACTTGATTTCCATCGAAACCGGTTTTCGGCCACGGCCCGGCGGAGAGCGCCTGGAAGATATGCTACAAGAAATCCGTACCTGTTACCCGGACGTATTACTGTTGGCAGCAGTAGCTACCCTTGAGGAAGCTCTTCTGGCACAGGAACTGGGTTATGACGGCATCACTACCGCAATGTATGGCCATACCCTAGAAAGTAAAGGAAGGCATCTCATCGATGATGATTACGCGCACCTGAAAACATTATGTCAGGCCGTTGCTTTACCGGTTTTGGCTGAAGGGGGAATAAACACGCCGGAACAGGCGGCCGGTGCGTTGCGTTGCGGGGCTCACAGCATCGTTGTCGGTGGAGCTATCACGCGGCCACAAAATATCACACGAGCCTTCGTGAATGAATTGTCTCTGTCAGGTGGATAAAAGTTTCGTTTCCCACATGTGAAATCTATTGGTTATCTAGGCGGTACTGTTTATTTACCGTTGCTCGGCGCTGCTTCGCGTATAATTCGTTACCTCATTCTGATGCCCTTGAAACATGGAGTTACGATGCGTCAACGTATTATTGTTTGCCCGTTAATTGAAAACGATAACGCCTATCTGCTGTGCAAAATGGCAGCTCATAAAGGGGTGTTCCCCGGACAATGGGCGCTTTCCGGCGGCGGTACCGAGCCAGGGGAAACCATCGAGCAGGCGTTACGTCGTGAAGTGCGTGAAGAACTGGGAGCCGATCTGGTGCTGGACCGCATTCAACCCTGGACGTTCCGCGACGATGTGCGGGTGAAGACCTATGAAGACGGCAGCAAAGAGCAAATTTATATGGTTTACCTGATTTTTGACTGCCACGCTGCCAACCGCGCCATCACGCTTAATGATGAGTTTGCAGAATATGCCTGGGTGCAGAAGGAAGATCTGGCCAGTTACGATCTGAACGAAGCGACCCGATTCACGCTGCGTCAGCGTGGATTATTGGAGTAGTGTCCACCCTAACCTCTCCAAAAGGACTGAAGGATCCCCACTGATTTTTTCTCAGTAGTTTCAGAGTGTTGGAGCGAATGTTTTACGAGCAGTCTGTTCGTTTTAAATCGGAACCCGTCAACATTTGATGGTTTTTATACGAGGGCAGTCACCTGCCCTCGGACAGCGCTAAACGGTAGTTACTTATCCTTCAGCCCGCGGTTGATCAGCATCGGTTCAATGCTTGGCTCCTGCCCACGCCACTTAACGTACAGCTTTTCCAGATCCTGGCTGTTGCCCTGTGACAACACCTGCTCACGGAAACGCTGGCCATTCTCTGCCGTTAACCCACCGTTATCGCTGAACCACTGGAAGGCGTCATCGGCCAACATCTCCGTCCACAGATAGGCGTAATAACCGGCAGCATAGCCGTTACCCCAGATATGTTGGAAATAGCTGGAGCGATAGCGTGGTGGCACATAGCTGAGATCGATCTTGTCCTGGCGCAGCGATACGGCTTCGAATTTGTCCACGTCCTGCTGCGGTTGATCGGCACCCAACATGTGCCAATGCATATCCAGCAGTGCGGCAGCCAACAGCTCGGTCATGGCATAGCCCTTGTTGAATTTATCGGCCTTGTTGATTTTATCGACCAACGCCTGCGGCATCGCTTCACCCGTCTGGTAATGCTTGGCAAAGTGGGCAAATACCTGCGGATCGCTGGCCCAGTGCTCATTGAACTGCGACGGGAACTCGACAAAATCGCGGGCGGTATTGGTTCCGGACAGGCTCGGGTATTGCTGATCGGCAAACATACCGTGCAGCGCATGGCCAAACTCGTGGAACATGGTGATCACATCGTCATAGGACAGCAACGCCGGTTGGCCCGCCGCGGGTTTGGTGAAGTTGGAGACGTTGTAGATCACCGGCTTGGTGCCGTTGAGTTTGGACTGCTCAACGAAGTTGCTCATCCAGGCGCCGCCGCCCTTGTTGTCACGCTTAAAGAAATCGGTGTAGAACAGCGCCAGAGACTGGCCGCCTTTATCAAATACCTCGTAGACCCGCACGTCAGGATGATAAACCGGGATGTCTTTACGCTCTTTAAAGCTGATGCCGTACAGCAAATTGGCGGCGTAGAATACGCCGTTATGCAGCACGTTGTTCATCTCAAAGTATGGCTTGATCTGTGATTCATCCAGATCGTACTTCTCTTTACGTACCTGCTCGGCATAGAACTGCCAATCCCAGGCAGCCAGCTTAAAACCGCCGTTTTGCCGATCGATCACTGCCTGAATGTCTTTGGCCTCGCGCTCTGCCCGGGCCGTGGCGGCAGGTACGATGTTACGCATAAACGCCAATGCCGCATCCGGGGTTTTCGCCATCTGATTTTGCAACTTCCAGGCAGCATAGTTCGGGAAGCCCAGCAGTTTGGCCTGCTCGGCACGCACTTTGGCTAACCGTACCAGGGTTTGGCGGGTATCGTTGGCATCATTTTTTTCTGCACGATTGATCGAAGCTTCGAACAGCTTTTGGCGAGTATCGCGATCTTGCAGATTTTGCAAATCGGGCTGCTGTGTGGTGTTCTGCAGGACCAGCAGCCATTGCTTATCCAGCTTACGCTCACTGGCCGCCTGCGCTGCTGCTGCCAACTCGCCCTCTGAAAGCCCGGCCAGCAGGGTTTTATCACCGATCGCCAATGCACCGTTTTTGCTGGCGGCCAGTAATTTATTGGTGAACTGGGTGCTCAGCGTCGCCGCTTCCTGGTTCAACGCTTTCAGTTGGGTTTTATCCGCGTCCGAAAGATTGGCCCCGGCCAACACATAGTTCTTGTAGGTCACCTCTACCAGCCGTAGGGACTCGCCGTCCAATTTGAGGCTATCACGCCGATCGTAAATCGCCTTGATGCGCGCAAACAGTTTGCTGTTCAGCATAATGGCATCGTCTAACGCCGCCAGCTTGGGTGAGGTTTCTTCATCCAGCTTTTGCAGCGCGTCGCTGGTGTTGGCGGAGGTCATCGCGCCGAATACGTTCATGGTGCGCGTCAGCAGTGCGCCACTTTTTTCCAGCGCCACGAAGGTATTGTCAAACGACGGTGGCTCCGGGTTATTGGCGATCTTCTCGACTTCTGCCAGTTTCTGCTGGATACCGGCGGCGATGGCCGGGGCATAATCGCTTTCGCTGATGACATCAAAACGAGGGGCTTGGAATGGCAACTGGCTGGCGGCAAAGAACGGGTTTTCTCCCTGCTTATTCTGTTTAACTTCTCCGGTCACTTTCGCCTCCTTAGTCTGGGTATGGGTTTCTGCCAGCGCGGGCGTGCTTAACGCAACGCCGATCGCCAGTACCAGGGTTGATAAACGCATCAAATTGAAACTCCTCCATGTCTTAATCCAGAGACGCTGCGTCCACTTGGATAGAAGCTGCAAATTCAGCAACATAGCCTAGCTTAGGCTCAGATGGTCGTTTGAGCAAAAATAACTGGGAATTTCTCAACAAGCTAGTTCTATAGAGCGCTGCATACTGCGTTCGTTAGGTTATACGGAGGAGAACAAAGAAAAAACGCGGCCAGGAGGCCGCGTTAACGTAAGCTGACTCATTTCTCTGTCATCAGAACTGATAAACCAGACCGACAGCAACCACGTCGTCGGTATTAATACCGGCCGATTTGGTGAAGTCGTTTTCATCCAACAGGTTGATCTTATAATCCACATAGGTGGACATGTTTTTGTTGAGGTAATAGGTCGCTCCCAGGTCAACAAATTTGACCAGGTTTTCACTACCGTAGGTATTACCGTTGGCAGCCTGCCCCAGGTTCTTACCGTTGGTTTGGTTATAACCCACAAATGGGCGCAGGCCAAAATCAAACAGATAGTGTGCATAGGCCTCAAAGCTTTGCGCCTTATTGGCGTAGCCATAAGCTTCGCTGTTTGAGCTGCCGAAGCGCGCTGCATTATAGGACTGGGTAAACATGACGGCCAGGTAGGTATTGTTGGCGTCATATTTCAGGCCGCCTGAATAACCTTCCGCATTGTCCCCCCTCCCCATGATACCGCTATATGCGCCACCGCCATTTTGCTCGCTGGTACGTTTGGAATTAAAGAAGGCCCCCGCCGCGCTAATACCGAACCCCATATCATAGTTCACCGACATACCATAACCATCACCGTTCTGGCCTAAAACGTCGCGGCCATTGTTAGTCTCTTCCGGGCTGCCGTTTTTACCCTGATACTGCAGAGAAAAATGCAGGCCATCAACCAGACCAAAGAAGTCATTGTTACGATAGGTTGCCAAACCGTTTGAGCGTTGGAACATAAACTGGTCGGCACCATAGGTGGAACCGTCAAATTCGGGCTGCATGTCGGTATAAGCCGCAACGTCATACAGGACACCATTATTACGGCCATAATCGAATGAGCCATAATCAACGACTTTCAGCCCTGCGAAGCCATAACGGGTGAAGGCATTGTTTTCGCTTTCCGGGGTGTTAACGTTGACCTGGTATTCCCACGTACCATAGCCGGTGAGCTGGTCGTTAATCTGCGTTTCACCGCGCAGGCCCATACGTATGTAGGACTGGTCGCCATCAACGCTATTGTTATCAGAGAAATAGTGAAGTCCATCGACTAAACCGTACAAATCCAGTTTATTACCGTCTTTGTTATAGATTTCAGCGGCTCCTGCGGTGCCAGCCATCAGCAAAGCAGGAACCATCAGAGAGAGTACTTGAAGTTTCATCGTGATTATCCTCTATTATTATGTCTTGCTATAGCCACTGCTGTTACGAGCATGATTAGCTCGTGAGTCTATTACCCTTTCGATCACGGTAATTATATTAATTTATACCGCCATGACATGAATGCAAGGTCGGTCGATTGTTTTTTATTCGTTAACGGGCATCAAAGACCGTTACAAACTAACGCAATAAATTAGAAAAACGGTATGGTTTAGTAAAAAATACAATTAATGCAACAAGTTGGTCTTCATCAACTCATCGACCTACGCGTTTATTATAAAACTTGACCACTCACATCGATAGCAACACCGATCGCCCCTGTGGAAGACGTATTTCATCCGTCATCGGTTTTAAAAACTGACGATATCAATCCAGCGTCCCAATAAGGTATTTTCCATTTTGGCCTTCTATTCCAATTCAATTAAAAACGCACCGCGTTCCGGGCCAGCACCCACTACCATGACAGCCACCTCATCGCCGGACTTCAGTTTTTTGGCATTGATGTCATCGTGGATCATCTTAAGCGTACTGGGGATCACCAGATTGCCATACTTGCGCACGTTGGTACTGAACTTGGACTGTTCAACGCCGGTCTGTTCGCTGCACGTTTTGATAAACCCTTCCACCATTTTCGGGCTGGCTTGATGGGTGTAAATCCGCTCTACCTCATGGAAATAGTGCTGACGATGGGCTTCTAGCCCTTGGTGATTGAGCTGCATCCCTTTTGAATAATAGAGTTTGGTTTTATCCCCAGCCATGGCATAGCAGGAGAGTTGCTCATTTTGCTCAAGGCCGGGCGGATTCAATGCTCCACCGCCGGGATAATGGATCAATGGGTCGTCAAATCCCTCCTCATCCCCGAAGCTCAGGGAATCACGGCTATACAGGCTGTAACCGTTAGCAGAAGGGCTATGCCGCAGGACTATCGCAGCTGCACCATCTGAAAACAGCGCGGGTGATGCCCACAATGCGCCGTTCAACGGATGATGCGTGTTGTAGCGATAAATCGGTGAAACCATATATAAACTGGACACTTCATAGGCGACGATCAGAATGTTTTTTACATTCAACTGCGCTGCCAATGACAGCGCCCGCGCCATACCGGCACAGCCAGCGGCAAGCTGTAACGGGGGAATATGATCAGGAATTTCCAGCGCACGTAACAATTTAAATGAGTCGTAATCCAGTTGCACCTCATACGGCGTACTGGTGGCGACCATCACAATATCAATGTCTTGTGCAGTCAGGTTGGCGGAATCCATGGCTTCACGAGCGACCTCGACAATACGGTTAAAATCCCGAAAAAAATCAGGGTCCCAACTTTTAGACGCTACTGGCCCAATGATGTTTTGGATATCGCGACCAGATAGAAAACTGCCTGGCTTTTTGCGGTTGGGGACTTTAAACGATTCGGCCCATTCATCTATGCTCAGGACATCACCAATGACCGTAGAGAGTCCCGCTATTTTATAATGGAAATGACGACCTTGCTGTGTTGTGTTCATAGTGATACCTCTTTATATTACGGATAGTAAAATTCATGGGCTGATTAAAAATCAGCTCACTATAAAAAGAGAGTCAAAGGTTCTATTAATTCGCTTGTTTTAATTGGTTTTTTGAATAAACAGAGTTATTACTTTGTTGCTCAATACGTTCTATGTGCTCAAATACACGACGAGCAGAAACCAATAGCGGTGTACCTGGTCCAAATATATCTGCCACGCCACACTGATAAAGAAAATCGTGATCCTGCTGGGGAATAACACCTCCGACGAATACCATGATGTTATTCATGTTTTTTTTACTTAGCTGATTAATTAATTCAGGCACCAGGGTTTTATGTCCCGCCGCTAACGACGATACGCCAATGGCGTGGCAGCCAGAGCTCTGCGCCTGAGCTGCCGCTTCCTCCGGGGTCATAAATAATTCGCCCAAGTCGACGTCAAACCCCAGATCGCCAAAGCCTGCTGCCACCACTTTAGCGCCACGGTCGTGTCCGTCCTGGCCCAATTTGGCGATCATGATTTTAGGCTTTCTACCATGCCGGTGAAGAAACATCGCCAGCTTTTGCCGTAGCTCCTGCCATTGGTGATTATCTGCTAATGATTCGCCGTACAGACGCTTCACAACCTGGGGTTTCGTACGGTAGCGGCCCCAAACATCAGCCAATACCGCAGAAACCTCACCGACCGTAGCCCTGGCTCGCATTGCCTGCACGCTCAGCTCCAGCAGATTTCCCACGCCGGACTCGGCGCAACGCCTCAAAGCCTCCAGAACCTGGCTCACCACTTGGGGATTACGCGCCTCACGCAAGGCTTTCAGACGGATAATTTGTGCATTACGCACTGCACTATTATCTACCTCGCGATAATCGACCGGTCTTTCACCCGGCAATGTGTATTTATTCACCCCGACGATCACCTGTGCCCCCGTATCTATCTTCGCCTGAGTCCGCACTGAGCAAGCGCTGATTTGTTGCATGACCCAGCCTGATTCCAGGGCCTTTAACATCCCGCCCATCGTCGCGATTTCTTCCAGCAGCGTCCGTGCCCCGGCAGCCATTTCATCGGTGAGTTTTTCCATCATGTATGAGCCGGCCCAGGGATCAACTACCGCACAAATTCCCGTTTCTTCCTGAAGGATCAACTGAATATTGCGCGCCAGGCGAGCTGAGGTATCCGTTGGCAAACCGATAGCCTCGTCAAAGGCATTGGTATGCAATGATTGTGTTCCCCCGAACACCGCGGCCATCGCTTCGACGGTAGTACGCACCATGTTATTGTAGGGATCTTGCACGGTTAACGACCAACCCGACGTTTGGCAGTGGGTACGTAAAATCAGTGAGGTTGAACGTTGCGGGTTAAAAGCCTGCATGGTCTGATACCAAAGCAGACGAGCAGCGCGTAGCTTGGCGATCCCCTGATAAAAGTCCATGCCGATGCCGAAGAAAAAGCTCAGGCGGCCAGCAAAATCATCAACGTTCAACCCCTGCTCCAATGCAGCCTGCACATACTCTTTGCCATTGGCCAGTGTCAGAGCCAGCTCCAGGACATCACTGGCACCCGCCTCTTTCATGTGATAGCCGGAAATTGAAATTGAATTAAACTTCGGCATCGTTTTCGATGTATAAGCGATAATATCGGAGACAATACGCATCGAGGGAACAGGCGGATAAATATAGGTATTTCGCACCATGAATTCTTTTAAAATATCGTTCTGAATGGTGCCTTTCAGTTGTTCCGGTGTGACACCCTGTTCTTCTGCCGCCACAATATAGGCGGCTAAAACAGGCAGCACGGCACCGTTCATGGTCATCGACACGGACATATTGCCCAGAGGGATCTGGTCGAATAATACTTTCATATCTTCAACGGAGTCGATTGCCACACCGGCTTTGCCTACATCCCCAGTGACACGCGGATGATCCGAGTCATAACCCCGGTGGGTGGCGAGATCAAACGCCACTGAAATTCCCTGAACGCCCCCAGCCATCGCCTTGCGATAAAATATGTTGGACTCCTGGCAGGTAGAGAAACCGGCATATTGGCGAATGGTCCAGGGCTTGACACTGTACATTGTGGCATTCGGCCCCCGGACATAAGGTGGCATACCCGGTAATGAGTGCACATGGCCGATGTCCTTTATATCATCGTGGGTATAAACCACTTTTAACGGTAACACATCGGATAAATAAGGATTTATTAATCTCTCTTTCGACTCAAAATAATCTAAATCTTCTGGCATTACATCAGATTCGGGTAATTTCATGGCACACCTCAGCGACTTCAGTAAAGAGGCATTAAACTGGAAATAGGCATGAAATTTAAAGCTAGGCCATGGCGATATTTAAGTCCAACCGCCGTCACAAAAAAAAGTGAAACAAAATGAAAACAGGCCAGGATTTTCTATTTTTTCAGTCATCACAAACCTTGCCTGATTAGGATGGAGGTCTGTTGGCGCTGCTGGATGGCAATACGCTCAAAGCCGAAGCGGCAATGAAAACCGCCAACGGGATCTTGCCCGTTTCCACGCCGATGAAAAAATAAGTCGCTTCTGCCGCTAATCAACGTAATATCGATGATCCGCCCCGTTTTAACGGGAGCGGATTTTTGCCGTTTTAGGCCTGAAAAGCGAGGTAATAATAATGATCTACAGTGACCTTACTCAGTGCCGTGTGAACACCGACCGGTTGTTGATTGCCCCCTTTACCGCAGCAGACGCCGACGATGTTTACCAGGCGATCACCCCTACGCTAACGCGTTTTATGACCTTTGAACCAGAAGAGTCTCCCGAGGCGTTTGCCAACGTCTGGGAAGGCTGGCTGCCGTTGATCCGCGAAGGCGAAGAAGTCATCTTTGTGGCACGGCTGCGTGATAGCAAGCAATTCGTTGGCATGGGCGGCGTGCATAATCTGCACAGCCAGACACCCGAGCTGGGCATCTGGGTAAAAGAAAGTCTGCATGGCTTGGGTTATGGGCGCGAAATCGTGCACGCCATGGCTACCTGGGTCAGCGAACACTACCACCCGCCGTACTTCATCTACCCCGTCGCCGAACAAAACACGCCAAGTCGCCGTATTGCCGAGTCGCTGGGTGGCACCGTGCAAGGCCGCCGCGAGAATATCAAATACGACTGTGTGGTTTACCACGTGCCGGCCATCACCGGTTAAAATTGCAGGGTCAACGCAACCGCGTTAGAGTGGATGCAGGCTAAAAACAGTTAAGGAACAGCAGCATGATTATTTTTGTCACGGGCGCTACCTCCGGTTTTGGTGAAGCAATTGCCCGCAAATTTGTCGGTGTTGGCCATCAGGTGATTGCTACTGGTCGTCGTGTAGAGCGTCTGGAGGCGCTGCAGGCAGAACTCGGCGAGGCACTGCATATCGTACGTTTGGATGTCCGCAACCGGGCGGCGATCCAGCAGGCCATCGAAGAGTTACCCGCAGCGCTGCGCAACGTTGACGTGCTGGTGAATAACGCTGGTCTGGCGCTGGGCCTGGAGCCTGCGCACAAAGCCAACGCGGACGACTGGGAAACCATGATCGATACCAACACCAAAGGGTTGGTCAACATGACCCGCGCGCTGCTGCCAGCCATGGTGGAACGCAACGTTGGCCATGTGATCAACATCGGCTCCACCGCCGCCAACTGGCCTTATGCCGGTGGTAACGTTTACGGCGCGACCAAGGCCTTCGTTAAGCAGTTCAGCCTGGGTTTACGCGCCGATCTGCATGGTACCCATATTCGCGTTACCGATATTGAGCCAGGCATGGTTGGCGGCACCGAGTTCTCCAACGTACGCTTTAAAGGGGATGACGGCAAAGTAGATAAAACCTATCAAGGGGTAGATGCCCTGACGCCGGATGATGTTGCTGAAGCGGTATTCTGGGTGGCAACGCTGCCTGCCCGTGTCAATATCAATACCTTGGAAATGATGCCGGTTAGCCAGTCCTTTGCCGGGCTGAGTATTCATCGCAGTTAATGGCCCAATTCAATGGCAGGACACCAACCCTGCCATTCCAGCTTCACGCAGTCCGCCAGCCGGAAACGATAATCAGCATCCCCAGCAGTGCCACCCCGGCCCCCAACCAATCCATGGTCGACAGCTTCACTCCATCTACCACCCGCAGCCAAAGCAGCGCCGTTGCCACATAGACGCCACCATAGGCGGCATAGACTCGTCCGCTGGCTGCCGGATGCAGCGTCAACAACCAGACAAACATCATCAGGCTGAGAGCCGCAGGCAGCAACAGCCAGGCGCTGGCGTTTTTCTTTAGCCACAGATACGGCAAGAAACAGCCAATGATTTCGGCCAGCGCCGTGGCAAAAAACAGTAAAGTGGTTTTTAACATTACCGGTATTCTCTCACTAAATTAAACGAACAAGGCGATGCGCTGGTGCAATATAACAGCACAGTGATATATTTACCCCATGCTACAGCCAGTGTTGCTGGTGGATGCAACACTCACTTATAAGGATGAAACAATGAAATTACTTTCCCTTCCGCGCCTGATGTTACCGGCTGCCATGTTATTGCTGGCCGGTGCCTGGCAGGCCCCTGCCTTCGCAACCTCTTGCACCCAGGGTAGCACCTGCGTCACGGTTGACGGCAGCGGCAGCGCAGCCATGAGCAACGAACAGGCTCGCCAAAGCAAAGAACAGTGGAACGAAACCAAATCGCTGCGCAGCAAGGTCAATAACCGCGTCGAGAAAGAGTTTGACAAGGTTGACCGTGCTATTGACGACGAAGATCGTTGTGATAACAGCTACAACGTTAATGCCTATTGGGAGCCTTCAACCCGTAAGTGTCTGGATCGCACCACTGGCCGTCCAGTCACTCGGTAATGGTCAGCAAGGGTAAATAATTCAACCAGATGCTGCTATCCTGACCAAGAACATTCGTCTCAAATAAGGATCCAATGATGAAAAAAGCGCTTGTAGTAGGTGTACTGCTGTTAGCCACCGCACCACTGGCCGCTTTTGCCTCATGTGAGAGCATAAAGGCGGATATTGCCCAGAAGATTGTCAATAACGGCGTGCCGGAATCCGGCTTCAAGCTGGAGATCGTACCTAACGATCAGGCGAACCTTGCCGGTGGACAGGTTGTTGGCCATTGTGGTCAAGACACGCAGAAAATTGTGTATACCCGCCTGAATAACGGTGACGACAGCGGCGACGCGGCGCAAACTGGCACCAGCCAGGATACCCAAGCCCCGCAGTAACCGACTCCAGGGCGCAGTACGTTACTGCGCCCCTCTTCTTTGTTACGCCTGCTTAACCTCTTCACCCTCACCCTGTGGCCGATGGCGCGCCGGGATCAGCATAGCCGCGCCCAAGGCAAACAGCGATATCAACGCCGAGACCAGGAATACCCAATGCATTGAGGCTGCGACATGCCCAGTAAGATCCGCCAGCGCCTCTGGCCGCATGGTGTTGCGTACCTCTGGCTCCATCAACTGCTGCACTGGATCAACCGTTTGTGGCAGACGCAGATGCAGGTTGATATTCAACGTTGCCCCAAGAATGGCGGTACCGATGGCCGATCCGACCATCCTGGTGAATACCGTGCAGGCGGTTGCGATGCCACGAATACTGTAATGTGCCGCATTCTGGACCGAGACCAGAAAAGTGGTATTGCACAACCCCATGCCGACGCCGATGATAAACGCCGCAACCCGCCCCCACAGTAAACCACCGGAAGGCTGTAACAGCAGCAGGATAAAGCCACCGGAAGCTAACAGCAGCGCGCCAAACAGTGCCGTGGTGCGATAGGAGGTCAGCAGCATCAAACGCCCGCTCAGCATACTGGCCAGCGGCCAGCCAATCGACATCAAGGCCAACGTGGTACCTGCTTCCAGCGGAGTTCCCCCCTTCACACCCTGGATAAAGGTTGGCAGGAAGGCACTGATGCCCATCATGGCAGCACCGATCACCACGCCGCCAATATTACCGGCCACAATCACGCGGTTTTGCCACAGGAGCAGCGGGAACAATGGTTCAGGAGTACGACGCTCCTGACGGATTAACAGGTTCAGCGCCACTAACGCCAACGCCAGCAGCGGTATGATCCACCATCCCAGCATTTCCGCCTGCAAGAGTGATAGCAGTAATGCTGCGACAAAGATCGTCAGCCAAGCCGTTCCCGCCAGATCCAACGCATGTTTGCGCCCCTGCTTGAGGTCTGGCAGGTAGCGCCCCAGGAAATACATCGCCAGCAGACCAATGGGCAGGTTGACCCAAAATACCAGAGCCCAAGACGTGTGTTGCACGATAAACGCACCCAGTAACGGACCAAGAATCGCCGAAATGCCCCAGACGCTGGAGAGATATCCCATCACTTTTGGCCGTTCGGTCGCGCTATAAATATCGCCGATCACGGTGGTAGCGATCGGCATGATTGCCCCGGCACCCAGCCCTTGCAGCAGGCGGAAGGCGATCAGCCAATACATATTGGATGAAAAGCCGCACAGGATCGATCCCAGCAGGAACAGCGTGGCGCCAAAGAAAAAGATGGGTTTCCGGCCATATAAATCCGCCAACCGTCCGTAGATCGGGATGGTAATGGCCTGAGCCAGCAAATAGACCGAAAACACCCAGCCTAGCAACGAAAAACCACCCAGGTCGCTAATAATCGTCGGCATCGCGGTGGCGACGATGGTCGCTTCGATGGCAGACATAAACATCGCCAGCATGCAGGCAAAAAGGATCAACGGCCGATGGGCTACCTGAGCAGTGATCGAAGAAATGTTAGTGGTCATCAGTTTATCATGTGTCCCTATGTCTTTTTCCCCGGAGTATAACAGCCAAGGGATACTCTGCGGTTTGTCAGGGAGCGTTCCGCATCAGGAGCCCGCAACAACGCACCAATTAAAAATTGTGACAGCGTCACCTATAAATAGTCACCCTATTGAATAATAGGGTATTTCTTAGAAACAGCCTGTAAACCACGCCACACCTGCTTTATCGTTAGAACCTATCCGAACGATAGCACACCAATGATAGTGATTGATTTTAATCAAGTTGCTAACCGCCCCTGACCGTGACAATCTGATTTGCCCATTTTTATTACCTCTTTATATGTAGGGCTATTTGGATGTGAACTCATTGGAGCGAGAACATGATTAAAAAAATTTTTCTGGGATGTGCCGTTATCGCCGTCGTCGGCTATTTAGGAACCGTCGGCTATGTCTACCATTACGATCAACAACGTAACCCCGTCATTGCTGGCAATCAAATCGATACCCTGTTAACCCGCAATGGCTGCGACTATTGCCACTCCAGCTCGGCTCAACTTCCCTTCTATGCCGAGCTGCCGATCGCCAAACAGATTATGGCGCAGGATATCCTCCGTGGAACTCAGCATTTCAACCTCGATGCTACCCGCTCCGCTCTACAACAAAATGCTGCGGTGCCTGAAGTTGATCTGGCCAAGCTGGAAGCCGTGCTGCAAAACCAGGAGATGCCACCACCATTGTATAAGATGGTTCACTGGGCCGGAAACGTCAGCGATGGCGATCGCAATGAACTGCTGAGCTGGATCCGTCAACAGCGTGAACAATTCTACACCTGGCCGGATACGCCAGCCGAACTGCGCGGTGCCGCCTTACAACCATTACCAGCCTCGCTACCTACCGATCCGCAGAAGGTGGCGCTGGGCTTTCGGCTGTTCCACGATCCGCGCCTGTCGAAAGATAACAGCATCTCTTGTGCCCACTGCCATAAGCTGGGCGAAGGTGGCGTGGATGGCCGCGTCTCATCGTTGGGGGTTGGCGATCAGGTCGGGCCAATCAACGCCCCGACGGTGTTTAATGCGGCCTTCAATATGGCGCAGTTTTGGGATGGCCGAGCGGCAGATTTACAGGCCCAGGCCGGTGGCCCGCCGATGAATCCGATCGAGATGGCCTCTAAGTCCTGGGATGAAATCATCGCCAAACTGGATCAGGACGCTGTGCTGAAGGCCGATTTTCGGCGTGTCTATGCTAACGGTCTCACCGGCGATAACATTAGCGACGCCATTGCCGAGTTCGAAAAGACGCTGATCACCCCAGACAGCCCATTTGACCGTTACCTGAAAGGCGATAATGACGCCCTGACGGCGCAGCAAAAACACGGCTACCAGCTGTTCCAGCAAAACAAATGTGGCACCTGCCATACCGGGGTCAACCTTGGCGGCCAATCCTATGAGGTGATGGGGCTGAAAGCAGATTACTTTACCGCTCGCGGCAACCCCACCGAGGCCGACCTTGGGCGTTACAACGTCACTAAAAATGATAGCGATCGCCACCGCTTCAAAACCCCGACGTTACGAAACATCGCCCAAACCGCCCCTTACTTCCACGATGGCAGCGTGACTTCGCTGCATCAGGCGATCAAGGATATGCTGACCTATCAGGTTGGCGTTACCCTGCCAGACAGTGATATCAAGGATCTGGTCGCGCTGCTGGAAGGCATGAGCGGTAAATATCAGCCTGCCACGCCTCCGGGCGGTTAATACTTTAACCACAACGCCAGGGTTCTGATAAAGATTCTCTGGTTTTCAGGTGGGTAGACAAGCACAATGCCCACCTGAACCTCTTATTCTTCACCATCTGCCGACGCATGAAACAATTGGTCCCTCTGCATCACTATCGCGCCCTGCTGCGCCATCTGTTTATTGCCATCCTACTCGGCATTTGTGCTGCGTTGGCAGTGTGGTTATTTCACCGCGCCATGCTCGGGCTTGAATGGCTGTTGCTGGATCACGATGAAGGCAGTTTGGTGGCCGCTGCTGCCGCACTACCCGGATGGCGGAGAGCGTTGACGCCAGCGTTGGGTGGATTGGCAGCGGGCTTTTTGTTGTGGATCTACCAGCGTTACCAACATCAAAAACCCATCGCTCCAACGGATTATATGGAAGCGATTGAAGCCGGTGACGGGCGGCTGGCCGTTAACGCCAGCCTGATAAAATGCCTGGCCTCACTGCTGGTGGTTTCCAGCGGCAGCACCATTGGGCGCGAGGGGGCGATGATCCTGCTGGGGGCGTTGGTGGGATCGGTGTTTGCCCAGCGCTTTACGCCGGCGAAAGAATGGAAATTGTGGGTAGCTTGCGCGGCCGCTGCCGGGATGGCCAGCGCCTATCATGCCCCGCTGGCTGGCAGCCTGTTTATCGCGGAAATCCTGTTTGGCTCCCTGATGCTGGCCTCGCTTGGCCCGGTGGTGATCGCCGCCGTGAGCGCGCTGCTGATGACCAATCTGCTGAACGGTGGCCAGGCTCCGCTCTATATCGTGGAGCCACTTGCTGCTCCCTGGCCAGTGCAATATCTGTTAATGGCTTTGGTGGGCATACTGGCGGGAGTTTGTGGCCCGCTGTTTCTGTGGGCGATGGCGGCCAGCGGCCGGGCGTTTCGCTCGCTCAACCTCATACCACCGTTACAGCTGGCACTTGGCGGGCTGATCGTCGGGTTGCTTTCCTTGCTGTATCCCGAAGTCTGGGGAAATGGCTATAGCGTGGTGCAATCTTTACTCTCGGCACCACCGGGGATGTTGCTGGTCGGTGCGATCCTGATTTGCAAACTGTTAGCACTACTGGCCAGTAGTGGTTCAGGTGCACCTGGTGGCGTGTTCACGCCAACCTTATTCGTGGGGGCCGCATTGGGCTCGGTAGTGGGCCAGATGTTTGGCCTGTGGCCGGAATTGGGTACTGCAGTGCCCATCCTACTGGCGTTGACCGGTATGGCGACATTGCTGGCTGCCACCACTCATGCGCCCATTATGGCAGCATTAATGGTGTTTGAGATGACCGGAGAATATACCCTGCTGCCGGGCATTCTGTTGGCTTGCGTTATCGCCACCACGATTGCTCGTGGACTACGCCCGCTGTCGGTTTATCACAATGTGTAGCGATCAACCAGCTGCGAAACATCCAGATACTGCGCCAGCTCACGTTGTTCCGCGCGCGGCAGATACGGGATCTCCCCCAGCAACGGAGCCGGAATACGCTGCTGCATCGCATCGATAGTTTCAGCATAGTGCGCTAAACCAGGGTTGATACGATTAGCCACCCAGCCCAGCAATGGTAAGCCATCGTTAATAATTGCCTGTGCGGTCAATAACGCGTGGCTGACACAGCCCAGCTTGATCCCAACCACCAGGATAACCGGCAGTTGTTCCTGCACCACCCACTCGGCATAAGGACGGAGATCGTTCATCAATACCCGCCAGCCGCCGCTGCCCTCAACCACTACCGTATCGGCCTTGGCGGCAAGATGGTGCAAACCACGGCTCATCAGTCCGTAATCAATATCCTGGGTTGCATGGGCATGAAACACCTCATCCAGGCAGGTGATCGGATTGATTTCGTCATAGGACAGCGGCAATGAGGAAGAGGCCTGTAAAACTAAAGCGTCTCTATTGCGAATGCCTTCGCTGGTTTCCTGGCAGCCTGTCGCAACGGGCTTATAACCCGCTACTGAGCGACCTTGCGCGGCGAAAGCCTGCAATAAACCGCGAGAAACCACAGTTTTGCCTACGTCGGTATCCGTGCCTGTAACAAATAAACGCTTTAACATGAATAGATTGCCTTGAACCTCGTTAACCTGAAAAATCGCCGTAAATCACGACGAGAGTCGTCCTACGGCAAAAGTCTAGGGGATGCAACTCAACAGGGGCTTGAGGTAGCTCAATCTTTTGGCGGTAAATAATAAGAAACTCTGATAAGAATAATTAATATAGCCGATGGATTTCAGGTTGTAGCGTTGTTACCTGCACTTATCCACCTCAGTCACTTACCAAAGCTCCTGAGTATGAATAAGCTTGTCGCCTAACTACAGGGTAAATCAACCTTGTAGCAACTTGACCAGCAAAGAACCGTTATACATGGCTTCTTTTACCAGCGCGGCTCCCGGCATGGTGCCTTGGTTGAAGAATTGGGTGGATTCCACTTGCACATGCTCGCTGTACGCAGGCAAGGATTGCTGACGAATGCACGAAGCAATCGCCGGATGCAGGATTTCTGCGGCACGGTTCAACGGCGAACCTACCAGGATTTTTTCCGGGTTGAACAGGTTGACCATGATCGCCACGATGCGCCCAACGCTGTGCCCGACGCCAAGAATAATATCTTTGGCCAATTGATCCCCTGCCAGCGCGGCGTCACATAAGGACTCCACGGTCAATGGCGCGCCATGCAGCATCGAAGACATCGACCCTCCCAGACGTTGCTGGGCAATTTCCAACATGTTTTCAATGCTGGCGACCGTTTCCAGGCAACCATGGTTACCGCAATAGCAGCGTTTTCCGTAAGGATCGACCTGTGTGTGACCAATCTCCACCACGCTGCTGCTGCCCGAATGCAGTACGCGTCCGTTAGTGATCACCCCTGCGCCGACGTTATGATCGATGACGACCTGAACGACGTTGTGGCTGCCACGGGATGCGCCATACAGCGCCTCTGCCATTGTCCAGGCACAGATATCATGCTGAACATAAACCGGCAGGCCCGTCAGTGCCTCTAGCGCTGGCCCCAACGCCATTTCGTTGATGTCATAAAACGGCATGCGGTGAACAATACCTGCAGCGGTATCAATCATGCCAGGCAGCGTGATGGCGATGGCGGTTAAACGTTCCAGTTTGCTTTGGTGGCGGATAAAAAACTGGTCTACTTCGCTGACGATGCGTTGTAATAATGGCTCAGGATGTTCGGCTGTTAGCGGCAGCAGTTCTTCAATCACCAGCTTGCTACTGAGATCGCGCAACGCCAGGGTAATAGTGCCACGGCTGATACGTGCAGAAAGGTAATGCCAGGCTTCGGTGTCCAGCACCAGGCCAACGGCCGGGCGGCCACGGCTACCAACTTCCTGATATTCGGTTTCTTTAACCAGATGCGCTTCGAGCAGTTCACGCACTATCTTGGTGATACTGGCTGGCGCCAGCTGTGCCCGCTTGGATAATTCGATGCGCGAAATCGGCCCCAGCCGATCTATCAGCCGGTAAACTGCCCCTGCATTGGTTTGCTTGATCTGATCAATATGCCCAGGCTGCCCATCCGCAATCACACACCCGCTCCTGCTATTTTTCGCGCTTCTAAATAAAGATTAGAGGCTATGGTGGGGCTTTTGGAATACAGCGTCAACTATTTGATTCGTTATGTGATTAACAGCACAGATTCACCGAGATTTCCGTCCAAAAACGTCTCTTATTTACCCAGCTTTTGGCCCGAGCATCAGCGCCATTAACGCCTTGGCCGCAGCCGTTAACGGCCTGCTGCGATGATGCACCAACCAGACCTCGGTCATCGCCTCGGGTTCGGCCAAGGGGAGATAGGTCACCCCATCGATCTTCACCCGGCCAAAGGACATCGGCAGAATGGAAATCCCCAACCCGGCCGCGACCAGACCGATAATGGTCATCGCTTCTCCCACTTCCTGCGTGATGTAAGGGGCGATCCCGGCATTGGCCAGCAAAGCCAGAATTTCGTCGTACAGTGCGGTGCCGACTTCACGGGAAAAGAACACGAAGGGTTCCAGAGCCAAATCGCTGAAACGCAGCGTGCCAGTTGCCTTTTGGGTTAACGGATGGCCATTCGGTACCACGGCAAGCAAGGGCTCGCGTAATAACAACTGATGCTGCAATGCCTCCGGCAAGCGGGTATTGCGCATCACGCCCAGATCCAGGTCACCGTTGAGCAGCGGCTCAAGCTGTTGCTTGGTGTTCACCTCGCGCATTTTGATATGCACATCTGGAGATAACTGGCGAAATGCTCGCAAGCTACGGGAAACCACGCTGATAAACGGAGCCGAAGAGGTGAAGCCAATCGTCAGTTCACCCAGTTCGCCACGCTCCAGGCGCGCCGCCTTCTCTGCCGCCCGGTTGACCTGGGCAAGCACCTGATAGGCTTCTTTCAGGAACATCTCCCCCGCCTGGGTCAGGCTGACATTACGATTATTGCGCGCCAGCAAACGCGCCCCCACCATCTCCTCCAGCGCCTGGATCTGTTGGCTAAGGGGCGGCTGGGAAATCCGTAACCGCTCTGCAGCCCGGCCAAAATGCAGCTCTTCGGCGACGGCGACAAAATAGCGCAAATGTCTGAGCTCGATATTCATACTTTAAACATCTTAATTAGGTTGATTAATATATTAGACAAAAAACTGGCCGCTCCCTATGATTTTGTGATTCAAAGCCTGTTTTTCATCTCCCGAACCCGGTAAGGAACAGTTGTGACAACCGTTTCGCGTTCTGCGGCCAGTATGCCAAAAACGCTGCCAGCCCCTGACAGTGCTCCAACCACCAAACGCACCACGCTAAATAAACTCCCCTACATCGAACGCGGTACACCGCAGTTTATGCGCGTAACCTTGGCGTTGTTCTCTGCCGGGCTGGCTACCTTTGCGTTGCTGTACTGTGTGCAACCGATCCTGCCGGTGCTTTCGCAAGATTTTGGCATTTCCCCGGCCGAAAGCAGTCTTTCTCTCTCCTTCTCCACTGGATTGTTGGCCATAGGCCTGATGTTTACCGGTCCGCTGTCAGATGCGATTGGCCGCAAGTCGGTGATGGTGGTAGCCCTGCTGTTGGCGGCAATCTGCACGCTGATCTGTGCCTTCATGACCAGTTGGCACGGCATCTTGCTGATGCGGGCGCTGATTGGGCTTTCGTTGAGCGGGGTTGCGGCCGTCGGTATGACCTATCTGAGCGAAGAGATCCACCCGAGCTTCGTAGCCTTTTCTATGGGCCTGTATATCAGCGGTAACTCGATCGGTGGGATGAGCGGGCGCCTGGTGACCGGGGTGCTCACCGATTTCTTCTCCTGGCGGATCTCGCTGGCGGTGATTGGGGTGTTTGCCCTGGCGGCGGCCTGCATGTTCTGGCGCATTCTGCCCGCGTCCAAACACTTTCGCGCCAGTTCATTACGGCCAAGAACGCTGCTGATTAACTTTAAGCTGCATTGGCACGACAAGGGTCTACCGCTACTGTTTGCCGAAGGTTTCCTGCTGATGGGCAGCTTTGTGACGATGTTCAACTACATCGGCTACCGCCTGCTGAGCGATCCTTATCATCTTAGCCAGGCCATTGTGGGTCTGTTGTCAGTGGTGTATCTCACCGGTTCTTACAGTTCACCCAAAGCGGGTGCCCTGACCTCCCGATTTGGCCGCGGCCCGGTGCTGCTGGCGTCCATTATCATTATGCTGCTCGGGATACTGATCACCGCCCTGGCCCCTGTCGCGGTGATCTTTATTGGCATGATGCTGTTCACCGCCGGCTTCTTTGCCGCCCACTCGGTTGCCAGCAGTTGGATTGGCCGCCGCGCACGCCGAGCCAAAGGCCAGGCTTCTTCGCTGTATCTGTTCTGTTACTACGTAGGTTCCAGCGTTGCCGGTACACTGGGCGGCCTGTTCTGGCATAACTTCGGCTGGGGAGGCGTAGTCGCCTTTATCAGCGTGATGCTGTTGTTGGCCCTGCTGGTTGGCCATTATCTGAAGAAATTACCGGAAGCCGCGCGTATTTAATCCCTTGCTCAGGGAAAACAACCAAGGGGCACACAGGCTGTGCCCCTTCTGCACTTATTATGACTGGGAAGCACTACCGTCGTAATTTTTGCTTGATTGGTATTTGCCGCGTTTTCCATCATTCATTTTATGGGGCTGTTGCCAGGCGTCGGGCTGCCTCTACGACAGAAGCTCTCCGTCTGGCATGCTCTTCTGTGCTGTCTGGCCCCGTAAACATACGCGCGACCTGTGGCACTGCAGACCACCATCCGGCAAGAGCCAATATCAGAAAAGCCAGGTGATCCGCGTCGAGGGCCTGGGTAACAACTCCCTGATGCTGTCCGTCAGCTACGGCCTGAACCTTGTATCCATAGTATTCACGTCGCAGTTCCTCGTCCGGCACCTCTGCATCATAAGCTAGACCTTCCCAGCGCATAAGCCTGCTAAGCTCAGGGTTCTCGAGGTGATAGTCATAAGCCCGCCCCGCGTAATCTCCAATGTCTTCGACAGCAAAAGATTGTACAGGCACAGCTAGCGCCACTTTGGCCAACTCATTGCGTAACACGACTGCGAATAACGCCGATTTGTCACCAAAGTAATTGTAAACACGTTCTTTGTTTACTCCTGCCAGCCTGGCAATCCGTTCATGGGTGGTGCCATTCGGGCCAAACTGGGCAAATTCAGCCATCGCTGCTTGCAGAATTTTACGTTTCGTCCCTTCTGTATCCCAGGCCATTTTTTTCTCTCTTAACTATCGGTTGTGGTTGTTACGTAATCATACTATAGTAATTTCCAACTGAAACGTTGGAGTTGTAATTTTACCTGTTAACTGGAGTATCAACTATGAAAAACACCATTCTTATCTGTGGACACGGCCCGGGGATCTCCCACGCGGTTGCTCACCGTTTTGGCAAGGCTGGTCATCCTGTCGCCCTGATTGCGCGCAATGGTCAACGTCTTGCCAAAGCGGTAGCAGAACTGACGGCCGAAGGTATCAAGGTTCAGGCTTTCTCGGCCGATTTGAGCGACGTTAAAGCGATACGGCATGTCGTCAAGGATATCCGTGAGATACTGGGGCCCATTGGTATCCTGCACTGGAACGTCTTTCTCGATATCGAAGGCGACCTGCTATCCACTTCCCCAACGGATCTGAGCAAGAGTTTCGATCTTCGGGTTGCTGGCTATATCGCCGCCGTACAGGAGAGCCTGGATGACCTTGCCAAATCGAAAGGTACAGTACTGGTGACCAGCGGCGTCATGGCACTGGATCACCCGCAAATCAATGCGTTTGCCGTCGATTATGCTGCGTTGGCCATCAGTGTTGCTGCGCAACGTAAAGCCACCCATATCCTGGCGCATACCCTCGCACCACGAGACATTCATGTCGGTGAAGTAGTCGTCAATGGTTTCGTTGAGGGAACGCCAGGCGGTATTGGCAAAAGTGATACCGTCGCACCGGTGGACATCGCTGAACAATTCTGGCAACTGCATACAGCACGTCAGGTACACTCCGTTATGGTTGGAGGAGCCGTTCCGGTATCGGAAACAGGATTCTATGGCTGAACACACCCACACTACAGTTCTGGCGGCTAACCCCGCCAGCAACAACGCCCACCACAACCGAGTTCATTACGCCAGTGGGCGTGAGGTTACGTTGCTGGTCATAGTTGCATTGTTGGTGCTGACCCAGCTTTATCTGGCTATCCCTCTACTCACACCTGTCGGTCAATCCTTCAGTTCGGCAACACCAGGCTCAATCACGTTCGCGCTAGCCAGTTGTTTCAGCCTGGCCTATGCTGGAGGATTCCTGCTCTGGGGGCCGTTATCCGATCAGTATGGTCGTCGGCCAATCATGCTGGTTGGGCTGAGTGCACTGTCGGTTGCCACACTCGCCTGCGTTTTTGCGCCTTCATTGCCCTGGTTGGCGGGACTACGGATGTTGCAGGGGCTTGCTGCGTCCAGTTTCGCCCCTGCGGCGCTTGCCTATCTCGCCGAAGCGGTATCGCCACGTCATCGGGCAATTGCCATCGGGGCCATGTCGACGTCTTTTCTCGTAGCGGGTATCCTGGGGCAAGTGTTCGCTGCCTGGGTGGCGCTACAATGGGGGTGGATCTGGGTATTTGTCGCCACGGGAAGTGGCCTGGTGGCCGTGATCCCATTCATTGCGCTACTGATCCAGGAACCCTCCCGTACTGCCGTCGATGGCCACCTGGGCCATCGTTTCATCGCATTAGGCAAGATTGCCATGCGGCCTGCCATTGTGCTGCTTTCATGCGCGCACATCACACTTCTCCTGTCTTTTGTCGCGATGTATACATCGTTGGGGCCACATTTGGCAGGGGTGAACCTGGATCCTGATCTGGTCATTGCACTTCGCCTGTCTGGATTGCCAGGAATGTTCATGGCTTTGCTGGTTGGGCCGCTTGCAAACAGATTCGGGATGCCGAGCGTCGCAAGTGCAGGTTACCTGGTTGCAGCTGTCGGCCTCACTCTGGAGGCGATTTTGTCGCAGACGATAATAGGTATTGCCATCGGGAGCCTGCTCTTCGTTACCGGTGTCGCTCTGGCTGTCCCGGCAATGATCAGCCGATTTGGCGATCTGGCCGCGCCTGACCGCGCAGCTGGCATGGCGCTCAATGGCTTTGTCTTGTTCATCGGCGCCAGTATTGGCCCGCTTATCGTGTCATTGGCACCCGGTTTCGTCCCTCTCCTGATCGGGCTTACGGTGGTGCTTTTACTGGCCAGTATCTGCGTGATGAAAAGCGCATCACTTGCCCCATCCCAGAGGAAATCATGAACACCAAACGTTCTTCGCTCACTTCAGTCCTCGCTGCCTGGTGGAGCCTCTATCGCTTTGTCCTGGTGCTCCACATCGGTATCGGGCTTACGGCTAGTTTTTCTACTTTCGCCTTGCAGGCGGCCTCTGGCGCAGTGGGTCATGACTCAGCCAGCATCCCTGATACTCATCATCTCACCAGTCAGCGTTCAGTTACTCTGGATGGTAAGCCCGTAGTGCTTAGCCGCTACGAAAGGCGTGACGGACGGAATGCCTTCCTGGAGGGGGAACACTTTAGTACTGTGATCTCACCCGATGGAGCACTCAAAGGTTTTGCTAACATCTCGCTAGAGCTGGCAGGAAAGCCTTTACCATCCCGAGAGCGTTCTGAGCAGATTGCAACAGAATTCCTGCGCAGAGCTGCGCCTGATTTACTGGTCAACATGAGGGTTTCCTCTGTCGCTCCCCACAGTGAACCGGTGCGTATTACACATGCTGGCCGTAGTGAGACAGTTCAGATCACCGGTGTAAAATTCAAGGCACGTAATCTCACCGATGGAAGTTGGTTCTGGGTCATCGTTGGCAGTGATGAGAAACCCATGCTGTTCGAGCGAGATCTGCAATGGGCAACCTTACTTGCTCGCCGCAAGACGGAACAATGGTTACATGACCGGTGGATAAAGCGACAGAGTGCCCAACAGATCGATAATGCCAACCGCTGGAGCCTGCCATGGACTCATTAACACAAATTGTTCTTGGTAGCATTGTTGCCGCACTTGTCGTCCCTCCACGCCATCGACGTATGGCGATACTGGCTGGCGGAATACTCGGGACTTTGCCCGATCTGGATGTGATTTGGTTTAAATTGTTCAGCCGTGATGTTGTTACAGAAGTGACCTGGCACCGGGGGCCATCGCATTCACTCCTGATGTTAACGGTGTTGGGACTATTGCTATGGTTAGTGCTCAAATCCCGCAGCAGCCTGGTGCAGGGATCCCCGTTGCGGTGGCTGTTGGCGATCTGGCTTGCCTTGATAACGCATCCTTTGCTGGACGCTTTTACCGTCTACGGTACCCAGTTGCTCTGGCCCATGGAGACCCCGCCAGTAATGTGGGCGTCAATCTTCATCATTGATCCGTTGTATACCGTACCTTTGCTGGCAGGGGTTATTGCTGCCTGGCGGCTAACCTCCCAATCCTTGCAGCAAACAAATGGGCCAGGCCGGGACAGGGCAGCACGCAACTGGCTGGTAGCGGGCTTGCTGGTGAGTTCGGTTTACCTGGCATGGAGTGTCGGTGCCAAAGCACTGATCGACAGGGAGGCATCGCAAAGCCTGGCGGTTCTGAACTTACAAAATGCACCACGTTTTTCAACCCCCCTGCCGTTCAACACCCTGGCATGGCGAGTGATCGTGATAGAACCCAAAGGTTACTGGATCGGTGACCGGTCCCTTGTTGCAGATCGGGAGGCAATGCCATTTACTTTTTACCCAAGCGACAACGCTAAACTGGAGCAGTTGATATCCGAGCCGCAGTTGGAACGTCTACGGTGGTTCACACATGGATTTTTCGCTGTCCACACGCAGCAACGAAACGATGGTGAACTTCGTCTGATCCTTACCGATCTACGCATGGGATTAGAACCCGACTATCTTTTCCGCTATGACATTGCTGGCACAGATGAACATGGCGTTTGGTCAGTCGCCCCCGAAATTACCCAATTACCCACATCGGCTAATTTTTCCAACACGCTAGGCTGGGTGTTGAGGCGCATATTTGACAGTAAAGCAGTCCCTTGATCAGGGCGCATCGATGGAGCACGGTTTATGCTGGATTAGTTTCGTGCTCCTCACCTTCACCGTCGTATGTATGCAGGATTTTCCGCTGTTAAGCAACTTCCACGCGGAGGCTGAAGTTGCCACCCTGGTTATTCTGCCCTACAATGTATGTTGTAACTAAAATGCGAGGTGATGATGGATAAGTACAGCCTGATCGGCAGAATGAATGCGCGTTTTAGCGAGTTGGAACAGGCGTTGGCGCAACTCCACCAGCAAATCCAGCCGTTGCGGTTGCTGGCAGCAAGGGTGTTCAGCCTGCCAGAAATAGAGAAAGGTAAGGAACATACCGCCATCGAACAGATCAGCGTTGAGCAACATGTCGGCCAGGCAGCCCGTGATCTTGCCCTGGAACACTACCAACGGCTGTTTATCCACCACAACCGCCAGCATATCAGCAGCAAGGCGGCGGTAAGATTGCCCGGTGTGATTTGCCTTGAGACCGAGCGAGCCGATTATCTGGCGCTACAACAGCAGATCGCCCTGATCAACCGGCTGAAGGCGGAGCTGGAACAAATCATTACCGTAGAGTCTGGCCTGGCACCCGAGCAACGTTTTGACTTTGTGCACACCCACCTGCACGGGTTGATCACCCTCAGCGCCTATCGATCCATTACCCTGCTCACCAACCCGGACTCGGTACGCTTTGGCTGGGCCAACAAGCACATCATCAAGAAGGTGAAACGCGACGATATCCTGGCACAGCTGGAGAAAAGCCAGAAAGCCGGGCGCGCCGTCCCGCCCTTCAACCGCGAACAGTGGGCCGAGTTGGTGAGCCGCGAAATTGACGATGTCAGTCGCCTGCCGCAGAACGCGATGCTAAAAATCAAACGACCAGTGAAGGTGCAGCCAATCGCGCGAGTATGGTATCAACCGCAGCAAAAGCAGGTGCAACACCCCTGCCCGCTGCCGCTGATTGCCCTGTGCCAACCAGAGATGGGTGCACTGGTACCGAAGATCGGTGAACTGCTCAATTACGATGTGACGGCGGTAAAACACAAATATAAGCCGGAGGCTAAGCCTCTGCGCCTGCTGGTGAAACGCCTGCATCTGTATACCGATATTGAGGGATAATTAACGATCGCAAGGGATCCGCTCAAGAATGCCATCCTGGAAAACTTGATATAACTCCAGTTCCGGCATATGGACATAGCCGATATGGCAATAGCAACGTGAACGGGCACAGCATGCTGTGCCCCTACATGACAATCGAGCAGTGAAAGAAGTTACTCGTCGTTAAGCTTGTAAACACGCAGCCGATGGCCATCAAGATCGGCCGCAACAAAGGTGTAGCCGAAGTCCAGCTCGACCGGAGATTGCACAATAGTTAATCCTTTATCCCGCCACTGTTGATAGAGCGCATCGACCTGTTGCGGTTGTTCGAACATAAAGCAGATTTCTGTGCCGCCGCCGGCCGCTGCTGGCGCAGGCTCCACGGTATGTTTTGACCACATGCCCAGTTTGAAACCGTTATTCAAGATAAATAAGGCAAAGGTGGGAGACAATTCGACGGGGTCGGCACCTAACAATTGGCGATAAAATTCGGCGCTTGTTTCTGGGCAATCGACATAAATCATGGTCATGCTTGGGGCTGTCATAACATTATCCTCTGAATGGGAACCGGCTGGCTCCTGATAACGTTACTCTAGTCCACCCTACTGTCAGTTTATGGCAGCAGGATCATTGGGCAATGCCCTCACTTTCCCGCCACAGCTTCATCAATGCCCGGCGGCCACGCGGGTAACGTAGCTCCAGCGGCGTTAACCGGCCAATACGGTCAAGGCGGAAATGGCGTATCGAGCCACGCAATTCACACCAGGCCATCAGGATCTGCACCTGTTCAAAGTAGCCCATGGCAAACGGCCACAAGATCCGCTCACTGCCATTACCGGCATAATCCCGATACTCCACCTTGATCTTACGCTCCAACCGGATGGCTTCACGGATCGTCACCAGGGTCTCATCCGTCACATAGGCTGTAGGCACCGGGCCGATCAGCAACGTATTGGCATCCAGCTCTTCACGCAGTTCCGCAGGCAACACGGCGGCAATTTTTGCCAACGCATTGGTCGCCGCCCCGGCAAGCTGGCTGTCACCCCGGCGCTCCACCCAGCGCATACCCAGAACCAGCGCTTCGATCTCAGTTTGCGAGAACATCAGCGGCGGCAGCATAAATCCCGGCCGTAATACATAACCGATCCCCACTTCACCAACAATATCGGCCCCCTGCTGCTGCAAGGTGGCGATATCGCGGTACAAGGTGCGCATACTGATCCCCAGCTCTGCGGCCAGGGAATGCCCGGCGACCGGGTAACGATGGCGGCGCAGGATCTGCATCAGATCGAGCAGGCGTTGAGTGCGGGACATGGGTTACTCGTTGTTGAATAACATCGCTACAAACATGAGAAGGGATTATACACCGACGCCATGGAAAATTGGCATCTTGCAAATTCTTACTGCGCAGACAGATCTCAGGCGCAGCCTGGTACGCCTGAGGTTTTCTTGGTCTTATTTCTTCATACTGCCGACCATCTCCTCTGGTCGTACCCACTGGTCAAACTGCTGCTCGGTCAGATAGCCCAACTTCAGCGCCGAGGCTTTCAGGGTCAATCCTTCCTTATGGGCCTGTTTGGCGATTTCCGCCGCCTTGTCATAACCGATATGGGTATTCAAGGCGGTAACCAACATCAGCGATTCGTTAAGCAACTGGCCGATACGTTCGCGGTTCGGTTCAATCCCCACCGCGCAGTGCTCATTGAAGCCGCTCATGCCGTCTGCCAGCAAACGAATAGATTGCAGATAGTTGTGGATCACCATCGGGCGGAATACGTTCAGTTCAAAGTTACCGGACGCACCGCCAATGTTCACCGCCACGTCGTTGCCCATCACCTGCGCACAGAGCATGGTCATGGCTTCACACTGCGTTGGGTTGACCTTCCCCGGCATGATTGAGCTGCCCGGTTCATTTTCAGGGATCGCGATCTCACCGATGCCACAGCGTGGGCCAGAGGCCAGCCAGCGCACATCGTTGGCGATCTTCATCAACGAGGCGGCCAATCCCTTCAAGGCACCGTGGCCATGCACCAGCGCATCGCAGGTTGCCAGGGCTTCGAACTTGTTCGGCGCGGTGACAAAAGGCTGCCCGGTCAGCTCTGCCAAAGCCTTCGCCACCCGCACCGCGTATTCGGGATGAGTATTCAGCCCAGTCCCCACAGCCGTGCCGCCCAAGGCCAACTCACTGAGATGCGGTATGCTGGCCTCGATATGCTTGAGGTTATATTCCAACATCGCCGCCCAGCCGGAGATTTCCTGGCCCAGCGTCAGCGGCGTAGCATCTTGCAGATGGGTGCGGCCGATTTTAACGATATCGTGGAAAGCGTCCGCCTTGGCATGCAGCGTGCGGTGCAGCGCCTTCAGCTCAGGGATCAGATGCTCGCGCACCGCGATCACCGCTGCTACATGCATTGCGGTAGGAAAAACGTCGTTGGAGCTCTGGCTTTTGTTGACGTCGTCGTTGGGGTGGACCCGCCGAGCTTCACCGCGTTCGCCCCCCAACAACTCGCTGGCACGGTTAGCCAGCACTTCGTTCATGTTCATATTGGTCTGGGTACCGGAACCGGTTTGCCAGATCGACAATGGGAATTCATTGGGGTGCTTATCTGCCAGCACTTCATCGGCAGCCTGGATAATCGCCTTGCCCCGCTCTGCGGGCAGTAATCCCAGATCCATATTAACGCTGGCTGCCGCACGCTTGGTCATCGCCAGCGCATGGATCAGCGCCGGAGGCATTTTTTCTGATGAGATACGGAAATGTTCCAACGAGCGCTGAGTCTGCGCGCCCCATAGTTGGTCGGCGGGTACTTCGATGGGGCCCATTGAGTCTTTTTCGATGCGAACGCCTGCCATCACGGTCTCCTTAGCACAATTCCTAAAAGTAATGGGTAATGCCCACGGGCCGTAACCCGTTGGCGAGCCACCTTAGTATAGACAGATAATAACCATTCGCATTAACCGCCGCAGCAAAGCGCATTTTTAGCCATCTTGGCTTGCATGCGCCTGCGCTGCATTGTTTACTTAGCGCAATTTTTTTGAGAAAGCAGGATACGATCATGCAAAAAATGACTAATGCCATCCAAAACTACGCTTGGGGCAGCGTTGATGCGTTAACCAAGCTGTATGGCATTAAAAACCCGACAGGTAAGCCAATGGCCGAACTGTGGATGGGGGCACACCCTAAAAGCAGTTCACAGGTAGCCGATCGGCTGGGAAACCTGCGTTCTCTGCGTGAAGTAATTGATACCGATCAGCCTAAACTGCTGGGTGCTGAAGTGGCACAACGCTTTGGTGAACTGCCGTTCCTGTTTAAAGTGCTGTGTGCCGACCAACCGCTTTCTATCCAGGTCCACCCAAGCAAGGCCGCCGCAGAGGTAGGCTTTGCCAAAGAAAATGCCGCCGGTATTCCGTTTGATGCCGCAGAGCGCAACTATAAGGATCCGAATCACAAACCGGAGCTGGTGTTTGCCCTGACGCCGTTCCTGGCGATGAATGGCTTCCGCGAACTGGACGATATCGTTGCGCTGTTACAACCACTTTCCGGCGCACATCACGATATCGCCGCCTTCCTGCAACAGCCGGATGCCGCCCACCTGGCGACCCTGTTTGCCAGCCTGCTGGGGATGAGCGGTGAGCAAAAAACGCTGGCGCTTGGCGTGCTGAAAGCCGCCTTGAACAACCAGCAGGGTGAGCCTTGGGACACCATCCGCTTTATCGCTCGTTTCTATGCCGACGACAGCGGCCTGTTCTCTCCGCTGCTGTTGAACGTGGTCAAACTGGCACCGGGCGAAGCCATGTTCCTGTACGCCGAGACCCCACATGCCTATCTGAACGGCGTCGCGCTGGAAGTGATGGCAAACTCGGATAACGTGCTGCGCGCGGGCCTGACGCCAAAATTCATCGATATCCCTGAGTTGCTGGCCAATCTGCAGTTCCGCCCTCAACCGGCGTCTGGCCTGCTGACTCAGCCAGAGCAACGAGGCAAAGAGCTGTTCTTCCCGATCCCCGTTGAGGACTTTGCCTTCTCGTTACACGATCTCGATGACACACCGCAGCCATTGGCGCAAAACAGCGCGGCGATCGTGTTCTGTATAGAAGGTGAAGCCAGATTGGAGAAACAGGGCCAACAGGTCATCTTGCAGCCAGGTGATTCCTGCTTTATTGCCGCCTTTGAATCCCCGGTTAACGTCACCGGGAGCGGCCGTCTTGCCCGCGTTTATAATCAGTTGTCCTAATTGGCGGTAAAATAGAGGTAAATAAGTTGCTAAGATGATTAGTTTACCTACACAATAAAACGCCTGCGGGCGTTTTTTGCAGGCCCAAATTGGTTGCCCTGCCCTCTACCGGCTTAACAAAGGAAGAACAGAACAATGAAAAAATCGTTAGTCGCTGTCAGCATCATTGTGGTGCTCGGCGCAGCATGGACTGGAGCCTCTTGGTACACCGGCAAGCTTATCGAGCAACGGATGGGGGAAATGGTTGACACCGCCAATAGCCAGCTGAAAACCATGCTGCCAAAGGCTGGAGTCAAACTGAGCTATGAAAACTATCAACGTGGGCTGTTCAGTAGCCAGATCCGCTATGTGCTGCGTGCCGATGGCAGCATCACCACCGACGATGCCCTGCTGAAGTCCGGCGAAGAAGTGGCCTTCATTGAAACCGTCGATCACGGCCCATTCCCGCTGGCCCAGTTGAAAAAGTTCAACCTGATCCCAAGCATGGCCTCGGTACATACCGAGCTGGAAAACACCCCGAAAGTCAAAACGCTGTTTGATATCACCAAAGGTAAGTCGCTGTTCAGCGCCGATTCACGCATTTCATACAGCGGTGATACCTCTACGTCCATCGATGTGATCCCGGTGGAATATCAGAAAGACAAGTCCTCACTGAAATTCAGCGGTGCAAAAATCGACGCGGATATCGGCAAGGACATGCAAAGCGCTATCCTGGACGCCAGCAGTGACAGCCTCGTGATCGGTGGCCCGAATCAGTCCGGCCAGAACGAGCAGATGACGATGCAAGGGCTGACGCTCAAAAGCAACACGCATCTGGGCCAATACAGTCTAAGCCTGGGTGAGCAAGCGCTTGGCATGAAGCAACTGACCGTGGCTGTAGACGGTAAAGACGCCATGACGATGGAAGGTTTCAACCTGGCCAGCCAGTTCGGCGAGAAAGGCAACAGCCTCGCAGGCCAGTTGGATTACACCATGGCAGCATTGAAAATTCAGGGCACCGATTTTGGCGCGGGTAAACTGCTGCTGAAAATCGACAACCTGGATGGTAAAGGGCTGAAAGAGTTTGCCGATCGTTACAACCAGCAGGCCATGACCTTGTTGCAACAGGCCGAAACGCTGTCGCCAGAAGCCTACCAGCAGCAGACGGCTGAGATGCTGGTGCAGAACCTGCCGCTGTTGCTGAAAGGCAACCCAACCATCAGCATTGCACCGCTGAGCTGGAAAAATGCCAAAGGTGAAAGCACCTTTACCCTTAACCTCGATCTGCTGGATCCCGCACAGGCTGGCGCTGCGGCCGAATCACCGGATCAGCAGCTTGCCCGTTCGGTCAAGAAAATCGACGCCCAGTTGACTATTCCGGTCGCCATGGCGCAAGAAACCATGTCTCAGGCGGCACAGTTGCAAGGTGCCAGTGCACAACAAGCGCAGCAGCAGTCCGAACAGCAGGTAAAAAACCTGGCAGCAATGGGCGAGATGTTCAAGATCACCACGCTGAAAGATAACGTGATTGGCAGCAGCTTCAAGTATGCCGATAACCAGATTGAGCTCAACGGCAGCAAAATGTCGCTGCCGGAGTTCGTGGGCATGTTCGGAATGCTGGGCGGTGGTTCCGCACCAGAAGAAGATAGTGCGCCTGAACCCGATCAGCAGGATGCCGCTCCGGCACCTGAGCAGCCGATGATTCAAGGTCAGTAATACTACAGGGGCTTGGCAATGCCAGGCCCCTGTTCACCTTCCCGCTGCAATAAACTCCACCTTTTATTAAACCTCGTCGATTATTGCTCTAGCCATAGACCGCATCGCGTATCTGCACGGGATATAAGCCACTCATTCCCTCAATCGCGGTGTTGGTCAACGCGACCACGCTCAACTGCGCGACCGGATCGTAAAACCAGCTGTGCCCATACACGCCGCCCCACTGCATAGTGCCATTATTCTGCGGCGTTGCTGCCAATGCGGCATCCACCAGCACCGCGCCACCAAAACCAAAGCCCCAACCCGGCCCCTGAATTTCTGCCTGCGCTGCTACATGGGGTTGACGCATCAATGCGGCGGTTTCTGGCTGCAAAACTCCGTCGCTACCATTACGCAGCGTCTCCACCAGGCGCAGCACATCGTCGGCGTCGCCAACCATTCCCGCGCCAGCCGAAGGATAAGCGTGGCGGTCAAGCGCTCGCGAAGGCGCAAACTCCACGTCAAAACCAAACTCCTCAGGAAGCCTCAGCAGAAAACCGTCGTACATCGCTGCCGGTTGCGGTCCGGCATTATAATAAGCCGTAGCCAGCTTATCGGCGTTCAACGTATAAAAACCGCTATTCCCCAGCCCTAGCGGTTGTCCCACCCAACGCTCGAACAACTGCGGTAAAGGCATACCCGTCACCTGCTCCAGCACCGCACCCAATACGTCGATCGCCAGCGAGTAACTGAATTCGCTCCCAGGCTCTGCCTGTAACGGCGCCTGCGCCAACCGACGCAGGTTTTGCTCCAGCGTTAACGAGGACTTTTCCATGCCGTCGTGGATCCCCAACCGCTGGTAGATCCCCCCCTCTGGCTGTTTGAAACGGTAATCAAGCCCGGCGGTGTGGGTTAACAGATGGCGAATAGCGATCGCTGGCCGCCGTCCATCGGGCAACGCAGGGGTAAACCATGGTAGCCAACGGCTAACGGTATCATCCAGACTCAGCAATTGCTGCTCTATCATGCGCATCGCTGCCAGCGTGACATGGGGTTTAGAGACCGAAGACAGACGGAATTGGCTGTTACGTTGCATGGGTTGCCGCTGCTCGCGATCGGCATAACCACTGGCACCGGCGTAAATCACCGTCCCCTGTTGAGCCACCAGCACTACGCTACCTACGATCCGCCCTTCGGCGATCGCCTGTTGATTGACTGCCTCTATCCGTTGTGTCAATGCCTGAGCCATAACAGTGATCCTCTTTAGGTAATCAGGCCAGTCTACGGTTTTCATCATTAAATAAAATAGGCTAAAATTTAATGAATCATTAAGTCGGGATTATCGATAGATGAGCTCACTGCTGCAATTACTGCCGTTTTTCGACGCCGTCGCCAAATTGGGCAGCTTTACCCAGGCGGCCAATCATCTGGGCGTCACACCGCCCGCGGTTTCACAAAATATCCGCGCGCTAGAGGCCCATCTGGGAGTCCGCCTGTTCAACCGCACCAGCCGGTCAGTCAAGCTAAGCGATGAAGGTCTGGCATTTTATGAAAAAATCGCCCCAGCGATGGGCCAGATTGAGATCGCGGCAGAAAATGCCAGCAGCCAACGTGGTGAGCCAAGCGGTTTATTACGTATTACCTTGCCGCAGTTGGCCGCGTCAATGCTGGTCATGCCCTATCTGCCGGAATTCCACACGCGCTATCCTGAGCTTAAGTTGGAGTTGTTTACCGACGATCGTTTTGCCGATCTGGTGCTGGATAATTTTGATGCGGGCATCCGCATGCAGCGGATGTTGCAAAAAGACATGCTGGCCGTCCCTATCGACCACGGCCAACAACATGTGATTGTGGCTTCTCCGGACTATCTGGCACAACATGGTCAACCCAAAACGCTACAGGAGTTACAGCAGCATGACTGCATGCGCTACCGTTTCCCCGGCAGTAGCAAACTGGAGCCCTGGTATTTCAACAACGGCACTGAGCATGTGACACTGGAGGTCAACGGGCGGCTGATCTTCAATGAAAACCAGCTGCTTAAAGACGCAGCGATAGCGGGATTAGGACTCACCCAACGCTTTCGGGCTACCGTACACCAAGAGTTGCGCAGTGGGCAATTGCGAGAGGTTCTGCAGGATTTTAGCAACGTCGCGCCGGGGTTCTTTATCTATTTTCCTGCAGGCCGCCATATGCCGCTCAAGCTGCGCGCCTTTATCGATTTTATGCGGGAAAAACGCGAGCAGCAGATCAGGCCGATCCGCGCTTGAACTGCTGGGTATTGAACACCTGAGATGTTGGGGAAGTCGGGTAGAATTTTTTCATTTCTTGCTTTCAGTGTGGTATCAGAATGCGGTTCACTTATGACATTGCTGATTAAGTACCCAGGAAGAAATAGCACTTAGGGAACCCGGCGAGTAAGCCTGTTGTCCGGCCAACAGAAATCCCCCTTGCTTCCACCAAGGCCACTGAGAGGATAGCTGGTAGTCAAACCATTCGCTTCGTAAAAGCCCATGGGTAGAATCAGCGACCAGTCTGATGCAGCGAGGTGTTTTGGCCGGTAGATCTTCGCTCCAGACAGAGATCGTTTCGTGAGGATCGACATTCCGATCATCCTCCCCCATCAAGATCATTACCGGCGTTTGCATCGCTGAAATATCTTTCCTTGCATCAGCATGTGAGTTTCGACGCTCAAAGTCCTGCCGGGTACAACCTGACGAACAGGGAGATGCGGCTGCCTCTTCCGTAAACTGCCAGTCAAAAGCGGTTGCTTCGCGTTGTTTCGCTTTCACGATATTTTCGGCTGACAGGCCCTCCGATTTCAGACGTTGCCCCATATAATAAATCCCTTGAGTTCGCCAATTTATCGCAGCGCCTACCAGAATAACAAAGTCGGTTTTTACCTGTTGGCTGGCGTTTGGAACGACCCAACCTGCCTGAGAAAAGCCAAGAAAACCGATATCACTATGGTTAAGCTCCGGTTCCTGTTTCAGTTTTCTCAGAGCAGATGCCGCTTCCTCTGCACGATCTGACATGCTTTGTGCCAGCCAGTTACCACTACTTGCCCCAACGCCGGGTTTATCCCATGAATATACCGCTATTCCTCTGGAAACCAGGAAGTTAACCAGCGGAATATAGCCGCCTGCAGACCAGCGGTCTTGAGCACCATCGCCATGGACCAACAGGACAAGCGGTGGCGATATCTTCCCCGGAGGGAGGATTAATGTGCCTTCCAGAAGGCTCTGATGATGCTCAAATCTGATTATTCGTTGGTGTCCATTATCGGCAAGTTCAAATTCAGATAACCGAATGAACGAAAAAACGACAAGAAAGCTCACCATGCATAAACCAAACATCCCATATTTGTTCATAGCAGCGCCAAAATTAAATGTCATGCCGTATCGGTTATATCAAAAATTTCGCTTTAATTTAATCGGCATCAGAACAAGGCTGTTTAGAGACACCTAAGAATTTATACTATTTGGAACAACGGCAAGATTGGAGATTTAGCGCGGATCAGGCCGAACCGCGCTTGATCAGCTCTGGGGACAGGATCACATTCTGCGGTGCCAATGAATCATCGCCAATTCGTTGCAACAGCCGCAGAGCAGCACTGCGCCCAACTTCACGAGCCGAGCTGGAGATAAAGGTCAGCGGGGGTTCGGTCAGTTCGGCCTCCGGTACATCGCCAAAACCGATCAGCGCCACCTGTTGACCATAAAAACTGTCCATCCCTTCCGAGCCAATACTACGGCCACTGCGCACGATACCAAAATAGGCACCCAACGCCACCGAGGCCTTATGGCACACCAACGCACTGATATTGGGATACTGACGCAACAGATTTTCGGCAGCTTCAGCCGCCGCCCGTTGATGACAATCGCATTCGACGATCCACTCGGAGCGGAATGGCAGGCCGTATTGCACCAGGGTGGCACAGAACCCCCCCAGGCGTTCGGCTCGGGTGAGTGAATCGCTTTGCCCACCGAGGTAGGCGATCTGGCTATGACCCCGTTTGATCAGAAATTCGGTGGCCATTTTCGCGGCCTGCATATTATCTGGCCGCACCACGTCCACACCTTCCAGACCATTGGAGCGCGCGGCACACACCAGCGGCACCCCCTGAGATTCGGCTTTCTCTTTCAGCCCTTTCGCGGTACGTACCCCACCCGCGAGCACCATGCCATCAACGCCGTGCTCCAGCAGCATATCAAAACAGCGCATCAGCCCTTTGCCTTCGCGCCCACTTTGGGTCAGAAACAGCACTTTGCCGTTGGCTTCCAGTACTTCACTCACACCGGCGGTCATCTCGGCATAAAACGGTTCACAGATATCACGCAGGATCAGCCCTACCACTCCCGATTCGCCACCGCGCAGCGTAGCGGCCTGACGGTTGCGAACATAGCCAAGCTGCTCGATCGCCTGATTCACACGGGTCATGGTGGTGGGAGAAATACGCCCTTTACCGCTCAGCACCAGGGAAACGGTGGTCACGGATACGCCTGCCAACTGCGCGACGTCAGTGATAGTGATCTTTTTGATGGTGATAACCTCTGCAATGCCCTACCAGGGCGACTTTCACCCTGACAACCCATGGTATACCGAATCTCTCAATGCAGTAAAACGATTTACCCACATGGGTATTGTCACCGCAAAGCACCGTTCATAATTGTGATTATGGACGCATTTTTACTAGGTAAAACGTTTTATCTTATTTTTACCTAATCGGGTATACACAACATTGCATGCTTTTTCGCCAGGAGTCGTCGGTTATGCCAGCGTCTAAAAAACAAAAAATTACGCTTTGGGAGTTTTTCCAAAGCCTGGGCAAAACATTTATGCTGCCCGTCGCACTGCTTTCCTTCTGCGGCATCATGCTGGGGATCGGTAGCTCACTAAGCAGCCGTGACGTGATCACCCTGCTGCCTTTCATTGGCCATCCGGCTTTCCAACTGCTGTTCACCTGGATGAGCAAGATCGGCTCCTTTGCCTTCAGCTTCCTGCCGGTGATGTTCGCCATTGCCATTCCTCTGGGCATGGCACGTGAGAACAAAGGCGTGGCCGCCTTCTCTGGCTTTGTCGGCTTTGCCGTGCTGAACCTGGCGACCAACTTCTACCTGACCACGTCAGGCGTGCTGCCTACCGTCGATCCATTGGTGCTGAAAGCCAATAACATCCAGAACATCCTGGGCATTCAGTCTATCGATACCGGTATCCTCGGTGCGGTGATCGTCGGGATCATCGTTTATCTGCTGCACGAGCGTTTCAACACCATCCGTCTGCCGGATGCGCTGGCGTTCTTCGGCGGTACTCGTTTTGTCCCTATCGTCACCACCGTGGTACTGGGCCTGTGCGGCCTGATTATCCCGCTGATCTGGCCTTGGTTCGCTGCCGGTATTAACGGGTTGGGTCGTATGATTAACGGCGCAGGCATGTTTGGGCCGATGATTTTCGGTTCCGGCGAGCGTCTGCTGCTGCCGTTCGGTCTGCACCACATTCTGGTAGCGTTGATCCGCTTTACCGAAGCGGGCGGTACGTTGGACGTTTGTGGCCGTGAAGTCAGCGGTGCATTGACCATCTTCCAGGCACAGCTCTCTTGCCCAACTACCCACGGCTTTGCCGAAAGCGCTACCCGCTTCCTGTCACAGGGTAAAATGCCTGCCTTCCTCGGCGGCCTGCCGGGTGCGGCGTTAGCCATGTACCACTGTGCCAAACCGGAGAACCGTCACAAGATCAAAGGGCTGTTGATTTCCGGCGTGGTGGCCTGCGTGGTCGGCGGGACTACCGAACCGATCGAATTCCTGTTCCTGTTTGTAGCTCCGTTCCTGTACCTGATCCACGCAATCCTGACCGGTCTGGGCTTCACCGTGATGGCCTTGCTGGGCGTTACCATCGGCAACACCGATGGTAATATTATCGACTTCGTGGTGTTTGGCATCCTGCACGGCACCGCCACCAAGTGGTATCTGGTGCCATTGGTGGCCGCCATCTGGTTCGTTGCCTACTATGCGATCTTCCGCTTCGCCATTCAGCGCTGGAACATTAAAACGCCGGGCCGTGAGACTGAAACTACCGCGACACAGAGCGCTCCTGTCGGTGCCGTGGGTAAATCCGGTTATAACGTGCCGGCTATCCTGGCTGCGTTAGGCGGTAAAGAAAATATCGTGTCGCTGGATAACTGCATCACCCGCCTGCGGATGTCGGTTAACGATATGAGCAAGGTGGATGATGCGGTGCTGAAAGCCAACCGGGCTATTGGCGTGGTACATCTTAACGATCACAACCTGCAGGTGGTGATCGGCCCGCAGGTGCAATCGGTGAAAGATGAGTTAGAATCACTGATGACCAACGCATAACCTTCCCCCGGGCGCAGCCTGCTGCGCCCTCGTTCGGAGTTTCACATGTTTGATTTTTCTACCCCGGTAGATCGTCACGGTACCTGGTGCACCCAGTGGGACTACATCGCCGATCGGTTTGGCACCGCAGATTTACTGCCTTTCACCATCTCCGATATGGATTTCGCCACCGCCCCCTGCATTCTTGCAGCCCTGCAACAGCGCCTGCAACACGGCGTGTTGGGCTACAGCCGTTGGCAGCATGAAGACTTTCTTGGTGCGGTGCGGCATTGGTATCAACAACGCTTCAATGCCCCCATCGATACAAGCAAGGCGGTCTATGGCCCTTCGGTGATATACATGGTGGCACAGTTGGTGCGTATCTGGTCGGCACCGGGGGAATATGTGGTCACCCATACGCCAGCCTATGATGCATTCTATAAGGTGATCCTGGGTAATCAGCGCCAGGTGTTGCCTTGCCCGCTGCACAAAGTGGATAACGATTGGCAATGCGATATGGCCCATTTGGAAGCCCTGCTAGCGCGGCCACAAACCAAGATCCTGCTGTTGTGCAGCCCGCACAACCCCACCGGCAAGGTGTGGACACAGCAAGAGCTGGAGCAGATGGCAGAGCTGTGCGAACGCCATGACGTAAAGGTGATCAGCGATGAGATCCATATGGATATGGTTTGGGGGGAACATCGTCATACGCCATGGAGCCAGGTGGCCACCACTCCTTGGGCATTGCTGACCTCCGGCTCTAAAACCTTCAACATTCCGGCGCTCACCGGTGCCTATGGCATTATCAGCGATGATAGCGCGCGTGATAGCTACGTTCAGGCGCTAAAAAGCCGCGATGGATTATCTTCACCGGCGGTGCTGGCGGTTGCAGCCCATATTGCCGCCTATCGTCACGGCGAGCCTTGGCTGGACGCCCTGCGCGACTATTTGCAGGATAACCTGACCTACGTGGCCGAGCGGCTCAACCGGGCGTTGCCGCAGCTAAACTGGCAGCCACCGCAGGCCACCTATCTGGCGTGGATCGATATACGTCCGTTGGGCATTGACGACCGCGAATTGCAGCAGGTGCTGATCGAGCGTGAGAAAGTCGCCATCATGCCTGGCTTTACCTACGGCGAAGAGGGCCGTGGTTTCCTGCGCCTGAACGTCGGCTGCCCACGCAGCAAGGTCGAGGCCGGGATGGATAAACTGATTGCCGGTTTGCAGTTTCTTGTGCAAGAAAAATAAGCGATATCGTCAGGGGCGCAATGCCCCTGATTTTTCACTGCCCTGAAATGCGGGTGTTGTCGTCGCTTAGTGTGATTTTTGTCACTTTTTTGTGCAACGTAATAGCTATTTTCATCAGATTGTTTTTATACTGCTCCGCACTTTACCTGAACAAAAATAATGAGTGCCTATCATGATCGACTCCCGCTTGCCCCTCACCGATATTCACCGTCATCTGGACGGCAACATCCGCGCGCAAACCATTCTTGAACTAGGCCGTCAGTTCAATCTGGCCCTGCCCGCCAACGAGTTGGCTACCCTGCTTCCCCATGTGCAAATCACCCATACCGAACCCGACTTGATGAGCTTCCTGCAAAAGCTGGACTGGGGTGTGGCGGTGCTGGGCGATCTGGATGCCTGCCGTCGCGTTGCCTATGAAAATGTGGAAGATGCAGCAAACGCTGGGTTGCACTACGCCGAACTGCGTTTCTCCCCATACTACATGGCGATGAAGCACCAGCTACCGGTGGCTGGAGTGGTGGAAGCGGTGATTGACGGCATTCGTTCTGGTTGTCGCGATCGCGATATTGACGTGCGCCTGATTGGCATTATGAGCCGCACCTTCGGCGAAGCGGCCTGCCTGCAAGAGCTGGACGCCTTGTTGGCCCACCGCGATGGTATTACTGCATTGGATCTGGCTGGTGATGAGCTGGGCTTCCCTGGCAGCCTGTTCCTCAACCATTTCAACCGTGCCCGTGACGCTGGCCTGCGCATTACCGTTCATGCTGGTGAAGCCGCTGGCCCGGAAAGTATCTGGCAGGCGATCCGTGAGTTGGGTGCAGAGCGCATCGGCCATGGGGTTAAAGCGGTAGAAGATCCGGCACTGATGGATCACCTGGCGCAGCATGCCATCGGCATTGAATCGTGCCTGACCTCGAATATTCAAACCAGCACCGTAGCTTCGTTGGCACAACATCCGCTGGCCACCTTCCTGCGCCATGGCGTGGTAGCCTCAATCAATACCGACGATCCGGCCGTGCAGGGCATCGAGATTGAGCACGAATACCGCGTGGCAGCGCCGCAGGCCGGATTAACCCCGCAAGAGATCCGCACCGCACAGGAAAATGGCCTGAAGATGGCTTTCCTCACCGAGCAGGAAAAACAGGCGCTACGCGCAAAAGTGCTGGGCTAAGGCAATATCCAGGCTCTGTGGCCTTATCGGCCACTGAGCCTGTTGCTCAGGACTTAATACCATTTAAGTGTAAGAACTCGCTAATCGCCTCTTTCACTTCCTTAGGGACTTCAATCATCGGGTGATGGCCTACGCCGGCTAAGGTCAGCAGCGATGCATTTTCAATAGCGCTCACTATTTCGCAGCTCAGTTCAACCGGGGTTGCCGTATCCTGTTCACCACAGATAACCAACGTAGGTACCTTAATCTGAGGAAGTAATTCCCGCACATCGCCCCGGCTAATAACAGCGGCGTCAAGAGCCAGTACCAATCCGGCCCGATCGTGTGCCAGCATCACGGCCCTTTCGTGGATCACCTCAGCAGGATTACTCGACAACCACGCTTCGCCATTGATTTGATGCTGAATAGCGCTAGTTAGCAACGGCGGAAACGCTGGCAAGCCAGCTGATTATTCCGGCCTTGTCACGCTTTAACGCCCGTTTTCCCGATATCACGCTGGAAATCCTGACTGGCGTCAATACCGTCTCAATCACTCGCCACGATGCCGACCTCGCACTCCGTCTGGTACGCCCGGAACAGAATTCGCTTAAAATACGCCGGGTGGGCAGAATGGCATCGGCAGTCTATGGTTCAGAAGCCTACCTACGGCAGCATCCAGCAATCGATCACCTGCCGCTGGACGGAAGAGGTTTTATTACCTGGGATAGATCTTATAACCAGTTGCCGTCAGCAAAGTGGCTTATCAGCACCTACCCGAATGCCCCTGCCACACTGATAATAACCAGCGTCGCTTCACAGATTGCTGCGGTAAAAGCCAATCTAGGTCTGGCGGTTTTACCCTGTTTTATCGCTTCGCAAAGCAGCGAGATGGTTGAGGTCATCCCGACAGAACAGGTATTTGCTGAAGATCTGTGGTTGGTCAGCCATGCCGATTTGACAGCATCGACTCGTATCCGGGCCGTGGCTGATTTTTTAGTTGAGATTATCAATGAAGCGCAGTTGGTATAAATTGCGACAGGCACCGATGTATATACCATCAGTGCCTAAGTTGATTAGACATTTGAGGGCTGATAGGGCAGCACCACCCGGTGACTTTCCTCAATCAGGGCTACAATCTCCGTTCGTGGCCCTGCCAACCAGGCTTGGCTGTGGTAGAAATCCCGCAATACCTGTTCCATTTCCGCCATGCCGTCAAACCGCCGCAGCAGGTAATAGGCATCGGGATCGTGAAGCGAAACACCGTACTCAAGCACGGTGATCCCTGCGGCGCTATGCAGCGGTACGCTATCATGCTGCATGATGTGGTGAAAACGCTCGCCACTGCCCGCTTGTAAACGGTATTGCAAAATCTCGACAACTCTGGTCATGCTGCATCCCTGTTTTTATTTAGTTACGGCAACTTCGCGCTGCTGGGCTGTTTTACGTGCATAGCGCTGTGCCAGCACCGCACATACCATCAATTGTACCTGATGGAATATCATCAAGGGTAATACCATCGCGCCAACGGCTGCGGCCGGAAATAACACGTTGGCCATCGGAATGCCGTTGGCCAGGCTCTTTTTCGAACCGCAAAACACGATAGTGATCTCATCGGCAGTGTCAAAACCCAGCCAACGTGCAGCATAGGTGTTGATCATCAGCACCACTGCCAACAGCACCAGCGACATCACCAGGATCGTCAGCAGCGACCAGCCGTCTATGGTGTGCCAAATCCCCTCAACCACCGCCGCGCTGAACGCGGTATAAACCACCAGCAGGATCGAGGAACGATCGGTGAGGTTAATCAGTTTGCGATGGCGATCGATCCATTTGCCAATCAGCGGACGCGCCAGATGGCCAATAACAAACGGCACCATCAGTTGCAGAATAATCGCACCGATGGCATGCAACACGTCAGTATTGCCTCCTTGCGTATGCATCAATGCTCCCACCAACAGTGGAGACAGGAATACCCCAAGAATGCTGGATGCCGAAGCGCTGCAGATCGCCGCCGCCACGTTTCCTCCGGCTGCGGAGGTGAAAGCAATTGCCGATTGCACCGTGGCAGGCAGAGCACACAGATAGAGGAAACCCAGATACACGGTGGGCGTCATTAAGCCCGGCACCAGCAGGTTCATCGACAGCCCTATCAGCGGGAAGAGCGCAAAGGTACTGAGAAACACCACCAGATGCAGCTTCCAGTGACTCATGCCGGCAACTATCGCCTCACGGGAAAGTTTCGCCCCATGCATGAAGAACAACAGGGCGATCGCGGCGGTGGTTAAATGTTCGAAGAAGGTCTGCCAAATCCCTTCACAGGGTAGCAAGGAGGCCAATAGCACCACCATCAGCAGCACCAGTAAAAACTTGTCGATACGTAGACGTTGTAACCAGGACATCCTGCACAATTCCTTGCTATTTAATGCGTAACCAAGGGTTCAGGGGGCGCTCTGAACCCTACTGTTATAATTGATATTAACTGACCGGCAGCGCTTTTTGCTGTTTGGCCGACTCAATGCCCAGCTCGATCATTTCCATGACCTGTATCGCCTCGCTGGCCGGAACCGGGTTGGTACCGGCACCGGAAATCGCGTCGCGAATGGCGGCGTAATAGGCCGGGTAATTGCCCGGAATGGTCAACAGCGGCTGTTCCGCCAGCATGCCGTCACGTGACAACGTCACTACTCCGTCGCGCATATCGTAACCCCAGTCGGCCTGCGGCAAACGCTCACCGGCTTTCAGGCGGTCTTCCTGCGGATCCAGACCATATTTGATAAAGCTGCCCTGTGTGCCGTGCACAATGTAACGTGCAGTTTCTGCTGCGGCCAGCACCGTGCCGTGCAGCACCACACGCCGCTGACCGTAATTGAGCACCGCATGGAAATAATCTACCGATTGTGAACCCGGGCGTAGCTCGCCGAGATCGACAAACAGCGTCTGGGGCTTGCCAAACAGCTGCAACGCCTGGTCGATCAGATGCGGCCCCAGATCGTACCAGATACCACTGCCAGCTCCGCCTTGCTCACGCCAGCGTTGGCGGACCTCCGGGCGGAAACGATCGAAATGGGATTCAAAATAGACCACTTCCCCTAAAGCGCCATCTTTCAGCAAGGCTTTCAAGGTCAGGAAATCGCTGTCCCAGCGGCGGTTGTGGAATACCGAAAGCAGTTGTCCACTCTGCTCTGCCTGCTGTTGTAACTGCTGCGCTTGTGACAGTGTCACGGTAAACGGTTTGTCCACCACCACATGTTTGCCCGCCGCCATCGCCTGTTGTGCCAATGGGAAGTGGGTATCGTTCGGCGTTGGAATGACAATCAGGTCAATCGAGGGGTCGTTGAACAGGGCCTGCGGGTCGCTGACCACCGTCATCATCGGCCAGTCGGCGTGGACTTTACCGGCGTCGCTGCTGGAAACTGCGGCCAACTCCATGCCAGGGGTTCCTGCGATCAGCGGAGCATGAAAGGTCTTGCTGGCGTAACCATAGCCCACCAGACCAACGCGGATTGTTTCAGACATCTTGTTTCCTCATACAGGGCGATATATGCATCAATTCCAGGCTGTTGAAATGCTACGTCCTTGTAAGTTGCGGCGAGAAACCCGCTCCTGAGTGTTGCCGCGAGAAAAAGATGAAGTAGCGATTGATTCGATTTGACACCATGATGCGGGCTGGAACAAGAGCTAAATGCAGATTGATAACAAACTGGCAGTATGGCTAAGTGGGCATGGCATGCGGTAAATCGGGCGCAGCATGCGACGCCCCCAACAACGGTCGTATCCTCAGGCCGATTAACTGGATGCGGCAACCAATGGCCGATCCCGGGAATGGTTTACCGGGTAGTTGATCTCCAGGCTACGGCGGCGAAAATCGCTGGGGCTGACGCCAACCCGCTTGCGAAACACTCGGGAAAAATAGAGTTGATCGTCATAGCCCACTACCCGGCCAATAGTAGCAATCGACTCCTGGGTGGTTTGCAGCAGCAGTTTGGCGCGGATCACCCGCTGATCTTCACGCCAGCGCAGGATATTTATCCCGACCTGGTCACGGAACAGATGCGCCAGCCGCGAAGGCGAAAGACAAACGTGACGGGCTACTTCATCGATACGCAACTCTCCTGCCAGATTGCCGGTAATAAACTGGCAGGCCTCAATCACCCGCGGGTCCATAATCTTTTGTGGGCTGAGGGGATCTTCCTCCATCGCGCGCAACAATAAGCGTTCCAGCAGGTTCATGCCAATCTCTTCGGCAAAACGGCGGCCGGAGCGTTGGGTCTGCTCAATGTTGGCAAACAGACGATCAAACTCGGTCAGCAACTGGTTGTTGGGCAACGTCAGACGCCCCACCTGATGCGCCTTGCTGTGCCATTCCAACCAGTCGGCCCAATAGGCCCGCGGGCGAAAATAAACCCAGCGGTGATACCAGCAGTCACTATCCGGTGATCGGCCATAGTTATGCGCCGCCTTGGGTGGAAACAGCAGCAGATCGCCGGGGTTACAGTAAAGCGTCTCCTCACCGTCAAACACCTTGCCCTGGCCTTTAATGGTCAGATTGAGGATGTAACCCTTCATGCCGCCGGGGCGATCGATAAAGAAATCCAGCGGCCCGTCCGCCATAATCGGCGTCAGCCCGGCAACCAGGTAGGCGTTAAAGGTGTAACCCGGCAACAACGGGTTCGGTTGGGGTTCCTGAACCATGCGATGATACATCTGGCCTCCAAAAGTGTCGTGTCTCTATCCCAAAACTTGGCAAGATGAGTGGTCAGTTCCCCTCATCCTAACCCTCTCCCAGAGGGAGAGGGAACCGATCGAGTTCATTGATTTTTCTGTGTAATACCTGCCTTTCCTCTTACTACCTACTTACCGAAGCTGCACGGGCCAACCACGCGCTCCGTGCAGCTCCCTCTCCTTTGGGGAGAGGGTTGGGGTGAGGGGGAAATAGAGATTGCTCAATAAACGGCAAAACACTATCCACCTATAGCAAGTTTACCCATTCGGCAAAATGCTGCTCATAGCAATAGCAAAATTGTGATGGGTCTTCACGCCCTGCTCTTCGCTTGTTGCTTGTAGCGGTCGAAAATCACCGCGGCCAGCAGGATCACGCCGCGCACCACATACTGCGAGAACGGCGAGATATTCAGCAGGTTCATGGCGTTCTCTACCGTGCCCAGGATCAGGATCCCGGCGATAACGTAGGAAATTTTGCCAATGCCCCCTTTGAGCGAAACGCCCCCCAGCACGCAGGCAGAGATCACGATCAGCTCATAGCCGATTGAAGTCATCGGCTGGCCGCTGGTCATTCGCGAAGCCAAAATAATTCCCGCAGCGGCTGATACCAGCCCGGAGAGGACAAAGATGATGATCTTGGTGCGCACCACCGGCACCCCGGCCAGACGAGCCGCTTCCTCGTTGCCCCCGATAGCCAGAGTATTGCGGCCAAAAGTGGTTTTATTGAGCAGAAAACCAAACAGGATCAGACAGCCAATGGTGATCCAAATCGGTGCAGGCAACCCCCACCAGTTGGCGTAGCCGAGCGCGAAGAAACGCTCGTCTTCGATCCCCACCGCTTTCCCATCGGAAATGATATAGGCCAGGCCGCGGAAGATCTGCATGGTGGCCAAGGTGGTGATCAGCGCGTTAATCTTCAGCCGGGCGATCACAAAACCATTGATCAGCCCAGAGAGCACCCCCAACAGCAAACCGGCAGCCACGCCGATCCACAGGCTCTCGGTCATGTTGATGACCACCGCAGCGGTGACACCGGCACAGGCGATAACCGACGCCACCGACAGATCAAAATCACCTGAGGCCAGGCAGAACAACATGCCGCACGCCACCATGCCGGACATGGAGATCGCCAGCCCCAGACCCTTCATATTGATAAAGCTGCCAAAATTCGGCACAAACGCGACGCAGGCGACAAACAGCACGGCGAATACCACCAACATGCCATAGCTGTCCCAGATACGCGCCAACCCAAGGCCGCCGCGGTTTTTCACAGAATTGGTTGTCATGCTCGACATCTCTTGCTCCTTCACAATCAGGCCATCGCCGCTGCAATATCGGGGGTACGTAACATCGCCAGACTGAGGGCTTTTTCCTCAGTGGCATCGCTATGGGTCAATTCGCCAGAGATCGCCCCTTCACGCATCACGATGATGCGATCCGCCAACCCCAGCACTTCGGGTAAATCGCTGGAGGCGAACAGCACCGCAATGCCCTGCTGCGCCAGCTGATAAATCACGTGGTAAATTTCGTGTTTTGCGCCAACGTCAATGCCGCGTGTCGGCTCATCCAGCAGGATCACCTTCATCTCTTCCGACAGCCAGCGGCCCAGGATCGCCTTCTGTTGGTTGCCACCGGAAAGGTTCATGATCAACTGTTCGGCGGTGGGGGTTTTGATATTCAGCGCGCGGATATGGTGATCGGCATTGCTGGTTTCCCAGGCGTTATCGATCAGGCAACCCGCCTTGATGCTTTTGCGACGCGCGCTGATGTTGATATTGTCACGCACCGAGTGCACCGCAATGATGCCATCGGCCTTACGATCTTCCGGACACAACATCACTCCCGCACGGATAGCGTCGATCGGTGAACGCACATCGAGCCGCTTGCCATCCAGCATCAATTGGCCCGCACTTACCCGCGTAGCGCCAAAAATCCCTTTCATCAGTTCGCTGCGCCCTGCGCCCACCAGACCAAACAGGCCAACAATTTCTCCAGCGCGTACGTTAAGGCTGATAGGCGTTTTCACCCCGGCGGCCTGCAAATCGGTAAGCTGCAACCGCACTTCTCCCAGCTCCCGTGGCTGATAGCCATAAACATCGCCGAGATCGCGGCCCACCATCGCCTGCACCAGCACTTCATTATTCACCTGCTGCATATCGTCGAAGGTGCGCACATAGCGGCCATCCTTAAACACGGTAATGGCATCACTCAGCGCAAAGATTTCCTCCATTCGATGTGAGACATACAGGATCACTCGCCCTTCGGCCCGCAGTTCGCGGATCACCCGGAACAGTTGTTCAATTTCACGCGCCGACAGCGAACTGGTCGGCTCATCAAACGCAATCACTTTGGCATTACGCGCCAGAGCCTTGGCAATCTCCACCATCTGCCACTGGCCAATCGACAGATACTTCAACGGGGTATCCGGATCGATGTCCAACCCGAGGTGTTCGAGCTGTAAGCGGGACTCATAACGCAGCAGTTTGCGATCCACCAGACCATGTTTGGTCGGCAACTGGCCCAGGTAGATGTTCTCTGCCACGGTCATTTCCGGCACCAGATGCAGTTCCTGGTAGATAATCGCCACCCCGGCGTTCAACGCGTCGGTGGTATTGGCAAACTGTACCGCTTGCCCCTGGAGGTGGATCTCCCCTTTGCTTGGGGCGTAATTGCCGCTGAGGATTTTCAGCAGCGTCGATTTCCCGGCGCCGTTTTCCCCCATCAGCGCGTGGATCTGCCCGGCCTGACAGCTGAAACTGATATCATCCAGCGCTTTGACGCCAGGGAAGCTTTTACCGATGCCTTTGAAAGCCAGATAGGGCGTGACGGCAGTCATAGTGCTTTCCTCAATGCTGTGCGATAAATGGCCGCCCGTTTGATGCAGGCGGCACGTTCCTTACATCAGACCTTTTTTCTGCAGTTCGACCTGGAAGTTGTCGCGGGTGATCAGCACCACGTCGGTCACTTCGGTAAATTTCTCTGGTTCTACGCCTTTCTCTACCCAGTCATGCAGCATCTGAATGCTCTTGTAGCCATGAATATCCGGGCTTGGCAGCAATGAGCCGTAGAAGCCTGTAGCCTGTTTCTTGGAAAGCTCGCTTACCGCATCAACGCCGTTGATACCAATGCCGATCACGTTAGGCGCTTTAAAGCCCTGGCCTTCAGTGGCACGCACGCCGCCCAGCACGGTGTTGTCGTTCATCCCGACGATCAGCCAGTTTTTCACTTCAGGATGCTGCACCAACATCGAGTTGGCGGCATCGAACGCCCCTGGGATATCGTTGGATTTGGTCGGAACCTGGTAGATCTGCTGTTCTGGGAAACCCGCGGTTTTCAATGCGTCCATAGAGCCACCGGTACGGCGGCGTGCAGTGTCCAGTTCATCGGAGGTGATCGCCATGACGCCGGTCTCTGCCACTTTCCAGCCACGCTTGTTCATCTCTTTCCACAGCTCTGCACCTTGGCGTTCACCTATTTTGGTGGCCGCCATCATCACTAGCGGCACGCTCTCCATCGGCTTGCCTTTGGCGTTAACAAACTGGTCGTCAACCGCGATCACTTTCAGATCGTAGCTGCGCGCCTTGGCGACAATCGCCGAGCCTAGCTTCGGGTCTGGGGTGCAGATGACAAACCCCTTGGCCCCGCTGGCCGCCAGGCTGTCGATGGCATTGAGGGTTTTCTCGCCGTCCGGTACGGCGATCTTGATCACTTCAAACCCCAGGTCTTTACCCGCTTTGTCGGCAAATTTCCATTCGGTCTGGAACCAGGGCTCTTCTGGCTGTTTAACTAAAAAACCCAGTTTCATGGTCTCTGCGACAGCCGAATGTGACATAACCGCCGTCAGACCGATCACTGCCAACGCCTTAGTGAATTTATGCATGGTACTCTCCGCTGTTTTGCTTTCATCGGCAGAAAAACCGGGCCACCGTGAAAACGTTATCATTATGAGATCCTGTCACGACAATGGCCTTACATCTCGCTTATTGCCGTCGACTCAGGTAAGACGCAAACAGTTTTAGCCGGTATTTGTCAGTTAAATGTAGAGCGCTATCACATCCCGAGATAACAGCAGATATATGCATATATTTAGCAAATTTAACCAAGTGGTAACTTTTGACCCCCATCACAAAATCACTGTAGCAAGCAGAAAAGTGCATACTTCCAGCCAATGACTCCTCACCGGTCTCCCTGTCCCGCTCCTATCGTTAACCTCAATCAAACAAATAAGGAGTCCGCATCATGACGGCAGGTGCTATTGCCCTGGGATTAGACTTCGGCAGCGATTCAGTGCGGGTACTGGCTGTCGACTGCCAAAACGGCAACGAACTGGATACCGAGGTGGTCTACTACCCTCGCTGGCAGCGTGGCGACTTTTGTAACGCCGCGCAGAACCAGTTCCGCCACCATCCACTCGACTATATCGAAGCCATGGAGCAGGCCGTCGTCGCCGTGGTGCAACGCATGAGCCAGGAACAGCGGCAGGCCGTGGTCGGGATTGGGGTAGATTCCACCGGTTCCACTCCCGCCCCGATTGATGAACACGGCGACGTGTTGGCGTTGCGGCCGGAGTTTGCCAGCAATCCCAACGCCATGTTTGTACTGTGGAAAGACCACACCGCCATCGAGGAAGCCGAGGCGATTAACCAGCTGTGCCGCCGTGGCGATTTCCCCGACTATTCACGCTATATCGGCGGCGTTTACTCCTCTGAGTGGTTCTGGGCCAAAATCTTGCACGTTTCACGCCAGGATGAGGCGGTACGCCACGCCGCCGCCTCTTGGGTTGAGCTGTGCGACTGGGTACCGGCGCTGCTTTCTGGCACGACCGCGCCGGATCGGTTAAAGCGCGGGCGTTGCAGCGTTGGGCATAAAACGCTGTGGCATCCAGACTGGGACGGTTTACCGCCCAAAGCCTTCTTTGCGGCTCTGGACCCATTGCTGGTGGAAGATCTGCCCTATCCGCTGTTCACCGGCTCCTACACTGCCGATCTGCCGGTGGGAACGCTGACCAAAGAGTGGGCCGCACGGCTTGGGCTGTCAGAAAACGTGGTGCTGTCCGGGGGCGCCTTTGACTGCCATATGGGGGCCGTGGGGGCCGGTGCGCAGCCTTATACGCTGGTGAAGGTGATTGGCACGTCAACCTGCGACATCCTGATCGCCGATCGTGAACGCGTGGGCGATCGCGCCATCAGCGGCATCTGCGGCCAGGTGGACGGCAGCGTAGTGCCGCAAACCATCGGCATGGAGGCCGGGCAATCCGCTTTTGGCGATATGTACGCCTGGTTCAGCCGCCTGCTGAGCTGGCCACTGCGTGAAGCCGCCAAGACGCAACCGCAACTCCAGACACAGCTGCAACAAATCGAGCATGACATGCTGGCCGCCCTGACCGCCGGCTGGGCCAAAAACCCGTCGCTAGACCATCTGCCCGTAGTATTGGACTGGTTCAATGGCCGCCGCACCCCCTACGCCAACCAGCGTCTTAAAGGGGTGATCACCGATCTCAACCTTGGTACCGATGCGCCCACGCTGTTTGGTGGCTTTATTGCCGCAACCGCTTTTGGCGCTCGCGCCATCATGGAGTGCTTCGAACAGCAGGACATTCCCGTCGATAACGTGCTGGCTTTGGGCGGCATTGCCCGCAAGTCACCGGTGATTATGCAGGTTTGTGCCGATGTGATGGATCGCCCGCTACAGATTGTCGCCTCCGACCAATGCTGCGCGCTGGGTGCGGCCATCTTCGCCGCCGTGGCCGCCGGACATTTCAGTGACGTTCCGCAGGCTCAGCGGCATATGGCTTGCAGCATTGAACGAACTTTGCAGCCCGATCCTGCAAACGTCGTTCGCTACCAACAACTTTATGAACGCTATCAACAATGGTGCCAAGCCGCAGAGCCGCGCTTTGCCGCAACCCCCAAAAATTAATACGCCGGGGCAGACCCTCTCGGCTCAATAAAACCTCTAGATCCAGGAGTTTTTGATGAACATCTTTAAGCAACGTGAAGTGTGGTTCGTGATCGGCAGCCAGCATCTTTATGGCCCAAAAACCCTGCAACAGGTGATGGAAAATGCCGAGCAGGTCGTGAACAGCCTGAACCGTGACGCAGGTTTACCGGTGAAGATGGTGCTGAAACCGCTGGTCACCACGCCGGACGAAATCACCACCGTCTGCCGTGATGCCAACTATCACCAGGACTGTGTCGGCATCATCACCTGGCTACACACCTTCTCACCGGCCAAAATGTGGATTGCCGGCCTGTCGATCCTCGATAAACCGCTGCTCCAGTTCCATACCCAATTTAATGCCGAAGTTCCGTGGGACAGCATGGATATGGACTTTATGAACCTGAACCAGACCGCCCACGGTGGCCGTGAGTTCGGGTTTATCGGTGCTCGTATGCGCCAGCAGCACAGCGTGATCGCGGGCCACTGGCAAGACAAAAATGCCCAGGAGCGTATCGCTCAATGGATGCGTGTTGCCTGCGCCAAACAGGAAAGCCAGCAGCTGAAGGTGGCGCGTTTTGGTGACAACATGCGCCAGGTTGCCGTGACCGATGGCGATAAAGTGGCCGCGCAGATCCAGTTTGGTTATTCCGTGGATGCTTATGGCATCGGTGATTTGGTCAGCGTGATCGACGAAGTGAGCAAGGGCGATATCGATACCCTGATCGAAGAGTACGAAGCCAGCTATGAGCTGAGCGACGTGGCTAAAGTTAACGGCGCCAAACGGCAGAATCTGATCGATGCCGCCGCTATCGAACTGGGCATGAAGCGCTTTCTTGAACAGGGCAAGTTCCACGCCTTCACCACCAACTTTGAAACGCTGCACGGCATGAAGCAGTTGCCAGGGTTGGCCGTACAGCGCCTGATGCAGCAAGGCTACGGCTTTGCCGGTGAGGGCGACTGGAAAACCGCGGCCCTGCTGCGCATTATGAAAGTGATGGGCAGCGGCTTAAACGGCGGCACCTCGTTTATGGAGGATTACACCTACAACTTCCAGCCGGGCAACGATCTGGTGGTGGGGTCCCATATGCTGGAAGTCTGCCCTTCCATCGCCAAAGAGCACAAGCCACTGCTGGATATTCAATATCTGGGCATCGGTGGCAAGGCCGATCCGGCCCGCCTGATCTTCTCTACCCCGGCCGGCCCGGCGGTGAATGCCAGCCTGATCGATATGGGCGATCGTTTCCGCCTGCTGGTCAATCAGGTTGATGCCATTGAGCAGCCTAAACCCTTGCCTAAGCTGCCGGTGGCGCGGGCGATCTGGCGTGCTCAACCTTCGCTGGCTACGGCGGCGGAAGCCTGGATCCTGGCAGGCGGCGCGCACCACACGGTGTTCTCGCAGTCACTGAACGCCGACTACCTGCGCCTGTATGCCGAGATGCACAACATCGAATTCCTGCTGATCGATAACGACACTACCCTGCCAGCGTTCAAGAACGAAATCCGCTGGAATGAAACCTACTACCAAATCAACCGCCGCTAAACGCGTCTGCAAAAACTGCAACCGGTTTCAGAAACCGGTTGCAAACCCATTCCAACTCGACCTAAACTAGACTCAATATTTAACGTATAGAGAGAGGATAGTTATGTCTGCTTTCCCGAAAGAGTTCCTCTGGGGCGCGGCCAGCGCGGCGTATCAGGTTGAAGGCGCGCACGATGCCGACGGCAAAGGCCCATCCATCTGGGATACCTTCTCCCACCTGCCTGGTACCACTTACCAAGGCACGAACGGCGACGTTGCCGTCGATCACTATCACCGCTTCCGTGAGGACGTAGCGCTGATGGCCGAAATGGGGATGCAGAGCTACCGGTTCTCTATCTCCTGGCCGCGCCTGCTGCCACAGGGCCGGGGTACCATCAATGAGGCCGGGGTCAAATTCTACAGCGATCTGATCGATGCCCTGTTGGAACACAACATTGAGCCGATGATCACCCTGTACCACTGGGATCTGCCACAGGCATTGCAAGATGAAGGCGGTTGGGAAGCGCGTAGCACCGCAGAGGCTTTTGAAGAGTATGCCCGCCTGTGTTACCAGCGTTACGGCGATCGCGTCAAACTGTGGTCTACCTTCAATGAAACCGTGTGCTTTATCGGCTTCGGTTACATCACTGGTGGCCACCCACCGGGCGTACAGAATCCGGCGCGCGCGATCCAAGCCTGCCACCACGTCTTTGTGGCCCACGCAAAAGCGGTGGCTGCATTCCGCTCCAGCGGCATTGCCGGCCAAATCGGCTTCGTCAACGTGTTGCAAACCCATACCCCGCTCAGCCAATCTGCGGAAGATCTGGCGGCCTATCAGTTGGCCGAAGGGATCTTTACCCACTGGCTGTACGATCCGGTGCTGAAAGGGGAATATCCGGCTGAACTGCTGGCGCAGACTCAAGCTCTGTGGGGCGTACCGCAATTCGCACCTGGTGATGAGCAACTGCTGCGCGACAATATCTGTGACTTTATTGGCCTGAACTATTACAAACGTGAAACTATCGCGGCCAATAATCAAGAGTCGCATCTGACCATCAACACCACCGGTGAGAAAGGCAGCGGCCACCAGCAGGGCAACGAATTCGGCTTTAAGGGGCTGTTCAAGTTCGTCCGCAATCCGAATGGCGTGTATACCGATTGGGACTGGGAGATTTATCCACAGGGCCTCACCGAAGGCATCATGAATATCAAGGCGCGTTACGGCGATATTCCTATCTACATCACCGAGAACGGTCTCGGAGCCAAAGATCCGATTATCGATGGTGAGGTGGTGGATGACGATCGCATCGACTATCTGCGCCAGCACATTGGTGCCATTGAAGACGCCATCAAACAGGGTGCCGACGTGCGTGGCTATTACCCATGGTCGTTTATCGATCTGCTGAGCTGGCTCAACGGCTTCCAGAAGCAGTACGGGTTTATCTACGTTGACCACAACAAGGATCTGGCACGCCAGCGTAAGAAGAGCTTCTTCTGGTACCAGAAACTGATCGCCAGCAACGGTGCGGAACGTTAACAGCCGCCAAGTGGGCGCAGCATGCAGCGCCCCTACAATGAGCACCGGTTGAGGTTGGTAAACTCTGTCATGCCAGTCAGCGCAATCTGACTGGCATTTTGTCGTTGGTGCCGCCTTCTCCTCGCGCATTGACTCATATTTGAGTAAGCTATGCCGCTTACTTTGTTGGAATACCACTCAGGATCTCGTATGACCCAAGCTGAATATTCGCGCATTGGCGGTTGGCTGCTAGCCCCGATGGCCTATCTGATCGTTACCCTGCTCAGCGCCAGCCTGATGTTGGCCCTGTACGGTATGGCCATTTTTATGCCGGAATCACGCGAGTATCTGAGCACCAATGCTCAGGCTTTCTCCACGCAGTGGTATCTATCGGTACTTACCACGCTAGTGATGTGGTGCTTTACGCTGTACCTGCTGTGGCTGTTCTGCCAGCGTTCACAACGTTTTCCAAAGCTGTTCCTGGTCTGGCTGCTGATCACCGTGCTATTGGCGATCAAGGCATTCGCCTTTGCCCCCGTGCCCGATGAGCTGGCAGTGCGTAGCCTGTTATGGCCGTTGGTGATGGCTGCCCTGCTGGTGCCCTATTTTAAGCGTTCCCTGCGCGTGAAAGGCACCTTCATCGAGAAGTAACCGCGGCAAAGCACGATTTGATCGCCCTGCCGGATAAATTTTCAGCAAAACGGGCAAAAAAGCGCTATACCCTTGCGATTAGTATGTTGTCGTTACGCCGCCGATTACCGATAATAGGCGGCTTTTATTTTTTTAGGCATTGCAATGACCGAATACCTGCTCTTGTTTGTTGGCACCGTACTGGTGAACAACTTTGTCCTGGTGAAATTCCTGGGCCTGTGCCCCTTTATGGGCGTTTCCAAGAAACTGGAAAGTGCCATCGGCATGGGCATGGCAACCACATTCGTGATGACGCTGGCCTCGGTCTGCGCTTGGCTAATCAACAGCTTTATCCTGATCCCGCTGGATCTGGTCTATCTGCGTACGCTGTCCTTTATTCTGGTGATCGCCGTGGTGGTGCAATTCACCGAAATGGTGGTGCGCAAAACCAGCCCGGCGCTGTATCGCCTGCTGGGGATTTTCCTGCCGTTGATCACCACCAACTGCGCCGTGTTAGGTGTGGCGTTGCTCAACGTCAACCTTGGCTACAACTTCCTGCAGTCTGCGGTTTATGGCTTTAGCGCCGCCGCAGGCTTCTCATTGGTGATGGTGCTGTTTGCCGCCATCCGTGAACGCCTGGCGGTAGCCGATGTGCCCGCGCCGTTTCGCGGCTCCTCCATCGCCTTGATCACCGCTGGCCTGATGTCTCTGGCCTTTATGGGCTTTACCGGGCTGGTGAGATTCTAATGACTGCGTTGTGGATTGCGGTGGCGGCATTAAGCGCTCTGGGGCTGCTGTTTGGCCTGGTGCTGGGCTTTGCCGCGCGCCGTTTTGAAGTGGAAGAAGATCCGGTTGCCGAACAGATCGACGATATTCTGCCGCAGAGCCAATGTGGCCAATGCGGTTATCCCGGCTGCCGCCCCTATGCCGAAGCGGTTGCCAATGGCGAGATGATCAACAAATGCGCCCCGGGTGGCGAGCAGGTGATGCTCAAGCTGGCCGAATTGCTGAACGTCGAGCCACAACCGCTGGACGGCGGAGCTGCCGTGGCTGAACCGGTACGTAAGGTCGCCTTTATTGACGAAGCCAACTGCATCGGCTGCACCAAGTGCATTCAGGCCTGCCCGGTGGACGCCATCGTTGGCGCCACCCGCGCCATGCACACGGTCATTACCGATCTCTGTACCGGCTGTGATCTGTGCGTTGCACCCTGCCCAACCGACTGTATTGAAATGAAACCGGTCGCCACTACGACCGCCAGCTGGAAATGGGATATGCAAACCATTCCAGTGCAAGTGATCCCCGTGGAGCAACATGTTTAATCTGTTCGCCGCTTTGAAAAAAGATCGGATTTGGGATTTTGACGGTGGCATTCATCCACCCGAAATGAAGACCCAGTCCAGCGGTGTGCCACTGCGCGTGGCTCCCCTGCCTGATATTTTTATCGTCCCCTTGCAACAGCATCTGGGGCCAGAAGGCGAGCTGTGTGTCAAAGCCGGTGACCGCGTACTGAAAGGCCAACCGCTGACCTTTGGCCGTGGCCGCACCTTGCCGGTACATGCGCCAACCTCCGGCACCATCCGCGCCATTGAGCCTCACGTTACCGCCCACCCTTCAGGGCTGGCGGAACTGTGCGTGATTATCGATCCAGACGGTGAAGATCGCTGGTGCGAACTGACGCCGGTCGCCGATTACCGCCAACTGGATGCGGTAGAGCTGATCCAACGTATTCATCAGGCCGGGATTGCCGGTCTGGGGGGCGCAGGTTTCCCAACGGCCAGTAAGCTGCAAGGCGGCCGCGAAGAGGTGGAAACCCTGATCCTCAACGCTGCGGAATGCGAACCCTACATCACCGCCGACGATCGGCTGATGCAGGAACAGGCCGCTCAGATTATCGAAGGCACCCAGATCCTGCGACACCTGTTACAACCCAAGGTGACGCTGATCGGCATCGAAGATAACAAGCCGGAAGCCATCGCCGCTCTGAAAGCCGCTTTGCGCGGGCAGGATGGGATCGCCCTGCGGGTGATCCCCACCAAATACCCTTCCGGCGGTGCCAAGCAGTTAACCAAAATTCTGACGGGCAAAGAAGTGCCTCACGGCAAGCGTTCGTCCACCATCGGCGTGCTGATGCAAAACGTGGGCACCGCCTTTGCCATCAAGCGGGCGATTGTCGATGGCGAGCCGTTGATTGAACGCGTCGTCACCTTAACCGGTGAGGCCATGAGCCGACCTGGCAACGTCTGGGCGCGCCTCGGCACGCCAGTGCAACACCTGCTGGCCTTTGGCGGCTATCGTCCGCAATCCCAGCAGATGGTGGTGATGGGCGGCCCGCTGATGGGCTTTACGCTGCCAACGTTAGACGTGCCGATCGTCAAAATCAGCAACTGCTTGCTGGCCCCGACGGTTGACGAAATGGCCGTACAAGAACCAGAGCAGTCCTGTATCCGCTGTGGGTTGTGCGTTGATGCCTGCCCTGCCGGACTGTTACCGCAGCAGCTTTACTGGTTCAGCCGTGGCGAAGAGCACGAGAAGGCGCGTAAGCACAACCTGTTCGACTGTATCGAATGTGGTGCCTGTGCCTACGTCTGCCCCAGCAATATTCCGCTGGTGCAATATTATCGCCAAGAAAAGGCTGAGATTAACGCGTTGGATCAGGAAGCGGCACGTACCGCCGAAGCCAAAGCACGTTATGAAGCTAAGCTGGCCCGCTTGGAGCGTGAGAAACTGGCGCGCGAAGAGCGTCATAAAAAGGCTGCGGTGAAACTGACCGACAGCGATCAGGATGCCGTTCAAGCGGCGCTGGCTCGCGTGCGCAGTAAAAACAGTGAGGCTGCTGGCATTGCTATCACCGGCCAGGAGCCGGATAACAGCGCCGCCATTGCTGCCCGCGAAGCACGTAAGGCACAGGCCAGAGCGCGCAAGCTTGAGCAGGCAAACGAAATGCCTACGGCAGCAGCGGTGCAACAGGAAGACCCACGTAAAGCGGCCGTGGCTGCGGCGTTGGCACGTGTAAAAGCCAAGAAAGCGGCACAGGCGCAAGACGCCGAGAGCGTGGCGGAAACTGTAGCTTCAGAGGATCCGCGCAAGGCTGCGGTAGCGGCGGCATTGGCCCGAGTGAAGGCGAAAAAGGCGGCGCAGCAGGCTGAACTTTCACAACCGCAAGTTGACGAGGAAACCATCCCTACGGCTGAACCCGAGGATCCGCGCAAAGCTGCCGTTGCCGCCGCGCTTGCCCGAGTCAAGGCCAAAAAGGCCGCGCAACAAGCTGAGCTTTCGCAACCGCAAGTTGACGAGGAAACCATCCCTACGACTGAACTCGAGGATCCGCGCAAGGCTGCCGTTGCCGCCGCGCTGGCCCGAGTCAAGGCCAAAAAGGCCGCACAACGGCTAGCTACGGTAGATAAAGAGTAAGCGGTATGGGGTCTTGCCGAACGCAAGGCCCCACTTAATCGATAGAAATCAGGTAGGTGTAATTGACATCGATCTGCCGCAGTTTGGCATCCTGATTCCACGCCTTGGCTTCGATCATCTCCATCTCTACGCTCCCGCGCACTTCGTTGCGCAGCCCTGGCACCACGTTTGAGATCAGGTAAGAGATAAATTTCACGCACTCTTTGGCCGTCCCCTGGTGGGTGATCGCGATGTACTCGCGCGTTGGCAAACGAATATCCTCAATCTTATGACCAGAAAGAATGTCCTTCTTGAATTCCGGTTCCACCGCCATGGTATGCGTGACCGAACACTCGCCGTCGCCGCGCTCATGAGCTGAATGGATACTGAAAACCTTGTGACATTCCGTATTCAGCCCTTTGAAGAAGTCGTTAAGAATTTCCCCCTTCATGGCAAGGCAAGAAGAAACCTCCATCTCTTGTACAGTATCAAACTCCAACTGCCGAGAGAACCCGACCAGATGCGTATCCGGCATCGTCAACCGTTGTATCGCCGGATAAAAACCGGCCTCATACACGGCTGCGAAGTCGAAGCGCGGCATCAGGCTCTTCACGTCCCATTTATCCATGGTACGGTAGCGGTTTGGCGTAATGCCAAAACGTTGCTTAAACATCCGGGTAAAGGTCTGCTGTGAATCAAAGCCCAATTCGTCGGAGATATCGATAATCGTACGGTTGCTGATGCGCAGCGCGACCGCCGCACGGGTAAGAATGCGTGAACGAATATAAGTGGCGAGCTGGATACCGGTGATACGCTTGAACTTACGCTGCAGGTGCCACTTGGAGTAGCCGGAGATGCGGGCAACTTCATCCAGATTCGGCCGTGTCTCCAGATGAATTTCGACCCATTCAATCAGCTCTTCAATAAATAAAATATCTTCATTAGTCATTATTAGTTGTTCGCTACTTCAAAAATGCTCAGGATGGTAACCTACGTTAATTATATGAAAATTGTTATTCCGTGCGCAAAGCAGTCCAAAAAATAGCAGGTCGATCAGCAGTATGACAACCCATACTGCACGTTTTACATCCAACCTGGCTTTTTCTCGCGGCAAAAGCCGAATATCCTTATGATTAGCACGTATTACCCGACATATGATTGAGGTAGAATGCAGCGCTGTAATTTCCCCCGGTGCCCGCACCGTGAATGCACTGATTAACATGGCAAAGAAATGGTAGTGATTCTATGAAGTTCAGGCCGGTACAACAGGCAGCCCCCAAAGGCTTACACATCGCCAGCTCTCCGTTTACCCATAACCAGCAAAGCACTAGCCGTATCATGCTTTGGGTGATGCTGGCCTGTATTCCCGGCATGGCCGCACAGCTGTGGTTTTTTGGCTATGGCAATCTTATTCAGACCGCGCTGGCGATGGTGACCGCTCTAGGGGCCGAAGCCGCCATTCTTGCGCTACGTAAACAGCCGGTCAAGGCACGGCTGGCTGACAATTCTGCCCTGCTCACTGCGCTGCTCCTGGGCATTAGCCTACCACCGCTGGCTCCCTGGTGGATGATCGTTATCGGCACCTTTTTCGCCATTGTCATCGCCAAACAGCTGTACGGTGGACTGGGGCAAAACCCCTTCAACCCAGCCATGGTGGGTTACGTGGTGCTGTTAATCTCCTTCCCGGTACAAATGACCAGTTGGTTACCGCCGGAAGAACTTCGCGCTACCGCCCTGACCTTGCCGGATACCTTGCTGACTATTTTCAGCGGCCATACCGCTCAGGGAGCAACCTTGCACCAATTGCAGATGGGCGTTGATGGTATCAGCCAGGCAACGCCACTGGACGGTTTTAAGACCGGCCTGCGCAGCGGCCATTCGGTGGAACAGGTGCTGCAGCAACCGCTGTTCGGCGGCACGTTGGCAGGTATCGGCTGGCAATGGATCAACCTGGGCTTCCTGCTCGGCGGCCTGTTTATGCTGGGCCGTAAACTGATCCACTGGCAAATCCCGTTCAGCATGTTGGCCGTCATTGCCCTATGCTCAGGATTAGCCTGGACGTTAGATCCTGCCCATCAGGCTTCCCCGCTGATCCACCTGTTTTCCGGGGCCACTATGCTCGGGGCTTTCTTTATTGCCACCGATCCGGTCAGTGCCTCTACCACGCCTAAAGGGCGATTGATATACGGCGCCCTGGTTGGCTTGCTGGTCTGGCTGATCCGCGTGTATGGCGGTTATCCAGACGGGGTAGCCTTTGCCGTACTGCTGGCCAACATTACCGTGCCTTTAATCGATCACTACACGCAGCCACGCGTGTATGGCCACCGTTGAGGAGTCAAGATGCTTAATTCCATGAGAAAGCATGGCACCACACTGGCCGTATTCGCCGCAGTTACCACCGGCCTGACCGCCGTGGTGTACCAGTTAACCAAAACTACCATTGCCCATCAGGCGGCGTTGCAACAGAAAGCGCTGCTGGATCAGGTCGTGCCACCGGAGCATTATGACAACGATATGCAGAGCGAATGCCTGCTGGTCAGCGATCCGGCGTTAGGCAACGGCGCACCTCACCATCTGTATCTGGCACGCAAGAATGGCCAACTGGTGGCTGCCGCGTTGGAAACAACCGCTCCCGACGGTTATTCTGGGGCGATCCAACTGCTGGTCGGGGCCGATTTTAACGGCACAGTGCTGGGAACCCGCGTGATAGAACATCACGAAACGCCTGGGTTGGGCGACAAAATCGAATTACGTATCACCGACTGGATCACCTTCTTCAGCGGTAAAAAGATCGACGGACCAGATGATAAACGTTGGGCAGTGAAGAAAGACGGCGGCATGTTTGATCAGTTCACCGGTGCTACTATCACCCCGCGAGCCGTAGTCAACGCCGTACGCCGTACAGCGTTGTTTATGGAGACGCTGCCGCCTAAACTGGATACCTTGCCTGCCTGCGGAGCCAGCGAATGAGTGAAGCCAAAGAGTTAATCGTCCAGGGGTTGTGGAAAAACAACTCCGCGTTAGTGCAATTATTGGGGCTGTGCCCGCTGCTGGCGGTGACGTCGACTGCCACCAACGCCTTGGGGCTTGGGTTGGCCACTACGCTGGTGCTGACCATTACCAACGGTTCCATTTCCGCTCTGCGCCGTTGGATCCCGAGCGAGGTCCGCATTCCGATTTATGTGATGATCATTGCTGCCGCGGTGAGTATCGTACAGATGCTGATCAACGCCTACGCTTTCGGCCTGTATCAGTCGTTAGGGATTTTTATCCCGCTGATCGTCACCAACTGCATCGTGGTGGGCCGGGCTGAAGCAGTAGCGGCGCGAAAACCGGTAGGACTGGCATTGATCGACGGTATGGCCATCGGGCTCGGCGCCACCAGTGCCATGTTTGTGCTGGGCTCGCTTCGCGAGATGGTGGGTAATGGTACGCTATTTGATGGTGCTGACCTGCTGCTGGGCGGTTGGGCCAAGGTGTTGCGCATCGAGATTGTCCATTTCGACACCCCTTTCCTGCTGGCCATGCTGCCACCGGGTGCCTTTATCGGCCTGGGCTTGATGCTGGCAGCCAAATATCTGATTGACGAAAAAATGAAGGCGCGTAAAGCCAGGGCTTTGGCAGTTGAACCTAACATGGAACAGGGACACATAGAGAAAGCGCTATGAATAAAGAGAAACGCCTGGAAATCCTGACCCGCTTGCGGGATAACGACCCACACCCGACCACCGAGCTGGTGTATACCACCCCTTTTGAACTGTTGATTTCCGTGCTGCTCTCCGCTCAGGCAACCGATGTCAGCGTTAACAAGGCCACGGCCAGGCTCTACCCGGTTGCCAACACGCCGGCAGCCATACTGGCGTTGGGGGTAGACGGCGTCAAAGAGTACATCAAAACCATCGGCCTGTTTAACAGTAAAGCCGAGAACGTGATTAAAACCTGCCGTATCCTGCTGGAAAAGCATGACGGTGAAGTGCCGGAAGATCGTGCCGCACTGGAAGCCCTGCCCGGCGTGGGGCGTAAAACGGCCAATGTGGTATTGAACACGGCCTTCGGTTGGCCAACCATTGCCGTTGATACCCATATCTTCCGCGTCTGTAACCGCACCCACTTCGCCCCAGGGAAAAACGTGGAGCAGGTGGAGGAAAAGCTGCTGAAAGTGGTTCCTGCCGAGTTTAAAGTCGACTGCCATCACTGGTTTATCCTGCATGGTCGCTATACCTGTATCGCCCGTAAACCGCGCTGTGGTTCATGCATTATCGAAGACCTGTGCGAGTTTAAAGAGAAGGTCTATCCGCTTGATTGAGCCAGCCGGGCACGACGATCCGTGTCCGCTGCTCTTCCTGCCGGTTTTTATCAAAAATGTGACTTCAGGCAGCATTAACCTTGGTGCAATCTGGAATTTCGCCACAAACTCGCTGTTTCAGATATTTTCAACCCTAAAATCAGTCAAAAATTATGGTGTACCTCACGCCTTGACGATCACATCTCATTTACAAACCCCACCACCGATCCTTCTATTTTCTAAAGTTTCATATATTCCATGTTATGCACAACAAACCAAGCCATAAACAGTTATGGGCATTGGTATGGACTGGATATGACACAAATAGCAGAAGATATAACTAAATTATTTCAGGATAGCTTTTAAGCAAAACAAAAACTCGGCAAATTTAATAATGGCAAACGTTAATACTGCATAACATTTGCAACATAGTTACATGACGTGGTTAATGATATATGTAACAGAACATGTCGAAAAGCTTGCCTCGTTGACAAAGATAGTGAACATTAACCGCCGGCATTCATCCTATAACAATGCAGAAGGGTGCAGCCCTGCACCACATTCTGCAATTTCCCGTCCTGACAATACGGGTAGTGAAAAAACCAGAGGTACCAGTGTCAACTGCAAACAACAATTCTTCGGATAACATTAGCCTTAACGCGTTTAAGCAACCTAAGGCCTTCTACCTGATCTTCTCGATTGAACTCTGGGAACGTTTCGGCTACTACGGTCTGCAAGGCATCATGGCGGTCTACCTGGTCAAGATGCTGGGCCTGAGTGAAGCCGACTCGATTACGCTGTTCTCCTCATTCAGCGCGCTGGTGTACGGTTTCGTGGCCATTGGTGGCTGGTTGGGGGATAAAGTTCTTGGCTCCAAGCGGGTGATCGTGTTGGGGGCCATCGTACTGGCCGCCGGTTACGCCATGGTGGCCTATTCTGGTCATGATATCTTCTGGGTTTATCTGGGCATGGCCACCATCGCCGTCGGTAGCGGTCTGTTTAAAGCCAACCCTTCTTCCCTGCTGTCTACCTGCTATGAGAAAGACGATCCGCGTTTGGACGGTGCATTTACCATGTACTATATGTCCGTCAACATCGGCTCATTCTTCTCCATGCTGGCAACGCCGTGGTTGGCTGCCAAATATGGCTGGAGCGTCGCCTTCTCACTGAGCGTGGTGGGTATGTTGATCACCCTGGTCAACTTTATGATGTGCCACCGCTGGGTGAAGCAATACGGTTCAAAACCTGACTTTAAGCCCCTACAGGTCAAAAAACTGCTGATGGTGATCGTTGGCGTGGTAGCACTGATCGCGGTTTCCAGCTGGTTGCTGCACAACCAGATAATCGCACGCTGGGCACTGGCTATCATCTCTGTGGGTATCGTCATCGTGTTCGCCAAGGAAACCTTCGCCTTACACGGCGCCGCTCGTCGTAAAATGATCGTGGCCTTCCTGCTGATGCTCGAAGCGGTGGTATTCTTCGTGTTGTACAGCCAGATGCCAACCTCACTGAACTTCTTTGCTATCCACAACGTTGAGCACAATATTCTGGGGCTCGCTTTTGAGCCGGAGCAGTATCAGGCACTGAACCCGTTCTGGATCATGATGGCCAGCCCTATTCTCGCCGCGCTGTATAACAAGATGGGCGATCGTCTGCCCATGCCGCACAAGTTTGCCTTCGGCATGATCCTGTGTTCCGGGGCGTTCCTGGTGCTGCCGTGGGGCGCAACCTTCGCCAATGACCAGGGCATAGTGTCCGTTAACTGGCTAATCTTGAGTTATGCGCTGCAGAGTATCGGTGAGTTGATGATCTCGGGTCTGGGCCTGGCCATGGTCGCCCAGTTGGTACCACAGCGCCTGATGGGCTTTATCATGGGCTCATGGTTCCTGACCACCGCCGCCGCCGCGCTGATCGCCGGTAAGGTTGCGGGTCTGACCGCCGTCCCAAGCGACATCAACGATGCGCATGCTTCTTTGGCTATCTATAGTCACGTGTTTATGCAGATTGGTATCGCCACGGCGGTGATCGCCGTGCTGATGATGCTGACCGCACCGAAGCTGTACCGCATGACGCTGGATACCGCAGAAGATACGGCAGCAAAAGCGAAAGCTGCTGCTCTCTAATCTCTGCTGTAACCTGACCTCAAAAACGCCGGAGCCTAGCTTCGGCGTTTTTTTATGATGCACAGAAAAATTGCGAAACGCCTCCCTATCTAAACAATCGAGTGCATTCAACAACGTGGGTATTGAGTAGACTGCAGATGGGTGCTCTGGATCTTTCCGTCTGGAGCATTGAGTAAAGGATGGAAAGAGAAAAGCCCCGGACCGATTTACATCAATCCGAGGCCGATCTCACTCCCAAACAAGGTGAGATTATCCTCTAAAATTCCCGAAATCAAGGGACAAGGAGGTTAAGAATGCCGCAAAAACTGCTGGTTTTATGCCTGACCATTATCTGTGTGACGCTGATCGCAGTCACCTGGATAACACATGATTCACTGTGTGAATTACGCGTCATGCAAGGAACAACAGAAATTGCCGCCATTCTGTCTTGCCTGAAACAGCGGTAAGGCGATCCCACGGATGGGGTTCGCCCCATCCGTAACTTGCTGGGAGGCGATCCGTGAGCACCCTTTACATATCAAGATTCACGGCTGCGATTAAATCCGGTTTAACCTGTGGGTAATGGATCAAGTCGTGAATACGTACCGGCTCTGCGCTGGCATTATGATACGCATGTGGGCAATCCGCCTGGAAACGCATGGCTTCGCCGCTGGCAAGGGTATGCCACTCGCCGTTAATCGCCAATTCCAGTTGGCCACTGATAACAATGACATGTTCAATCACCCCCGGCTCATGAGCCGAGGATTCACTGAGCGCACCAGGGGCTAAATCGATGACAAACATATCAAAACCCAGTTGGCGGTCGAATGGGAACAGCGGCACCACACGCATGTCCACATTGTCTTGATTGAAGATTGGCAACTCGCCATAACGATGCAACATAGCCGCCGGTTGCAGCGGCGCCGTTTCCAGAAAGACAGAGAACGCCACGTTAAACCCGGTAGCAATTTTCCATAAGGTCGCCACCGTTGGGCTGGATTCGCCCCGTTCGATCTGCCCCAGCATCGCCTTGCTGACGCCCGTATTTTCGGCAGCCTGATTAAGGCTCCAACCGCGTTGCGTGCGTAATGACTTCAGCGTTTGCGCCAAATGACTGGCAAGATCCTGCATAGCTATTCTCCTGAAAAACCTGCGGTGATTATAGCCCCTTGTGCGCTATAGCGCACGATGCTATGCTCCGTCAATTCGACCGTTATAACGCACACTACTCGGGAGCGATTATGCGCCCTGCACTCTCATTACGTGATATCTCCTTTTCTGCCGTTGTCGCAGGTTTTGTAGCGGTGTTGGTGGGCTACACCAGTTCTGCAGCGATTATCTTTCAGGCCGCCGCCGCCGCAGGGGCCAGCCCGACACAAATTGGCGGCTGGCTGAGCATGCTGGGCTTAGGCATGGGTATCACCTCACTGGGGCTATCGCTCTATTACCGTACGCCAATCCTCACCGCCTGGTCGACGCCCGGCGCCGCGTTGCTGGTCACCAGTCTGCCTGGAACCCCGCTCAATGAGGCCATCGGGGTATTTATTTTTGCCAGCGGGCTGATCCTGCTGTGCGGTATCACCGGCCTGTTTGCCAGGTTGATGAACCATATCCCACAGGCCATATCGGCAGCGATGCTGGCCGGGATAATGCTGCGCTTCGGGTTGGACGCCTTTGCCTCCTTGCAGATCAATTTTACACTCAGCGCCAGTATGTGCCTGGTGTATCTGTTCACCCGCCGCTATCTGCCGCGTTATGGGATCGTTCTGACGTTGCTTGCGGGGCTAATCATCGCAGCGTTACAGGGTAACATTCACTTCACCCAACAAACGCTGTCCTTCGCCAAGCCGGAGTTTATCGCTCCGCACTTCACGCTGTCGACGTTGCTGGGCATAGGTATCCCTTTCTTTGTCGTGACGATGGCCTCGCAAAACGCGCCTGGCATCGCGACTCTCAAGGCTGGCGGGTATGACGTCCCCACTTCACCATTAATCAGTTGGACCGCCCTGACGGCTCTGGTGTTGGCACCCTTTGGCGGCTTCACAATGTGTATTGCGGCCATCACCGCTGCCATCTGTATGGGGCCGGACGTTCATCCCGATCCCAAACGCCGCTACATGGCCGCCGTGGTCGCCGGTGGCTTTTATCTGTTAGCTGGAGTGTTCGGCGGTACCATCGGCATGCTGTTCAGCGCGCTGCCGGTAACCTTGATCCACACCATCGCCGGGTTGGCATTATTAGGCACCATAGCCGGTAGTCTGCAGCGCGCGATCCAGGATGATAAACAGCGGGACGCCGCAGTGATCACCTTTCTGATCACCGCTTCCGGACTGACGTTGTTAAACGTGGGGGCTGCGTTCTGGGGGCTGATTGGCGGCGTGCTGGCTTACGCTATTTTCTCATTACCACGGCGCAAAATGCCTTGAATTCCGCTATTGGTTCTCAACGATTGGCAGGATAAATCCGCTATCACCCTGCGGCAACGTGATACCCAAGGCACACGCTGCCAGCTCTGCTACGCGGAAATCGATATCCGCTTGCTCGCCATCCTCCAAAAACCAGGCCGCGGAAAGCCCCGCCCATGCCAGGATCCACTGCAACAGACGGCAACGTTCCAATCCAGCCAGCGAGCAAACCTGTTCAACGCGACGATGGAAGATATCGGGATCGGTGGCGACACCGTAATTGGGGTTGCAGAAGATATTGGCGTAATCAAATCCGCGCTCGCCGTACAAGCGCTTGGGATCGATCACTAGCCAACCGCGTTCGGCAAAATCCAGCACGTTGTCATGGTGGATATCCCCATGTAACACCCCTTGATCCCGTGGGCTGGTCAGCAGTTCTGCCGCAGCGGTGGCACTCAGACGCAGCATGCCTCCGTGAGCTTGCGCTGCGGGCCATAAAGCATTAAACCACTGATGCAAGGGGATCAGATCGGGATAAGGTTCATCTCGTGGCGCATGCAATCGGGCAATGACCTGGCACAGAATAGCGGTTGCCCGTTGGTCTTCACCATTGCGTACCAGCTGCGCCAATGACAAAGGCCCCATCGCCCTTTCCAGCAAAATGCCGTCATCATGCCAAGCCAGAACCCGCGCAGCACCTTCCCCACGCCACCAGCACATCAGCAGGCCGCCAAATTTTTCTTCCTGTTCGCGGGCAATTTTCAGCATTGCGGGCATCATTTGATAGCGTACCGGCATCAACAGGCTACTGTGGGTTTCAAACGCGGCCCCGTCTGGCTCAAGTTGCCAGCGTTGCAGATAAGGAATAAATGCCTGGTTGATCACCCTTATGCACCCTTATTGCGTGAACGACTGTCTGGGATGATAGTATTACCCGGCAGCATCCTGCAAAACTTTCGGCTGCACGCGCTGATGAGTGCGTGCTCTTGGTCATCTCGTGGGGTCATCATGTCATTAAAACGCACCAACTATGCAAAATTACCTAAGCCGGGTGGGCCCTATGTACACGCAGTACGCCACGGCGATACGCTGTATGTCTCTGGCCTGACCGCCTTTGCCACCGAAGCCCAGGGCCAATCGGTAGAAGATCAGGCTCGCGCCATACTGGAACAGCTGGCGGCCGTGGCCGCCAACGAAGGTAGCAATCTTAAATCACTGATCAAGATCACCGTTTTTCTGACCGAGATGGCCGACCTGGCCGCCATCCGTGACGTCCTGTTCGACTATCTGGATGGTGCGCTCCCTGCCAGTTCTCTGGTTGCCGTCAGCGCCCTGTTTTCGCCAGATCTCAACGTCGAGATCGAAGCCATTTTGGCACTGTAAATCATAGGGGCGCTATAACGCGCCCTCATCCAGTTCACAAGGCCCAATCTTAAACCAGGCCTTGGCGATCTTACCCTGCTCAATCTCATAGATGGCAATGACGTCCATCTTCCCGCGCCCCTGTGGAAAATTACGCGTGACCACTTCCTGGTCGATCACCAGATTCTCCACCACCATACGTTTGATACGCTCGCCGTATAGGCTTGGCTCTTGGAAGCGGGCAATATGACGCTCACGAATTTCACCTTTGCCTCGGGCAAGCAGCGTATGCGGATGCTGGTAATACAGCGCATCGTCCGCCCAGCAGGCCATAAAGGCGTCGATATCACGGGCATTGTAGGCATCAAGCTGCTGTTGCACGATCTCTTCTGGGCGTACTGTTTTGCTGTTCATCGTAGTCCCCTGCATAAATAACGTTGAATCCAAGGTTAAAGCTCGACGATTTCATCTACCTGATGGTGAAACACGTAAGGATCGGAGATCAGCGCGAAGGCTTCATCATCCGGATAAGTTACCGCTACCTGATAGGCTTCACCGGCGAAACACTTGATGGCCTCCAGCGAGGTCCAATAGGTTGCCAGAAAGAAATGCGCATAGTCTCCCTGCACCTCTTGCCTGACAAAAGCCCCACGGTTGCCCGCAATCTCTTTAGCATGCTTGACGCCTGTGACATGCAAATGATCGGCAAATCCTTGCCGATGTTGTAACGGCACACAGCCGTGCCAGGTTCTGACAATCATCGCCACTCGCTGAATATAAAACCGGAAATAATGAATAAATAACCTATCATGTTTTTGGCCGATTTCAATCCGTCAACGCATGATTTTTAAACCGATGTAGAAAGTGACATAACAGCCCTTTTCCGCTATGACGCTGTCGGGAATAATCTGCTAATTTAGCAACTGGACTGATTGATGATGAGTGACTATGCAGCAAAAGCCGGTTTTGCATGAAGCCAGACAGTTGAAACGCCTTAATGCCGCAACGCGGCGGCAGTCGCACATGTATAAGTGGATTGCCCTGGTGGCGGCGCTGGATGCATTGTTGGTGTTTTATTATGACCGGGATATGCGTAATGTTTCATTTTCAACCCTGGTGGCCCTGGTTTGCGGCTATCTATGGATCCGCGATCGCAATAAAGCGCGCGGCTATCGGCGCGAGTACGACAACAAATACGGCAACTCTCGCAATGAGTAATCCCTCCTCACTTCCGGCCTATTGATAAGGATCGATTTGTGCATTCTCCAACTGTCTCCCCAGAAATGCTGTACACTGAAAGTCAACTTCACAACACAGGTTGCCAAAATGAAGAGACTAACGCTGAAAGAGATGACAGAAAGCGAACAACGTGAAGTAAAGACCGATCTGGACAGAGCAAGCAAAAACCTCGAGCGCCAGTTGACCAACTCAGAACATAATAAAATCAAAGACGAAGCCATCGATCGCATTATGGCCGCACGTGAAAAGATTGCCAAAGCGACCCGCGCAGCACGCAAAGCCAACCGGGCACAGCCGACAGGTGCCACCTTCAGTTGGACTGCCTCCATCAGCACGCGCCCACATCGTTGATCACAGACCCCGCTTTAGCGGGGTCTCTGTTTGATAAGCCAAACTCATCTGCACCCAACTATTATTAATATCCCTATTATCATCTGGTTATCCATTGACAGCGGACCGTGACCTGTCCACTATCGGGTGACATTCACAGGTTATGAGATCGCCATGTCCCCTTTCATCCAACAGGCCACACCGCAGCAAACCGCGTTGACCGTGGGTGAAGCTTTGGCGCTTACTTCGAAGAAACAGCCGCTCATTTGACCGGGGCGCGCTGTCCCGTCAGATGAGCTGACTGGATGGTGTGCAATGCGATACTCCTCTCTGGTTTTCTCATCTGACTCCTAGTCGGTCACGCAGCAGGAGTTTTACATGGCTTCATTTTCCGGTATTTGGGTAGCTCTGGTTACCCCATTCAATCATGACGACGTTGATTTCCCGGCCGTGAAAAGGCTGGCGCAGCACTTGATCGCCAAAGGCGTCGCTGGCGTGGTGGTCTGCGGTTCTACCGGCGAAGCCGCGGCCCTGAGCAAAGAAGAACAGTTGGCGGTGCTGGATGCCGTTCTCGAGGTAGTGCCGGCCCGCCAGGTGGTCATGGGGCTTTCAGGTAATAACATGGCTAGCACCTTGCAGATGCAGCAGGCCATCAACCAGCGCGATATCGCCGGTGTGCTGATCCCTGCCCCATACTATATTCGCCCTTCGCAGGCGGGCCTGGTGGAGTATTTTACCCGCCTTGCCGATGCCTCTCCCGTGCCGGTAATTTTGTATAATGTGCCTTATCGCACCGGAGCAACCTTTGAGCTGGAAACGCTGCGGCAACTCGCCCGCCACCCGCAAATCAAAGCGATCAAGGATTGTGGCGGCAGCCCCGAGGCCACCATGGCGCTGATCCACGACGGCGAGATCGACGTGCTGACCGGCGAAGACCCTCTGATCCTGACCACTCTGTGCCTGGGTGGCAGTGGCGCGATTTCCGCAGCGGCACACCTGCACCCGGAACGCTTTGTGGCTCTGGTGGAACAAGTCGCGCAAGGCAATCTGGCCGCCGCACGCAGCAATTTCTATACCCTGCTGCCGATGATCCAACAAATGTTCAGCTATCCGAACCCAGGCCCGGTTAAAGCGGCGCTTTATCAGCAGGGGTTGATAAGAAACGAGCTTCGTTCCCCAATGCAAACGGCGCCACAGGCGTTGCAGCAGCAAATCGCCGATTTACTGGCGCAGTTGCAACCACTCCCCCTGGCGGAGTAATAAAATATTGTGCGTAAAACCGCTGTAATTTTTCCGGCCTAGGACTAGGATGAGAGGTTGAACCTGCCTGTCCTTCATCACCATCAAGGAGTTTTCGATGAAATTGTTCTATAAAGCTGGCGCCTGTTCCCTGTCCCCTCACATCGTGTTACGTGAGGCCGGGTTGGATTTCACCGCAGAGAAAGTCGATTTAGCACACAAGAAAACCGAAAGTGGTGCCGACTATCTGGCGATCAACCCGAAGGGACAAGTCCCGGCGTTGGTACTTGACGATGGCAGCCTGCTGACCGAAGGCGTGGCGATTGTGCAATACCTGGCAGATCGCGTACCGGATCGTAACCTGATCCCGGCCGCTGGCACGCTTTCTCGTTATCATGCGATCGAATGGCTGAACTACGTGGCCACCGAGTTGCACAAGGGCTTCAGCCCGCTGTTTAACCCGAAGACGCCGGACGAATACAAAACGATCGCCCGCGATAAGCTGGCCAGCCAGTTCAGCTATCTGGATTCGGTGCTGGAAAAGCAGCAGTACCTGTTGGGTCAGCGTTTCAGCGTGGCGGATGCATATTTGTTCACCGTATTGCGTTGGGCGAAGGCACTACAGTTTGATCTCACGAAGCACGCGCACCTGACGGCTTATTTCGATCGCGTAGCGGCTCGCCCAGCGGTGGCAGCTACGTTGAGTGCCGAAGGGCTATAAAGCCTGAATAAAAGAAAGGGGCCACATTGGGCCCCTTGTCAGCATTAAAAACAGATTATTTCCAGTCAACCAGGCAGTAATGCTTTTTGCCGCGACGCAGTAGCGTATAACGGCCAAACAGGCGATCGCTGTCGCTGAACAGATATTCAGGGTTGGATTGCTTCTCACCGTTGATGGTCACTGCGTTGGAACCGATCATGGTGCGAGCCTGACCGCGAGAAGGAACCAGCTCGGCATTAACCAGCGCCTGTTGCAGATCCGCATCATTTTCCAGCTTGATGGTTGGCATGCCATCCTGAGCCAACTGCGCAAAGTCCGCCTCGGTCATTTCGTGCAGTGAACCGGAGAACAGGCTCTGGGTGATACGTTTCGCCGCGGCCAATCCCTCAGCGCCATGCACCATACCGGTGACTTCTTCTGCCAGCACATACTGGGCGCGCGGTGCTTTGCCGCTGTTCTTGTCTTCTTCTTCCAGCGCATTAATCTCTTCAATGCTCAGGAAAGTGAAGAACTTCAGGAAACGATAAACGTCCGCATCCGCGGTGTTGATCCAGAACTGGTAGAATTTGTACGGGCTGGTTTTTTCCGGAGCCAGCCATACCGCGCCGCCTTCGGTCTTGCCAAACTTGGTACCGTCTGCCTTGGTGATCAACGGCACCGTCAGGCCGAACACCTGTTTCTGGTGCATGCGGCGCGTCAAATCGATACCCGAGGTGATATTGCCCCACTGGTCAGAACCCCCGATCTGCAACTCCACCTGATGGCGGTTGTACAACTCGGCGAAGTCAAACCCTTGCAACAGGTTGTAGGAAAACTCGGTGAAGGAGATGCCGGAATCATCACGGTTCAGGCGCTGCTTGACCGCTTCCTTGTTGATCATCTGGTTAACCGAGAAATGTTTACCGATGTCACGCAGGAAGGTCAGCACGTTCATGCCACCAAACCAGTCGTAGTTGTTGGCCGCAATGGCACTGTTGCTGCCACAGTCGAAATCGAGGAACGGAGAAACCTGCTTGCGGATTTTCTCGACCCATTCGTTGACCGTTTCCGTGGTGTTGAGTTTGCGTTCGGCGGCTTTAAAGCTTGGGTCGCCGATCATACCGGTCGCGCCACCTACCAACGCTACCGGCGTATGGCCGGCCAGTTGGAAACGCTTCAGGCACAGCAGAGGCACCAGATGGCCCAAATGCAAGCTGTCAGCGGTCGGATCGAAGCCGCAATACAGTGCAATTGGCCCTTGCGCCAGTCGCTCTGCTAACGCTTCCTCGTCCGTCACTTGAGCCACCAGGCCCCGCTCTTGCAGTTGTTGAATCAGGTTGATGCTAGCCATCAATTTCTCCATGTATAAACGAATGCACCTTTGCCGGTACACGGCCTTCGCCCATTGGCGAAAATCACAAAATTCGGGGTAGCGCATAGAATAAAGCGCCAGCGGCATCAGTGCCAGCGCTTAAGGGGGATTTTCCGTCTATCAGGGTGCCAGTCGGTCAATTTTCCAGTCATTTTCCTCGCGTTGATACAGGAAACGGTCGTGCAAGCGGTGCGCGCCCCCTTGCCAGAACTCAACGGAATCAAATCTGACGCGGAAACCGCCCCAGAAACTGGGCAAGGGCACCTCGCCTTGCTGGAACTTTTGCTTCAGTTCAAGAAACTTGCTTTCGAGGATACCACGGGCAGAAATGCGCGTTGACTGTTGCGACACCCAAGCACCGATCTGGCTGTCTTTGGGGCGGCTGTTGAAATACTTCATCACTTCCAGCGTCGATAGCCGCTCGGCCTTGCCGAGGAAGATCACCTGGCGATCCAGCATATGCCACGGGAACAGCAGGCTGATATGCGGGTTTTGCGCCAGCTGTTGCGCCTTGCGGCTGCCCAGATTGGTATAAAACACCAGGCCCTGGTCATCGAAGTGCTTTAGCAGCACGATGCGTTGGAAAGGCTGCCCCTGCTCATCCACAGTAGCAACGCACATGGCGGTAGGATCGGCCAGACGCGCCTCACAAGCCTGTTTGAGCCAGCGCTCGAACAACTCCAGGGGGTTGGCGGTCAGATCGTTACGGCGCAGCCCGCCACGGGTATATTCACGGCGCAGATCCGCCACATCAAACTCATTATTATCAGTCATCTGGATTAGCAACCAAGCGGTAAATTCGTTGTCATATTCTGCGCCTGTAGCAGCAGGATCTCAATCATTCTGCTGCTACAGTGACAAGGTCGGTTTATTGAGTCTGCACGCAATCGCTCATGATGACTTTATCATTGCGCTCGACAAAGGCATTTTGCCCTTTCGACCAGAAGGTGTATTTACCGTCGCTGTATTTGGCACCGGACGCCGCCAGCACCTGTTTCAGCTTCAACTGTTCGCCGTCCATCAGCAAGCTGACCGTGCTCTCTTCACCATTGAGCTCTACAGTGAGTGGCGTCGTTCCGCATTGATAATGCAGCGTTTCGCTCTTTTGCGGGATCACGTAGCTACACCCCGCCAACACCAGAACTCCGGCTACCATCGCAATTTTTTTCATCAGGTGCTCCTTAAGATATTAACCCTTTCTTTATCCTAACAGAGCTAGCGGTGGCCCAACGGCAAAACCGGATAAATCCCACCCAGCAGAGTTTCACAACTGGCACCGGTAACCGAAGGCAGATTACCCGGCTGACCGGACAGGGTGCGAAATGCCAGCCAGGCAAAGGCCAACGCCTCCATATCATCCCCACTGACGCCAAAGCGATCGGTGGTTGCCACCTCGGTACCCGGCAGTAAAGCGGACATTCGCGCCATCAGCAGTGGATTACGAGCACCGCCACCACAAACCAGCAGCCGCTCACAGCCCCCAGCCAGCATAACCTGCTCGCTAATGGTGGTGGCGGTCAACTCCACCAGCGTACTCATCACATCCACCGGGGTTAACCCCGGCAACGTCGCCAGCTGCTTTTCCAGCCAGCTGATATTGAAATATTCTCGACCGGTGCTTTTCGGGGCCGGTAAGGCGAAATAAGGATCGGCCAACATCTGCTGCAATAGCGGTAAGCAGACGCGCCCTTCCATCGCCCAAAGGCCGTCTTTATCAAAAGGTTGCGTGCGGTGTCGCCATACCCACGCATCCAGCAGCATATTCCCCGGGCCGGTATCAAAACCGCGCACCGGTGCACCAGGTAGTAACAGTGACAGGTTGGCGATGCCGCCGATGTTCAGCACCATACGGCGCTCGGTCGGGTGAGCCAACAAAGCCTGATGAAACGCGGGAACCAAAGGCGCCCCTTGGCCACCATAGGCCATATCACGGCGGCGAAAATCCCCCACGGTGGTGATATTGGTCAAGGCAGCCACCCGGTTATTGTCCCCAAGCTGCATCGAAAAGCGCGTTTCGCCCTCCGGCTCATGCCACACCGTTTGACCATGACAGCCAATGGCGGTGATTTCATGAGCCGGAATACCGGTCTGCTTTAACAGCCCCAGCACCGCTTCACCGAACAGCGTGCCCAACTGGGCATCCAACCGTCCTACAGCAGAAAGCGTGGTCTGCTGCCCTTGGCACATCCCCAGAATATCTTTTTTCAGTTGGATCGGCATTGGGTGGCTATAGCTTGCCTGTTGCGCCACCATACGTTCATCGATCGCGGCAAGCACCACGTCGATCCCATCCAGACTGGTGCCAGACATAACACCAATATAGCGGCCTGACTTCATCAGCACTATCCTTTACCCTTTCCAGGTTGCAACCGTTTTCACCCTCTAAATAGACCAGAATTGTGCAATTAACGCCATGAATTATGATGTCTTTTTTACAGCCTGTGAGCGAAGTTGTTTATTTTATGTCGAAAACTGGTTACATAACCAACAATTCGGAGGGGGAAAATAAAAGCGTCGGTTATTTGTTTTCAGTTCTGTCATAAAGCTAAACCACCGTTTATTATTGGTTGAACAGAGAAAGGCTAAGCTGTATACAGAAGCAGTTCATGGATGATATCAAACCGATTCAGCCATTTTTGCTGTAATATTTATAGAACTTGGTTTGGGCCTATCTCCCAGATCTGAATTACCAACTGCAGGAGCTTTATATGATCAAGCGTCTTCTCGTTGTCGCTCTCGCCTCAGTCACACTGGCGGGCTGTGCAAACCAAACCGCGTCCGGGGATGTCTATTCCGCCTCTCAGGCTAAACAGGTACAAACCGTGACCTTTGGAACCTTGGTGTCCGTACGCCCGGTACAAATTCAGGGCGGTGAAGGCTCAAACATGCTTGGCACTATCGGCGGCGCAGTCCTGGGTGGGTTCCTGGGGAACACCATCGGTGGTGGCACCGGCCGTAGCCTGGCAACCGCAGCGGGCGCCGTAGCCGGTGGTGTGGTAGGCGACAGCGTCGGTAGCGCAGCTAGCCGTAGCAGCGCCTGGGAGCTGGAAATCAAAACCGATAATAAAGAAAATATCGTGGTGGTACAGAAAGCCGGGGCAACTAAATTCAGCCCAGGGCAGCGCGTTCGTATGGCGCAAAATGGCAGTACCGTTACCGTTTCTCCACTGTAACTTCGTTGCCTGAATGCAAAACCGGAGGCCCCTGGGCCTCCGGTTTCTGTCTGTTGCTGTGACTTAGCTGAATAAAAAAGGCGCTGGATTTATTGTTTTTCTTGCAGTTCGATGATGTTCTGTTCCAGCTTACTAATCAGACCGACTAAAAGTCTTACTTCTTCTGCCGAGATACCGCCAAGAATTTCACCTCTGGTCGAGGTGATCACACTATCCACTTCACGAATAATCGGCTCCGCCGCCTCGGTCAATTTGATGCGCTTGGCACGTCGATCGTTGGCGCAGGTGTGACGGGTGATCAACCCTTTTTCTTCCAGTTGATCCAAGGTACGGACCAATGAAGGCTGCTCAATACCGATCGCTTTTGCCAATTGGATTTGCGACTGCTCAGGCGGTAACCGATTTATATTGTGCAACGTCACCCAATGCGTTTGTGTGAGCTCCAACGGCTTCAGCCGATGATCGATCAGCGCACGCCAAACACGAACTAATCGTGCTAAATCTGAACCTAACGTTGATTCCACTTCCCCCTCCTTATAGTTAGCATGCTAACATTAATCCCAAAAGTGTAGCCCATTTTGGTTAATTAACATTAAAAACACAAATGTATATAATCCAAATCGTAAAAATAGACACATTTTTATCAGTAATTGGTTATCCTCTATGCAAACATCCTTCATATTCACTCATCGGGATTGCTAACGTGAATACGACTTGGCTCTATACTGCGTCACCACTGCCCGATCTGGTGCTGGGTGCATCGCTTTATTTCCCTCCTCTATTTAAAGCTTTCTTACTCGGATTAGTCTTCTGGTTGCTGGTGCATCATTTGCTACGCGACTGGATGTACTCCGGTGATATCTGGCACCCTATGCTGATGGATCTGTCCATTTTCGTCATTACCGTCAGCGGTTCCCTATGGCTCCTAGCGAGTTGGTAGCTCATGAAGCATAAGACATTAAAGTATTTCTCGACGGTTATTGTTTGCGCCATCGCGCTTTGTGCCGGCTGGTGGTTATGGAATTACTACATGCAATCCCCCTGGACACGCGACGGTAAGGTGCGGGCAGAGCTCGTCAACATTACCCCGGAAGTCTCTGGCAGATTGGAGAAGATACGGGTTCGTGATAACCAGTTCGTCACTGCGGGAAGCCTGATTTTCAGCATTGACCCAGTACCTTACCAAATTGCGTTAGACAATGCCGAGGCAGCGCAGGCCAAAGCGCAGGCAGATATGGTCAAGGCCAATCATGAAGCAGCCCGTCGCCGCAGCCTGCCCCGTAACGTCATCTCCTCTGAAGATCTGGATGAGTCAAACCTGGCCGCCGCCTCCATGAAAGCCTCGTATAAGGCGGCGCAGGCCAATCTGGAACAGGCCAAATGGAACCTCAGCAAAACGCGGATCTATGCCCCTACCGACGGTTACATCACCAACTTACAGGCTCGCGTCGGCAACTATGCCACAGCAGGAACGCCGTTGGTGGCGCTGGTCGACACCCATTCGTTCTATGTGCTCGGTTATTTCGAAGAGACCAAGCTCAGGCATATCAGAGAGGGCCGCAAGGCGGATATCGTGTTGTATAACGGTAATATTCGGCTGCAAGGGGTGGTCGAAAGCATTGGCCGGGCCATCTACGACCAAAGCGCCGACAGCAGCAGTGATTTGCTGATGGATGTGAAACCCAACGTGCCTTGGGTGCGCCTGGCACAACGGGTGCCGGTACGTATCAGGCTGATCAATGTTCCGGCCGATCTGCCCCTGGTAGCAGGTACCACCTGCACCATTTCAATTCATCAGCAGGACTAATGTGTGAACCTGCCCTTTCTTGAATGGAAGCGCTCGCCCTGGGGTAAAGCCACCGCAGGGCAGTGGCGCTATGCGTTACGCAATACCCTGGCAATGTGCCTGGCATTGTGGGTCGCCTTCGTTTTACAGCTGGATGAACCCTACTGGGCACTGACCTCTGCCGCCGTCGTCAGCTTTCCGACGGTCGGCGGCGTGATCAGCAAGAGCATTGGTCGCATTTTTGGCAGCCTGCTTGGTGCCATGGCTTCGCTGCTGATTGCCGGTTGCCTGAACGATCCCTGGTTATTCACCCTGTCAATTGCCAGTTGGTTGGGGTTGTGCACCTACATTTCCAACCACTACCAGAACAATGTCTCCTACGCCTTTGCCCTGGCGGGCTATACCGCCGCGATTATCGTGTTTGGTACGGTTAACATTACCGACACCCAGCAAATTTTTGATATCACTCAGGCGCGCGTCTGTGAGGTGATCACCGGCATCCTGTGCGGCGGATTGATGATGATGATTTTGCCAAGCACCTCGGATGGCGAAACTCTGCTGGTATCGCTACGCCGTATGCACTTACGCCTGCTGGAACATGCTGCCATGCTGTGGCAACCGGAAATCAGCCCGCGGATGCGCACCTCCCACGAGGGCGTTATCGGCCAGATCCTGACCATGAACCTGCTGCGCATTCAGGCCTTCTGGAGCCATTACCGACTGCGTCGGCAAAACAATATCCTCAACTACATGCTGCACCAGCAATTGCGCATCACCAGCGTCATCTCCAGCCTGCGCCGCATGTTGTTAAACTGGCCAGAGCGCCCGGAAAATCTGGCGACGGTGTTGGAGCAGTTGTTGAATGAATTACGCGATCCGACCACAGATAAATACCGGCTGGCTCATATTCTGGTCGCCATCGCCCCTCAGGATCCGGCCGATTATCGCCATCGGGCCTTTTTCCTGCGCCTGCGCCACTTTTGCTGGCTCTATCTGCGCTGTACCCGTTGGCTACAACGGCTGGAAAACGCTACCCAGGTCAGTGATATCGAACCACCACGGGTAACCTCACTAGCGCGCCATACCGACAGCGTTGAGGCCGCCTACAACGGGCTACGTACCTTCTTGTGCATCCTGATCGGCTGCGCTTATTGGATCACTACCCAGTGGGACTCCGGCAGTTCCGCGCTGACGCTGATCGCTATCAGTTGCGTGCTCTATTCCTCTACGCCTTCGCCGATCAAATCCATCACCACCTTACTGAAGGCCATCTCCCTGCTGTTTGCCTTCTGCTTCGTGATGAAGTTTGGCCTGATGATCCAGATCGACGACTTCTGGGTATTCTGCGCCTTCCTGTTCCCGACCTTGGTCACGATGCAGATGATGAAACTGCAAAATCCGCCCTATGCCCCACTGTGGGGTCAGTTGATCGTGTTTATGGGATCGTTTCTCGCCGTGACCAACCCGCCGAGCTACGATTATCAGGGGTATATCAATGACAGCCTCGCCAAGATTGCCGGCGTGCTGTTGGCCGGATTGGCTTTCCAAATCCTGCGCCCCAGTTCGGACAAACGTAAAAGCCGACGGATTATCCGCGCGTTACGCCGTGATTTTATCGATCAGTTGAGTAAGAAACCGCAGCAAAGCGAAAGCCAGTTTGAGTCGCGTATCTATCACCGCATCAGTCAACTGAATCAAAGCCTGGATCAAGAGGCTCGCACCTGGCTATTGCGTTGGGGAGTCGTGCTGCTGAACTGCAGCCACGTGGTCTGGCAACTGCGTGATTGGCAAACCCGTTCAGATCCGCTGGCCGCAGTGCGCGACGTCTGTATTCATTGTTTGAAGGGAGTCATGACTGAGAAAGGGGTGCAACATGCGTCGTTAGACGCCACCTTGCAGGAGTTGCAGCGTATGAGTAACGCGCTTGCCCAGCATCCAGAACAGGCAGCACGCGATTTGGCAGGCTTGATTTGGCGGCTGTACTGCTCACTGCAGCAGTTACAGCAGGCGCTCATTCCACCGGAAGCGGTAACAGCGCCCACGCCAGGCTGACGCGGGCGGCTGATTTACTTGATTACGCCACAGGCGAAGCGATCGCCACCACCCCCCAGAGGTTTGGGGTGATCGGAGTGGTTATCCCCCCCGGCGTGTACCATCAGCGCCTTGCCTTCGATTTCGCTGATTTTTTTCAAGCGCGGAGCCAGTACCTGGGTGTCAGCCATGCCATCCGCCGTGACATAGATTGCTGGCAAATCGCCTAAATGCCCGTTGGCATCATAAGGCCCGAGATGCTTGCCGCTTTTCTCCGGATCAAAGTGGCCGCCCGCAGCCAGTGCGGCTACCGCCTTGTCGTCTTTCATACCCGGCTCGCAGCTGCCTTTCTCATGAACGTGAAAACCGTGTACGCCGGCAGGTAAGGCTTTCAGCAGTGGGGTGAACAACAGACCGTAAGGCGTTTCGCTAATTGTGATTTTACCAATGTCCTGACCTATTCCCTGGCCGGTCACCAGATTCATTTCGACATCAACCGTTGCCGCCTGGGCAACGCCACAGGCCATCAAACCCAATGCCGCACACCAATAACGTTTCATCACTCAATCTCCATGCGATAGTTATCGTTCCTAGGAAGTATAGAGCCTGTATCTGATTAATCAATTCAGTTAACCCCTATGAATTATCACGTTTTTATGATCAGCAAGAAGTGTGAGGCTGCGCCCATTAATGGCTGATGGCTAAAAAACATCACCACAATGGAAGCCTGACTGGCGTTGTTACCACGGATATCCCCCACTCCAAATGAGTGAGGGTTGTGCAGCAAAGACTTAAGGTACGTCGTAACCCAGTGCCGCTTTACGAATGCGGAACCACTGCTGGCGGCTCAGCGTCAGCTGTTGTGCCTTAAGGGCCGAGCGTACGCGTTCGATTTTGCCGGAGCCGATAATTGGCAACGGCGCCGATGGCAAGCGCATCACCCAGGCATACACCACCTGCTCAATGGTTTCGGCACCCATCTCTTGCGCCACCGTTTGCAGTTCATCACGTAACGGCTGGAACTCAGCATCGCTGAACAACCGCCCGCCGCCCAGGCAAGACCAGGCCATCGGTTTGATACGCAGTTGCTGGCATTGATCCAAGGTACCATCAAGGATCGCTGGCTGATAGATCGGGGATATCTCGACCTGGTTGGTCACCAGCGAGAACGGCAGGCGCGACTGCAATAAGGAAAACTGTGCTGGCGTAAAGTTCGAAACGCCGAAATGGCGCACCTTGCCGCTTTTATGCAGCGCCACAAAGGCTTCTGCTACCTCATCGGCCTCCATCAACGGATCGGGACGATGGATCAATAATAAATCCAGGTAGTCCGTGTGCAGGTGTGATAAAGATTGCTCTGCACTGTGCACAATATGCTCGCGATCGGTGATGTAATGCCCGATCGGGTTACCCGGTTTGGCGGTGGTAGCGATGCCGCACTTCGACACCAGTTCCATCCCCTGGCGCACCGAGGGCTGTAACTTGATAGCTTCGCCAAAGGCTTGCTCACAGGCATAACCACCATAAATATCTGCGTGATCCGCCGTGGTCACCCCCAGCTCTACATGTTGCTTGATAAACGTCAGCAACTGCTGCGGTGACATACCCCACTCCATCAAACGCCAGTAGCCGCAAATCATGCGGGAAAATTCAGGCCCCTGTGGCGCCAGCTTAATACGATTCAGCATTGTTAAACCTCATGACAGTAGTTAACGCCAGCATACACAAGCGCCCAAGGTGTAGGAAACGCAAAAGCTGCCTCAACGTGCGGTAGATCGGGAAAATTAAAAATAAAACTTAAAACAGCGAGGGCTGCTCTGGCGGGATTTCTTCCGGCTGCTTGCCGGTACGCAGTGAGCGCAGGTAACGCTGGCGGCATAGGCGCAGGACGTCCTTTTTCTGGACATCGTTCATTTGCATCCAGCCAAAGCGCTCCTCGCGGCTGCGCAGGCAACCGCGACAATAGCCGCGCTCATCAGCCTGGCAAATGCCACGGCACGGGCTGGGGATGTCAAAGAACTCGAGTTGCTGCGCCACACGTCCTCCTGCGTTGTCATGTTAATTGAAGACGTCATCGGTGCCATTGGCAAGTGGCTTTTCCCCATGACGGCGAAAATATTCCCGCAAATAGTGCAGCGCCTGGCGCGTCTTCTCCGGCAGAACCCGTTCCAGAGTCAACGCATGCAGCCGATATGGCGCTGGCCGCCACTGCGGTAACAGGGCGATCAATTCCCCCCGGCGCAGTTCGTCACCAATCTCATACAGTGGTTGGCCGGAAATCCCCAGACCATTGCGGGTAAAGGCCCGGATCACGTTCATGCTACCGCTGACAACCTGCCCCGCCGCCAGGCGTAGTTTGAATGTTTCTCCCGTATGGTGATGCAAATCGAGATGCAGCCCGTGGCCGCTGCCGGTGATCCAGCGGTGTTGCACCAGCTCCTGGGGCGTTTCTGGCACGCCATGCTGGCTGAGATAACGCGGCGCGGCGCAGAGCACCATGGGCCAGGCAGTCAGCGGGTGAGCGATCAGGTTAGTGTCTGCCAGTTGCAGATTTACGCGCAGCGAAATATCCACCCGCTGCTCGATCATATCCACCACCTGGTCGTCTGCCAGAATGCGCAGCGTCAGCTTTGGGTGTGCCAACAGCAAGGGAGCCAGGGCCTCCGCCAAGGGGCCGCTACCGATCCCGACGGTGGTGGCAATACGTAGTTCGCCCACCAGCGTATCCCGCAGTTCCGCCAGCCGCTGCTCCGCGCGCTGTGCTTCCTGCAACATGGCTTCGCAGCCGGGGTAAAAGGCTTCCCCCGCATCGGTCAGTGCCAAGCGGCGAGTCGAGCGGTGCAATAACGGCACGCCCAACGATTTTTCTAACGACCGCATATGCTGGCTGACCGCAGAGGGCGTCATCTCTAGCCGACGGGCCGCCGCAACAAAGGAGCCCTCGGCCACCACGGTGGCGAATACCGCCATTCGATTCAGTTTATCCATGATTATGAAGTTTTACTTAATCAAGAAAGCATGAATATGGCACTAATCAACCACATTGTTAAGACTTATAGTATTTCTACTGCGCCGCTACTGAGTGGTACGGCAACCTGCTAAACAATATTTCACAGGAGAGACCTCATGAAAATCGTCATTATTGGAGCAACCGGTTTTGTTGGCCGCCGCGTAGTGGATGAAGCATTGGCCCGTGGCCTGCAAGTGACCGCCATCGCCCGTCAGAAAAAAGATCTGCCGGATAATGCCAATCTCACTGTCGCCCTGGGTGACGTGGCCGACGGCCCGTGGTTGACACAACAGTTGGCTGGCCATGACGTCGTAATCAGCGCCTATAACCCAGGTTGGGCGGAAGCGGATCTGTATGAGAAAACCGCTAAAGGTGCCCAACAAATCCTGGCGGCGGTAAAACAATCCGCGGTTAAGCGCCTGCTGTACGTTGGCGGTGCCGGTAGCCTGGAAGTGGCTCCAGGCGTTGAGCTGGTTGATACCCCGCAGTTCCCGGAAAATATTCGTCCAGGGGCCCAGGCGGTACGGGATTTACGTAATGCGTTGAAAAAAGAAACCCAGTTGGATTGGACCTACCTTTCTCCTGCTGCCTTGCTGGAACCCGGCAAGCGTACCGGTCAGTTCCGTTTGGGCACGACGCAATTGCTGATGAAGGGTGACGCACCGGCCAATATTTCGGTGGAAGACCTCGCCGTTGCCATTATCGATGAGGTTGAAAAACCGCAGTTCATCAAGGCGCAGTTCACCGCCGCCTATTAATAGGTCGCCAGGTTTCTGTGGGTAGCGAGTATCAAGCGGCTGCATCGTTGCAGCCGCTGTTAGGTCTAAGGTTATCTTAAGTTTCATCTGGTAAATTTTGGCGCATTACATCATGGCAGGATCCAGATTTGGCAATGCGCTTACGTCAATCATTACAATGCAACGGCCTGGGTTTTATCCTGGCTTGCGCCTTATTCTTCACGGTTTTCCAGAACCTGCTATTTATCCACCAGGCCTGGTCATATATCACCTTTGATAACGTACATAACGTCATTTTTGCGGCGACTATGCCGGTGGTTATTTTCTGTGCCCTGAATATTATCTTCAGCGTATTAACCATTCCGTTCCTGCGTAAACCTCTGGTTATTCTGTTACTGCTCGGCAGCGCGGCGGCCAACTATTTCATGTTCAGCTATGGCGTGGTGATTGACGGCAATATGATGCAGAACGCTTTCGAGACCAATACGCAGGAAGCAACGGCGTTGCTTACCCCTCGTATGGGGTTATGGCTGCTGTTGCTGGGCATTTTGCCTGCCGTTTTCGTGTGCTTTGTACGCATCAATAAAACCCGCCCTTGGTGGTACATGATTGGCCTGCGCGCGGCCAATGTGATGCTTTCCGTGGTAGTGATCCTGTTGGTTGCAGCGTTATTCTACAAAGATTACGCCTCGCTGATCCGTAACAATAAAAGCGTGGTGAAAATGCTCACCCCAAGCAATTTTGTGGCTGGCACCATCAACTATGTTCAACACCGTTATTTCCACCAAAATCTGCCGCTGGTCAAGATTGGTGAAGATGCCCATTTAGGCCCGGTGATTAGCAGCCAGGCCAAGAAGACCCTGGTGATACTGGTGGTCGGCGAAACCGCACGAGCAGAGAATTTTTCGCTAGGTGGTTACTCGCGCGAAACCAATCCCCGCTTGAAGCAGGACCATGTAGTTTATTTCAAAAATGCCAGTTCCTGCGGTACCGAAACGGCTATCTCCATGCCCTGTATGTTCTCCAACATGCCACGCAGCGATTACAACGCCACCTTGGCCGCTCACCAGGAAGGCATGCTGGACGTGATGGCACATGCCGGACTGAACCTGCTGTGGCGCGAAAATGATGGCGGTTGTAAGGGGGCCTGCGATCGTATCCCACATATCGACATGACCAAGTTGAAGCTTTCACAGTATTGCGACGGCGATGTCTGTATGGATAACGTGCTGCTGCATAAACTGGACGATTATATCAACGGCCTGAAAGGAGATGCTGTGATCGTGCTGCATCAGATGGGAAGCCATGGCCCGGCCTACTATCGCCGCACTACGCCCGAATTACGTCAGTTCTCACCGACCTGTGACAGCAACCAGATCCAGGACTGCACCCACGAGCAATTGGTGAATACCTACGACAATTCGCTGCTGTACACCGATGCCATGCTGGATAGCACCATCAAGCTGCTACAGCTTTACAGCGGTAAATTCAATACGGCGATGGTCTATCTTTCCGATCACGGTGAATCGCTCGGGGAGAACGGCATGTACCTGCACGGTACGCCTTATATGTTCGCACCGTCACAGCAGACCCACGTGCCTTTCCTGATGTGGATGTCTGCCGATTATCAACACAATTTCGGCATCAACCGCCAATGCCTGCAATCCCTGGCAGATACCGGTAAGATTTCACAGGATAATCTGTTCCACACCTTGTTAGGCATGCTAAACGTGCAGACACGGCAATATCAGCCCGACCTGGATATTCTGCAACGTTGCCGCAACTAGACGGGTGCAGCATGTGCGCCCCTAGGGTTATGATAGCGTATACAGCTCCGCTACAGAGTGTAAGTTGGCTGAAATACTTACCGTCTGAACCGGAATTTTTTTGCTGGTTTTTCTATCGGCGACTTGACCTAGACCAGTCAGTCTATTATTCTCATTTTCATTATGACAAAACAGACGAATTGCAACGGGGATACCCGAGAACATCTGCTCGCTACCGGCGAAACGCTCAGCCTGCGCCTTGGTTTTACCGGCATGGGCCTCAGTGAGTTGCTCGCTACCGCTGGCGTGCCCAAAGGGTCGTTCTATCACTATTTTCGCTCAAAGGAAGCTTTTGGCGAAGCGATGTTGCAACGCTATTTTGCCCATTACGACGCTCAAATGCAGGCGCTGTTTGCCGACTCTCGTAGCGATGCGCGTAATCAGTTATTAAGTTATTACGCCCAGGCCATCAGCTTCCACTGTCGTAGTGAGTGCCATAACGCTTGCCTGGCGGTGAAACTCTCCGCAGAGGTCAGCGATCTTTCTGAACCTATGCGCCATGCGTTGGAAGCGGGTACCAGCCGCGTGATTGGTCATCTACAAGACGCGATCGAACGCGGCATCCGTGAAGGTTCACTGGCTATCACCATGAGCCCGGCGGCCACGGCAGAAACGCTGTATTCGTTGTGGTTGGGCGCATCGTTGCGGGCTAAAATCCGCCACTCGGTCGCTCCACTGACCTGTGCGCTGGAAAGTATCGAACTGCTGTTGCGTCCAGCGCAGCCATAAAACCCCTTTTTTTACCCAAAAGCAGGTTAGCGATATTGTTTATCATCACTAGTCGACTGGTCTAATACTATAGGATGCACTATGAAGATTGAAAAATTGTTCTCTCCGCTCAAAGTTGGCCACACCACCCTGCCCAACCGCGTGTTCATGGCCCCGCTGACTCGTCTGCGCAGCATCGAGCCAGGTGACATCCCTACACCGTTGATGGCGGAGTATTATGCTCAGCGTGCCAGCGCTGGCCTGCTGATCACCGAAGCCACCCAGATTTCTTTCCAGGCGAAAGGTTATGCCGGAGCTCCCGGTCTGCATACCCCAGAACAAATCGCCGCGTGGAAAAAAATCACCCAGGCGGTACATGACAAACAGGGCCATATCGCCGTGCAGCTGTGGCACGTAGGCCGCATCTCCCACTCCAGCTTGCAGCCAGGCCAGCAGGCTCCGGTCGCGCCTTCAGCGATCAATGCCGAAACCCGCACCACGGTGCGTGATGAAACCGGTGCATGGGTCCGTGTGCCAACCTCTACCCCGCGCGCGTTGGAAACCAACGAAATCCCGGGGATCGTCAACGATTTCCGTCAGGCGGCGGCCAACTCGCGTGAAGCCGGTTTTGACTATATTGAACTGCACGCCGCGCACGGTTACCTGCTGCACCAGTTTATGTCTCCGGCGTCCAACCAACGTACCGACCAATACGGTGGCAGCATTGAAAACCGTACCCGTCTGACGCTGGAAGTGGTCGATGCCAGCATTGCCGAAATCGGTGCCGATCGCGTTGGCATCCGTATCTCACCGTTGGGCCCGTTCAATGGCCTGGACAACGGCGAAGATCAGGAAGAAGCGGCGCTGTATCTAATCGAAGAGCTGAATAAACGCGGTATCGCCTACCTGCACATCTCCGAGCCGGATTGGGCCGGTGGCAAACCTTACTCAACCGCGTTCCGCGATGCAGTAAGAGCACACTTCCAAGGGGTGATTATTGGCGCGGGTGCCTATACGGCGGAGAAAGCGGAAGAGCTGATCGCCCAAGGCTTTATCGATGCCGTCGCCTTTGGCCGCAGCTATATTGCCAACCCAGATCTGGTGGAACGCTTTAAACAGCAGGCTCCACTTAACGAGCAGCGTGCCGATTTCTTCTACGGCGGCGGTGCCGAGGGTTATACCGATTACCCAACGCTGTAAGTGAATTAAATTGACTTTGCACTCAGCTAATTAGGTGCGCTAAATACCGCGACACCTCAGGCTGAGGTGGGTGGGAGCCATACAGGTTAGCCGACCGTTGAGCGCATGGACGCGCGATATGAGCCATCCATGGATGGGTCCACGCCGTGTCGGCGCTCTGTCTGGCTCCCGCCTGCCGCACTATTATCCGCAGCCATTTTTATTTGTGACAACGTCACCTGCCACATGCGTTGAATTGCCTTATGCGACAAGGCTATACTGTCTGACGCTGTTCAAGTCACCTGCCGTCAGCCGCGGCATATCCAATCAGAGGAAACTATGCGCTTACTCCATACCATGCTCCGTGTCGGCGATCTGCAACGCTCCATCGACTTCTATACCAAGGTATTAGGCATGCGCTTACTGCGTACCAGCGAAAACACCGAGTACAAATACTCGCTGGCCTTCGTGGGTTATAGCGATGAAAGCGAAGGCTCGGTCATCGAGCTGACCTATAACTGGGGTGTCGACAGCTACGACATGGGCTCCGCCTTTGGTCATCTGGCGCTGGGCGTTGATGATGTCGCAACCACCTGCGACAACATCCGTCAGGCCGGTGGCAAAGTCACCCGCGAAGCCGGTCCAGTCAAGGGCGGTACCACCGTGATTGCCTTCGTCGAAGATCCTGACGGTTACAAGATCGAGCTGATCGAGAACAAGCACGCAGGTCACGGCCTCGGTAACTGAGGTTTCTCCAGGGCGCGCCCTGCGCCCTGCTTTCTATCTCCGCTGCACCAAGACAAGAAATTTGTCATAATGCGCGCTGAATTCGCTAAAGATAAGAAACTGATGGCCGAAAAAAGTGATCTTAACGCCCTGAGTGGCCGTTTCCGTGGATTTTATCCCGTTGTTATTGATGTGGAAACCGCCGGGTTTCATGCTCAGACCGATGCGCTGCTAGAGATTGCCGCCGTCACGCTGAAAATGGATGAGAATGGCTGGTTACAGCAGGATGAAACGCTGCATTTTCATGTAGAACCGTTTGAAGGGGCGAACCTGCAACCGGAAGCGTTGGCTTTCAACGGTATCGACCCACATAACCCACTACGTGGCGCAGTAAGTGAATATGATGCGCTGCATGCGATTTTCAAGGCCGTACGTAAAGGCATCAAGGATCAGGGTTGTAACCGGGCGATCATCGTGGCGCATAATGCCAACTTTGATCACAGTTTCCTGATGGCCGCCGCCGAACGCGCCAGCCTGAAGCGCAACCCGTTCCATCCGTTCGCCACCTTTGATACCGCTGCGCTTAGCGGGCTGGTATTGGGGCAGACGGTGCTGGCCAAAGCCTGTATTGCCGCCGGTATGCCGTTTGACAGCAGCCAGGCACACTCGGCGCTGTATGATACCCAGCAAACCGCCCAGTTGTTCTGTGAATTGGTCAACCGCTGGAAACGTCTCGGTGGCTGGCCGATTGCCAACGCTGAATCGCAATAACGGGCTGACAAACAGACGTAAAAAAATCGGGCGGCACTGTTGAAGGTGCCGCCCGACTTTATCTGGTCAACCTCTGCGCCATTAAGGCTGCTGGTCTTCCTGATCTTTATATTTCTCGGCCGTTTCTTTGATCAACGGCTGCAGTTCACCACGCTGGTACATCTCGATGATGATATCGCAGCCGCCAACCAGTTCACCATCCACCCACAGCTGCGGGAAGGTTGGCCAGTTGGCATACTTTGGCAGCTCGGCACGGATATCCGGGTTTTGCAGAATATCAACGTAGGCAAAACGTTCGCCACAGGCTGAAAGTGCCTGCACGGCCTGAGCAGAGAAACCGCAGCTTGGCAATTTCGGTGAGCCTTTCATATACAGCAGGATCGGGTTGGCAGAAATTTGCTGCTGAATTTTTTCAATCGTCGTCATTATTGCTTCCTCAAGCCACATCATGGCTACAACATGCATCACACTGGCTATTGTAGCGGCAGGACCGGTGCCAAGAAAACGCCATCTTTTGCAGGGACATTCTCTGATTGCCTCAGCAAAAACGGCGGTCACACCGAACCGGTTAAAACATGGCCCCAGAATAACATTTTTAATCGGGACGTTTCACTATTATATTTGCGCAGCCCAATGCCGGCGAGCAATAAGCCAACCACATGATCTCTGTCGCTTTTTTAGGCGACAGGTGTTTGATTTTGCGACAATAAAAATGCCATTAACGTTTTCTCACAATATGGATTAGTATTTATGAGATCCACGCTGTTTTATAGGGTGAATTTCGGGAATACTGTGACTCATTCGATTTCTGTTTCGGAGCCAAGGTTGGTAACGTCGATATGCGGTTAATTATTACACTTTTTGTGCTGCTATTTACGCAGCTCTTCTTCAATTTGGCGCACGCTGCGCCACAGGCACGTGTTTCTGCCGAGCAGCGCAAGAGTCACGTTAATGAAGCACGGCCAGACGACCGCAAGAAAAAGAAAGCGGAGAAAGCCAATAAAAAAGTGAAGGCAGCCACCCCTCCGAAAACGCTAAAAACCAAACCGGCAACCTTAAAGACGGCCAAAAAAACCACCAGAGTTAAAACCAAAAGCCAGGCAACCAAAACGGCCAAGCTCAAAGTGACTCCGCCTAAAAAAGGCTATAAAAAAGGCTATGGTCGCCATCGTGAAGAAGGCAAAGCTACGGCAAAATTGGCTGGCCGCGACAAGCCGTTGAAACTTTCCGCCGCCCATAAAAAACGTTATCAGCACGCCAAGCAAACCGCCATGGCCAAGCTGATGGGGCAAATGGGTAAACCCTACCGCTGGGGTGGATCTTCACCTGGTACAGGCTTCGACTGCAGCGGGCTGATTTATTACGCGTACAAAGACGTGGTGAAAATCAAAATGCCGCGTACCGCCAACGAAATGTACCACCTGCGTGATGCAGCGCCGATCAAACGTAATGAGCTGGAGAAAGGCGATCTGGTGTTCTTCCGCATCAACAACCGTGGCACCGCCGATCACGTTGGCGTCTATCTTGGTAACGGTAAGTTCATCCAGTCACCGCGCACCGGTGAAGAGATTCGCATCAGTCAGTTGGATAACGACTATTGGCAGAACCATTACATTGGCGCCCGCCGCGTAGTGACCCCGACCACCATTCGTTGACCTAGCACGGCTGAGCCAACTGCTCAGCCGTGCCTTACTCCCCAGAAAATCAAAAACCGCTGCGACTTTAATCAATCAGCCACTTGGCACACTTTGGATGTTCTTTTCGCTCGGAAAGTTGTTAAGATTAATGACCATAACAAAAGTGGTGCAATTGCGTTTTTTCGCCCTCGGCCACCCAGGCCCACAGCGTCGGAGAGACGTATTGTCTATAAAAGGAGAAAGCAATGTCGTTTGAATTACCTGCATTACCGTATGAGAAAAACGCTCTCGAACCGCACATTTCCGCGGAAACGCTGGAATACCACTATGGCAAGCACCATAACACCTACGTGGTTAACCTGAACAATCTGGTGAAAGGCAGCGAGTTCGAAGGTAAATCCCTGATCGAGATCGTCAAGACCTCCACCGGTGGAGTGTTCAACAACGCCGCCCAGGTCTGGAACCACACCTTCTATTGGCACTGTTTATCACCGCAAGGTGGTGGCGAGCCAACGGGCGCAGTGGCAGAGGCCATCAACAAGTCATTCGGCTCCTTCGCCGCCTTTAAAGAGCAGTTCACCGATGCCGCCGTGAAAAACTTCGGCGCTGGCTGGACCTGGCTGGTGAAAAAGGCGGACGGCAGTCTGGCGATCGTCAGCACCTCGAATGCGGCAACCCCACTGACGGGCGCAGACGTTCCGTTATTGACCGTTGACGTGTGGGAACATGCTTACTATATCGACTACCGCAATGCGCGGCCAAAGTACCTGGAAAACTTCTGGGCGTTGGTGAACTGGGCGTTCGTGGCAAAAAACCTGGCTTAACGACGGGTGACTAGCTAATAAGGCGCGGCACAAGCTGCGCCTTTGTTTTTTGCTGAGGATCAGTTCAATGCGGCAACAAAACTGAAAGCAATAATCATTGCCAAAGCACCCACGGTAGTGAGTAATGACATCTTCAAATTGGTATCCATATACAACTCCCTCTCAGATTGGCTTTTCCAGAGCATAAGCCACACAGTTAATACGTCAAATCATTTTCCCATAGTTCGTGATGAAAATCTTGTTATGATTTCCCCACGGATAAATACCGATTAGCTCTTCCACTTTTCTTCAATATGCGACAAAATCCGCAGTTCACAACTGCGTACCGATAAACTGCCCCTCCCTGTTCAAGCGATTTACGACTTCAGCACTAAAAACTCAGTTTTCGCTTATCTGGGAAAGGATCTACGCAGGCAAACGATTAACATCATACTTACATGCTGTAACATGTAGGTTTAGGAGTCATTCTTTACATGGCAACGATTAAAGATGTGGCCAAACGCGCTGGCGTTTCTACCACTACCGTATCGCACGTTATCAATAAAACGCGTTTCGTCGCCGAAGATACCAAAACGGCCGTTTGGGCCGCCATCAAAGAGCTGCACTATTCACCCAGCGCCGTGGCCCGCAGCCTCAAGGTCAACCACACCAAATCGATCGGCTTGCTCGCCACCTCGAGTGAGGCCCCCTATTTTGCCGAAGTGATCGAAGCGGTAGAAAACAGCTGCTACAGCAAAGGCTATACCCTGATCTTGTGTAACTCGCACAATAACCTGGATAAACAGCAAGCCTATCTGGCAATGCTGGCGCAAAAACGCGTCGATGGCCTGCTGGTCATGTGCTCAGAATATCCCGATCAGCTGCTGGGCATGCTGGAAGATTACCGTAATATTCCTATGGTGGTGATGGATTGGGGTACCGCGCGCGGAGACTTCACCGATACCATTATCGACAATGCCTTCAAGGGCGGCTACCTGGCAGGTCGCTACCTGATCGAACGGGGACACCGGGACATCGGTGCCATTCCGGGTCAACTGGCGCGTAATACCGGCGGAGGTCGCCATCAGGGCTTTCTGAAAGCCATGAAGGAAGCCAACATCGAAGTGCGTGAAGAATGGATCGTGCAAGGGGATTTCGAGCCCGAATCCGGCTATAAAGCCATGCATCAAATCTTGTCACAAAAGCATCGCCCAACCGCCGTTTTCTGTGGCGGTGATATTATGGCTATGGGGGCAATCTGCGCCGCCGATGAGCTGGGGTTGCGTGTACCGCAGGATATCTCGGTTATTGGTTACGACAACGTGCGTAATGCCCGCTACTTCACCCCGGCGCTGACCACCATTCACCAGCCGAAAGAACGCCTGGGCGAGATGGCCTTCACCATGCTGTTGGATCGCATAATCAGCAAGCGTGAAGAGTCGCAGGTGATTGAAGTGCATCCAAAACTCATTGAGCGCCGCTCCGTGGCAGATGGTCCTTTTGTCGATTACCGCCGTTAACCCTCCGTAGGGGCGCTGCAAATTGTGCTGCGCCCGATTAGCGACGCACTGCCCCCGGTTCCTCTTCACTGAGCCATTCCTGATTGAGCGTTTCGCTATCGCCCAGATAGTCCAACAGCCAGGCCATAGCCGGAGACTGGGCATTTTGCTGCCAGGTCAGGCAGCAGGCACTGGGCGGGAAAGGTTCATCCAGTGGTAACACCACCAGTTCGCCACTTTGTACCAACGGCAATACCCGATGCGCGGGCACCATACCCACACACAGCCCGGCACGCAAACAATCTACCGCCGAAACCCAGTCCGGCACGGTCAGCCGCCGCTGGTTGTCCAGCGACCAGGTCACCCGCTTGGGTAAATTGCGCGAAGTATCTTCCAACAGCAACGAGGGATAAGGGCGAAGCTGATCGTCGCGCAGCTTTCCTTGCAAGGCGGCCAGCGGATGTTTGGCATGCACTACACAGAGCCAATTCATAAAACCCATATCGCGAAAGGCAAAACCGCTGCCTACCGGCACCGCCCGCGTTGCACCAATGGCCATCTCAGCTCGGTCATCCACCAGCGCATCCCATACGCCGTTGAAAACTTCCGGTTGCACCATCAGCTCCACATCGGGGAAATGGCGATAAAAATCCAGCACCAATTGGCGACTACGCTGGGGTTTGACGATCAGATCGACCGCAATCCTCAGTTGCCCACGCCAACCGTTGGCCACCTGCTGGCACTGTCGTCGAGTATCGAGCATTTTTTTGATAACAACCCGCGCTTCTTTAATAAACAGCGCCCCCGCCGGCGTCAGCTCCACATCGCGGTGACGGCGCTCAAACAGCGGCACAGCCAGCCATTGCTCCAGTTGGCGTACCGTATAACTCACCGCAGAAGGAACTCGGTGCAACTCCTGTGCCGCCGCGCTGAAACTACCGGTCCGCGCTACCGCATCTACCACATCGAGTGAATATTCAGACCACATAATCTTGCCTTCAAATTTTTTAACAGCATCTTGCAAATATTACCGTTTCACAAGCAGAGATCCAGCCGTATACACTTGCCGGCGCTTCAAAACCTGCGACAACATAATTTTAACGAGAAATAGCAATGCGAAATTTTGGATTTATGTTCTATCTGGCCGGCCTGAGTATGTTGGGCTATCTGGCTACCGATATGTACCTGCCCGCTTTTGGAGCAATGCAGCAGGATCTGCAAATCTCCGCTGGGGCGATCAGCGCCAGTCTGAGTATCTTCCTGGCGGGCTTTGCCTTCGCCCAATTGCTGTGGGGACCACTGTCCGACCGTATTGGCCGTAAGCCCGTGTTATTGATTGGCCTGGCGCTGTTCGCCGTCGGGTGTCTCGGTATGCTGTGGGTCGAGAACGTGACACAACTGTGGTCACTGCGCTTTATTCAAGCCATTGGCGTGTGTTCCGCCGCCGTCACCTGGCAGGCGATCGTGGTCGATCGCTACCGCGATGGCAAAGCCAACCGCGTTTTCGCCTCTATTATGCCGCTGGTCGCCCTCTCTCCGGCGCTGGCCCCGCTGCTGGGTGCCTGGTTGCTCAACCATATGGGATGGCGGGCCATCTTCGCCGTGCTGCTGGGGATTACCGCCCTGCTGCTGATCCCCACCTTATTGCTGAAAGATCGTAGTAAACGAGTGCCTTCCGCCGATAAGAAGCCCAGCCTTGGCTTTATGCAGATCTTGAAATCACCGGTGTTCAGCGGCAACGTGATGGTTTTTGCCGCCTGCTCAGCCGGCTTCTTCGCTTGGCTGACAGGTTCACCCTTTATCCTCGGCGATATGGGATATAGCCCCAACGATATTGGCCTGAGCTATGTGCCACAAACGCTGGCTTTCTTATTAGGGGGTTACAGCTGCCGTAGCGCTTTAAATCGCATTTCTGGCAAAACCTTGCTGCCGTGGTTGCTGTTAGCTTACGGTATCAGCATGGCGGCGTTGTATCTGATCGCCACGCTGAGTGAACCAACGTTGACCACGCTGTTGATCCCGTTCTGCTTCATGGCGTTAGTAAACGGTGCCAGCTATCCGATCCTGGTGGCCAATGCGTTGATGCCCTTCCCCAACAACAGTGGCAAAGCCGCAGCGCTGCAAAACACGCTACAGTTGGGATTATGCTTTATAGCCAGCCTGTTGGTTTCGGCATTTATCGCCCGGCCGCTGCTAGCCACTGCCACCGTAATGGTTGCCACCGTATTCTTGGCGGCCTTGGGCTACCTGATCCAACGTGGCAAAGGAACAGATGAAACGCAGGTAACGCGGCAGGAACGTGTTGAGTCAGCGCAATAATTACCTTTTAAAATAGTCACTTAATGAAAATTCTTGCCGAGCGCGATTTGCAGTTGAGTCTGCACCTCGGCAAGCCTATACTCAAAAGCAACCTTTTAGAATAACAGTTATACTAAGCTCTTATTGCAGCAACTGCTGCGTACGTGGATGGCATCACACTTTTTTTAAGGTTGCATTTACCCGCGTCCTTTGGCGCAAAGAGCCTCTTAAATTTCCTCTGTTCCAGTCGGTTTTCAGACGCCACGGTGAGTTTTTACCGTAGGTATACGTATGTCCCTGTAGAAATTGTCTACGCTAAATTCTGCAGGATCATAAGTCAGAAGAAGGTGATGGAGAAGCTATGAGTTCATCGTGTATAGAAGATCTGAGCATCCAGGATAACCATTGGTATCGTATCGCACATGAAATGCTTAGCATGGCCGGTATTGAAATCAATGGCTCACGCCCTTTCGATATTCAGATCAACAATCCCAATTTCTTTAAACGCGTACTGCAAAACGGCTCCCTGGGGCTGGGCGAAAGCTACATGGACGGTTGGTGGGAATGTGAACGGCTGGACATGTTTTTTCAGCGGGTTGTCGCAGCCGGTCTGGAAAAGAAACTGCCCCACCACCTGAAAGATATCTTGCGTATTGCCGCCGCCCGCCTGACCAATCTGCAATCCCAAAAGCGTGCCTGGATCGTTGGCAAAGAGCATTACGATCTGGGTAACGATTTGTTTACCCAGATGCTGGATCCCTATATGCAATATTCCTGTGGCTACTGGCAACAGGCCACTACCTTGGAAGAAGCACAGGAAGCCAAGCTACGGTTGATTTGTGAAAAACTGCACCTGCAGCCCGGCATGCGGGTATTGGATATCGGCTGTGGCTGGGGCGGCCTGTCTGCTTATGCGGCCAGGCACTATGGCGTTTCCATGGTGGGGGTCACCATCTCTGCCGAACAGCAAAAAATGGCGCAAGAACGCTGTGCCGGGCTGGACGTGGAAATTCTGCTGCAGGATTACCGCGATCTCCACCAGCAGTTTGACCGCATCGTCTCGGTTGGCATGTTCGAACACGTTGGGCCGAAGAACTACCGCACCTATTTCAAGGTAGTGGAACGTAATTTAAAACCCGATGGCATTTTCCTGTTGCATACCATTGGCTCCAACCAGACCGATATGAACGTTGATCCGTGGATCAACAAATATATCTTCCCCAACGGTTGCCTGCCGTCGGTGAAACATATTGCCCAGGCCAGCGAAGGCCATTTCGTCATGGAAGATTGGCATAATATCGGCGCAGACTATGACCGCACCCTGATGGCCTGGTATGAACGTTTCAAACAGAGTTGGCCACAGCTGGCGTCGCGCTATTCCGAACGTTTCGAAAGGATGTTCAGTTATTACCTTAATGCCTGCGCCGGGGCGTTCCGCGCTCGCGATATTCAACTCTGGCAGGTGGTATTCAGCCCCAAAGGCGTCGAAGGCGGTCTGCGCGTTCCTCGCTGAATGCAAGGCAGGCACAGCATGCAACTCTCCTACACATTATGACCCTCTGAGAAAACAAACCCCGGGCTGCCGGGGTTTGTTTTTTTATGCTTTAGCCACAATAAACGCGAATGATCTTGTCTTCGCTATCACCCAGGAAGTTCAAGCGCTTTAGATTAAAGTCCATGGTCACTGCAGAATTATAAGGAATGGTTCGTACCTGTTGAGGAATATTGACCCCGTCCAACGCAGACAGCGGTTTACCCACATAATTCTGATATTGCGCTGCGCCACAGGTATCATCTTCAGCCTCGGCCGACTGTGAGTTCGCCTGTTCCGGGGAACTTGAACAGGCGGTCAGCGCCAACAGCGCCGCTAGCATCATCGTTTTCCCATAAAACTTCACGTTTAGCTCCTAAGTGTGGTTATCGGTATAGGGTTCTCAGGCTTTGGGTGCCAGTGAGCTGGTTACAGCTAACGCAGCCTCACGATTAGCCAGCACGCGCTCGACGGTATCCACCACCGCCTGAGTTTGCGGATCGATCTCGATATTGACCTTATCGCCCAGGCGCTTTTTACCCAGCGTGGTGCGCTCAAGGGTTTCCGGGATCAAATGTACGCAGAAACGGTTATTGACCACCTCGCCAATAGTCAGGCTAATGCCGTCGATGCCGATGAAGCCCTTATGCAGCACATATTTCATCAAATCGATATTTGGCATACGTAGCCAAATCTGGCGATTATTTTCCGAGGTATAAATCTTGGTGACTTCCGCCGTACAGATAATATGCCCGGACATCAGGTGCCCGCCGATTTCATCGTTAAACTTGGCGGCTCTTTCCAGATTGACCACATCACCCAGTTTAAGATCGCCAAGATTGGTCAACCGCAGGGTCTCTTTGATCAGGTCAAAGCTGACGCGATTGCCGGCGATCTCCGTGACGGTCAGACAGCAGCCGTTGTGGGCCACCGAGGCCCCCAACTCCAGCCCTGGTAACAGCTCATCAGGCATTTCAACAACGTGGGTACGGAAGTTGGGTTTTTCATCAATGGCAACCAGCGGGGCGGTGCCTTGTACGATACCGGTAAACATGTTGGCCTCTTCTTTATGACTATGTTCAACGCGCTGTAAGCAGTTTGCCCCAGTTACGGCAGAAAACCAAACGCACAACGGCAAAAAAGCAGTGCTTGCCTAGTTTATATCCTGGGATTGGCGTCCACAGTTGACAGCACAGTAGTTTCAAGACGACGGATATATACTCTATGGATTTCAAGCTGCAGCCAGGCGACAAGCTATCTCATCCTCAGGAGCTTACTTTTGTAAGTGACTGCGGTGAGCCGCAGCTTGAAAGACGACGAGTATAACTATTTCGTTACAACCTTTGCTTAACCCCGACTAGCAGGTACAATCTTTACTGGCATATTCCGCAGTTTTTAGTTGTTGCTGTTTGCAGCAACACCTCTTCCCCATAAATAATTAGAAAGGTGTATACGTGCAGAAGTACTTTATTGAGGCGCGTAGTTTATTGGCCCTCGCAATTCCGGTCATCATCGCGCAAATATCCCAAACCGCAATGGGTGTGGTCGATACCATCATGGCTGGTTCTTATAGTGCCACGGATATGGCCGCCGTTGCCGTCGGCACCTCTATCTGGCTGCCGACCATCCTGTTCGGCCACGGTTTACTGCTGGCCTTGACCCCAGTGATCGCCCAGCTCAACGGCGCGGGCCGCCGCGATCGTATCGCGTATCAGGTGCGCCAGGGCTTTTGGTTGGCATCGGGGGTTTCACTACTCATTATCGCCGTGATTTATAACAGCCAACTGCTGATCGACATGATGCACAACATCGATCCGTTGCTGGCTGAAAAAGCCGTTGGTTTCCTGCACGCCATTATGTGGGGAGCACCCGGCTATTTGTTCTTCCAGGTAGTTCGTGGCCAGTGTGAAGGCTTATCCAAAACCAAGCCCGGCATGGTAATAGGGTTTTTGGGGCTGTTGATCAACATCCCGATCAACTACATATTGATTTTCGGCAAGTTTGGCATGCCGGAAATGGGCGGCGTCGGTTGTGGTGTCGCCACCGCCAGCGTGTATTGGATGATGTTCCTGATGATGCGCTGGTATGCCAAACGTGCGTCCTCGCTGCGGGATATCAAGCTGGAGGAAGGCTCACGCCGTGGTCCGGACTGGCAGGCGTTAAAACGCCTGATCGGCATTGGCTTGCCGGTTGCCCTGGCCTTGTTCTTTGAGGTGACGCTGTTTGCCGTGGTGGCATTACTGGTTTCACCGCTAGGTATCGTCGCGGTTGCCGGGCACCAGATTGCCCTGAACTTCAGCTCACTGATGTTTGTACTGCCGCTGTCGCTCGGCGTGGGGGCCACCATTCGCGTTGGACACCGTCTGGGCGAAGGCTCGGTAGAGGGGGCTCGGATTGCCGCCTATGCGGCGATTGCCGTAGGCATCGCCATGGCCAGTTGCTCGGCGTTGTTCACCGCCGCCTTCCGCGAGCCTATCGCCCTGCTGTATAACGATAACCCTGCGGTCGTGACCATGGCCTCCCATCTGATGCTACTGGCGGCAATTTACCAGATATCCGACTCCATCCAGGTGATCGGTAGCGGTATTCTGCGGGGCTATAAAGATACCCGGGCGATCTTCTACATCACCTTTGTGGCCTATTGGGTTCTCGGATTGCCAAGCGGCTATCTGCTGGCGCTGACGGACTACATCGTGCCGGCGATGGGGCCAAGCGGATTCTGGTTCGGCTTTATTATCGGCCTGACCTTCGCTGCCATCATGATGGTATTGCGGATGCGTTGGTTACAGCGCCAGCCCCCGGCGTTGATTTTGCAGCGTTCCGCCCGTTAATAGCGTTCGCCGGTTTGTCCCAGGCAAACCGGTGAGTTCCTCGCCAGCCATTGCAGAAAAAACCGCCTTACTGCACATAAGCTCAGCAATCGCGTGAAATACCAAATAAAATTGCGTTTTTCCCCTTGCCAGCGGCCGGGTTGCTCGTTAATATTCGTCCCCGCTGTCAGCCATGACAGAGAGGAAAAAGATGCGTCTGTAGCTCAGTTGGTTAGAGCACCACCTTGACATGGTGGGGGTCGATGGTTCGAGTCCATTCAGACGCACCAAATTCCTGAAAGTAGCACAGTGCGTCCGTAGCTCAGTTGGTTAGAGCACCACCTTGACATGGTGGGGGTCGATGGTTCGAGTCCATTCGGACGCACCACTTCTTGTTTCGCTTCCCAGTATTATCTCTCGCCTCAGGGCAGCCCATAAATTAACAGTAATACCGGACAGAGCGTCAGCCCGTCGCGTATCATCAGTACAGTATCCTGATGGAGGTAATTTTGATGTCGGTTTTTAAATCACAGCTACCGTTCGAACAACTCGACAATGGCCTGGCCCGCCGCCAAGGGCTAATGAGCGATGGCAGCACCGCCTGGGAGGTCAAATTTGCCGCAGGCACCTTTGACCAACTGCAAAAACGCCCCTACCCCCAGCAAATCCGCATCCTTTCCGGTATGTTCGAGTTCACCGTCGGCAGCGACGTGCATACTCTGATAGCCCAGGAAACGTTGGCGATCCCTGCCGCCACCGTATTTGGCTGTTTCTGTCTGGATGACGGAGTCCTGCTGGAAATCCAGCAAAGCGCTTGAACGTGGGAAAGTCGCCACTTCATAGTTTTCGAATTCATACTGCGTTACAGTAATCATATTTGCGCAACAAATCCGCTGGCGAACGGTCTATTTGCGCCACATTTGCTGACTTTATGTACAAAACTGCCAACGACTGCGGTTTTTTGTTTTGTTTCCAGCCGCATAGCCTTATAATGCGCAACGTCTTTCAGTTGAATGGTTTCAGCCCTTGATCTGCGAAAACGCAATTACAACAAATTCTCATCCTCGCTTTTTGCGCAGCCTACCCACATCTGGGCATCGGCCGAATTTTTCCACCCCATTTCGACCAAGGTCACCTATCCTTAACTATGTTTTGCATTGCCAGGCACAGCTCAAATCCCTTACCGATGGCCTAGCCGCCGGTATCGTTAGTTTTATTATCCATCACAACTTGTAGAAAAAATCGTCATGAAAAAGACCAAAATTGTTTGTACTATCGGCCCGAAAACCGAGTCGGAAGAAATGTTGACCAGCCTGCTGAACGCGGGCATGAACGTAATGCGCCTTAACTTCTCCCATGGCGATTATGAAGAACACGGCAACCGCATCAAGAACATGCGTGCAGTGATTGCCAAAACCGGTAAAAACGCCGGTATCCTGCTCGATACCAAAGGCCCGGAAATCCGTACCATGAAGCTGGAAGGCGGCGTTGATGCAGCTCTGGTTGCTGGCCAGACCTTCACCTTCACCACCGACCAGAGCGTTATCGGCAACAAAGAGCGCGTTGCGGTGACCTACCCTGGCTTTGCTGCCGACCTGAAAATTGGCAACACCGTACTGGTGGATGATGGCCTGATCGGTATGGAAGTGACTGCGGTTACCGAAAGCGAAGTGATCTGTAAGGTACTGAACAGCGGCGATCTGGGCGAAAACAAAGGCGTTAACCTGCCGGGCGTTTCCATTCAGCTGCCAGCGCTGGCCGAAAAAGACAAACGTGACCTGATCTTCGGTTGTGAGCAAGGCGTAGACTTCGTTGCGGCTTCCTTTATCCGTAAGCGTTCCGACGTACTGGAAATCCGTGAGCACCTGAAAGCCCACGGCGGCGAAAACATTCAGATCATCTCCAAGATTGAAAACCAGGAAGGCCTGAACAACTTCGACGAGATCCTCGAAGCGTCTGACGGCATCATGGTTGCCCGTGGCGATCTGGGTGTTGAAATCCCGGTAGAAGAAGTGATCTTTGCGCAGAAGATGATGATCGAGAAGTGTAACCGCGCACGCAAAGTGGTTATCACCGCGACCCAGATGCTGGATTCAATGATCAAGAACCCGCGCCCTACCCGTGCAGAAGCCGGTGACGTGGCCAACGCCATCCTGGACGGTACCGATGCGGTGATGCTGTCTGGTGAAAGCGCCAAGGGTAAATATCCGCTGGAAGCCGTTACCATCATGGCAACCATCTGCGAACGTACCGATCGCGTGATGCCTAGCCGTATCGATACCCTGAACGACAACCGTAAACTGCGTATCACCGAAGCGGTGTGCCGCGGTGCGGTAGAAACCGCCGAAAAACTGGACGCGCCACTGATCGTGGTTGCCACCAGCGGCGGCAAGTCGGCCAAATCCGTGCGTAAGTACTTCCCTAACGCCGTGATCCTGGCGCTGACGACCAACGAAGTCACTGCTCGTCAGTTGATCCTGAGCAAAGGTATTACCACTAAGATGGTCAAAGAAATTGCTTCTACCGACGACTTCTACCGCATTGGTAAAGAAGTTGCTTTGGCGAGCGGCCTGGCACAGAAAGGCGACGTTGTGGTGATGGTTTCTGGTGCTCTGGTACCAAGCGGCACCACCAATACTGCCTCGGTTCACGTGCTGTAATAATAAACGTGACAACAAATCTGTGACCCAAACGCCGCTAAGCGGCGTTTTTTTTATCTGCAATACCGCACTTTCAGAAAAACGCAACCACTAAAGCGGTTTATTTCGCCAATTTCATTTGAGAGTTGTCCCATAGAATAAGGCTGTTTTCCTTCGATTTTTTAACTATTTTGCAAAACCAGATGCAAGTTTGAGCGAACGATCAAAATAAAGAGCCTTAATACAAAAAATTTATTCTCTTTCGAAAAAAGTTTGTGTAATACTTGTAACGCTACATGGAGATTAACTCAATCTAGAGGGTGTTATAATGAATCGTACTAAACTGGTACTGGGCGCGGTAATCCTGGCTTCTACTATGCTGGCTGGTTGCTCAAGCAACGCTAAAATCGATCAACTGTCTTCTGACGTTCAGACTCTGAACGCTAAAGTTGATCAGCTGAGCAACGACGTGAACGCAATCCGTTCTGACGTTCAAGCAGCTAAAGACGACGCAGCGCGCGCTAACCAGCGTCTGGACAACCAAGCACACGCTTACAAAAAGTAAGTTTGCTTCGGTAATTGAAAACGGTGCACATTGTGCACCGTTTTTTTTTGCCTATAAATAAATAGCCCCTGCACATCACCCCAACCCATGCCTTAGGCACAAAAAAAGGGCCAGGCTCAATGCCGGACCCCACTACTTTCGCACCATCAAGGTTTAGTTCACCGAGCTAATCGGTGCCCCAGGCTCGCCAGAGGTGTCAGCGCCCTCACCAGGAAGCGCTGCAGGCGGTGTAGCGACCTCTGAAAGATCCTGCCCTACACTGACCAGCACCGGCATGCCGGAACGCCGTACGATGGCGCTGTCGAGCATTGCCTTATCGGTCTGTGGATCGGCAGCAAAGGCTTTCTGATTTTTAGAAAGCGCGATCGGCATGGTCTGCGGATCGTCACTGGCCACTCTCGACAATGGCTGATGCACCTCTACATAGCGTTTGCCGTCTGGCTCAACGGAGACTTTCACCGGCTCATTGACGATTTGCACTCTGGTACCTTGTGGCACCTGGTTGAACAGCGCTTCGATATCGTCCGGGCGCAGGCGGATACAGCCTGAGCTCACGCGCATCCCGATACCAAAGTTGGCATTGGTGCCGTGGATCAGGTATTCACCGTGCCCCATGGCCAGACGCATGGCAAACAGCCCCATCGGATTCTCTGGCCCAGCCGGTATTACCGCTGGCAGAGTCACGCCCTGTGACTGGTAGCGCTTGCGGATGTTGGCGGTGGGGGTCCAGGTTGGATTCGGGATCTTCTGGCTGACCGAAGTCACCTTGAGCGGCGTATTCATACCGGTCTGGCCAATACCGATCGGGTAGACGATCACCTTATCTTCCCCTTTCGGGTAATAATACAAGCGCAGTTCCGCCAGATTGACCACAATTCCTTCACGTGGGGTATCCGGCAGCAGCATCTGTGTCGGGATCGTCAGCGCCGACCCCGGTTTAGGCAGATAGGGATCGGTACCCGGGTTGGCTTCCAGCATCCCCAACAGCCCAATCTTGTAGTCAGCCGCAATGGCTTCCAGCGAACGGCCATCATTGGGCACGTTGTAAATCGTATTTTCACCAATCAGACGGCTGCCTGGCGGCGGCAATGGGTATTCGTTCGCACTGGCGACCTGGGTGCCGGTCAGTACGGTGGCGAATAGCACGCCCATTAGAGTCAACGCACGTTTCATTCTGATCCCTATTGTTATTACGGTTCATTGCAAAGCTAGCGGTCGCTTGCCAGTAGGTAAATAAGATAAATGCTCATTTAATATTAGCAAGATCCGATTTAAAGGCAATAAATTGTAAAAAATCAACATGTTATAACGTAATCAAACGCAGGAATTGTCAATGACTCGTCAACGGGTAAGCGGCTGAAATACTTATGATTTGCGGAAAAAAGATGGGATTTGGCGGGAATTGTAAAGGCTCATTGACATAGCGTGCCATCAATAAGCCTCAGGATGTCCGGTCAGATGAGCTGGGCCGCTTTACTGCGAATAGCGCGGATCATCGCCTCCAACCCTTGAGAACGAGAAGGCGTCAGATGTTGGCTCAACGCCAGCTCGCTGAAAAATGGGCGCACATCCAGATCGAGGATTTGCTGCGGCGTTAGCTGGTGATAGACAATAAACACCACCGCCAGCAGCCCCTTCACGATGGCGGCATCGCTATCACCGTGAAACTCAACCCGCCCTTGTACGTTGTTGCTCATCACGATCCAGACCTGGCTTTGACAGCCGGAAATCAGGTTCGCCGCCTGCCGCTCGCGTTCATCCAGCGGTGGCAACTGGCTACCCAGTTCGATCACATACAGGTACTTTTCTTCCCAGTTCAAGCAGCGGGAAAAATTACGCACCAGTTTATCTTTGTCCGGCAAATGCGCCATGTGGCTCCCTTTAATGATTAGCCTAACAAGCTGTGGATGCGCTGCAAACCGGCAACCAGCCGATCCACTTCCTGGCGGGTATTGTACAACGCCAGCGAGGCCCGGCACATACTTGGCACCCGGTAGAGCTCCATCAGCGGCATGGCACAGTGGTGCCCTGTGCGGATCGCAATGCCGTATTGATCCAGGAAACTACCCACGTCGTAGGCATGATGTTCACCCAGGTTAAAGGCAATCACGCCAGCACGTTGCGCAGGGCCATAGATCTTCAGCGTTGGCACCTGCTGCAATCCGTCCAATGCATAGCACATTAAAGATTGCTCGTAATCGCGGATGTTTTCCAGCCCCAGAGCCTCGACATAGTCGATGGCAGCGCCCAGCCCCATCATGCCTGCCGTATTAGGCGAACCGGCCTCAAAACGCCAAGGTGGCGCAGCAAAGGTAGTGCCTTGCGTCAGGCTGACCCGTTGGATCATCGCGCCGCCACCTTCCCACGGAGGCATCTGTTCCAGTAACGCTTGCTTGCCATACAGAATGCCGATACCGCTAGGCCCGTACAGCTTGTGGCCGGAGAACACATAGAAATCACAGTCAAGCGCCTGGACATCGATACGCTGATGCATCACCGCCTGAGCGCCATCCACCAGCACCTTCAGCCCCGCGGCTTTGGCCACGGGAACGATTTCCTGCAACGGGTTGACGGTGCCCAGCACGTTCGATACCTGGGTGATCGCCAATAGCTTGGTGGAGACATCGATCAGATCCGGCAGTTGCGCCATATCCAGGGTGCCGTCTGGCTGTAATGGCCAGATACGCAGCGTAATGCCGCGCTCCTGCGCCAGCATTTGCCAAGGCACAATATTGGCGTGGTGCTCCATCTCGGTGATGATGATGCTGTCGCCCGCCGTCAGCAAATGGCGTCCAAAGCTGTTAGCCACCAGATTGATGCCTTCGGTGGTACCTTTGACGAATACAATTTCTTCCGCCGAGCCCGCATTGATAAAGCGTGCCACCTGTTCACGCACGGCCTCCATCTGTTGGGTAGCTTCGGCGCTCAACGTATGAATACCGCGGTGTACAGCGGCATAACCGTGACGGTAAAAATCCAGTTCGCGGTCAATCACGCACTGCGGTTTCTGCGCGCTGGCAGCGCTGTCCAGATACGCCAACGGTTGCCCATTGACCTCCCGAGCCAGCAAGGGAAAATCGCTACGTACCCGTTCCAGGGGATAACTCATGCCACCTCCCGGGGTAAACGATCGGCGATACGGGCCAGCACCAACTCCCGGATGACCGGGTCGGCAATGCCCTCCGTGAGTTCAGCGGCAAAGGCAAAAATAATCATCTGCTGCGCCGCATGTTTATTGATACCACGCGATTGCAGATAGAACAGCTGCTCTTCATCGATCCGGCCCACGGTGGCACCGTGGCTACATTTGACATCATCGGCATAGATTTCCAACTGCGGTTTGGTATCTACCTCCGCCACCTTGCCCAACAGCAGGTTGTGATTGTTCATCTGTCCGTCGGTTTTGATCGCGTGCTGCGCGACCTTGATCATGCCGTTAAACACCGCCTTGGCCCGATCGCTGACCACCGTTTTATGCAGTTGGCGGCTTTCGCAGTAGCCTTTGTTGTGTTCCAGATAAGTACGGGTATCGCACACCTCTTTGCCCACCGGCAGCACCAGGCTATTGATGACCAGATTGCTCCCCTCGCCGTTTAACTGCGCACTGGTGTGGTGGCGTGTCAGCCCCGCTCCCAGCAGGAAACTATCGCTTTTAACCCGCGCGTCGCGGCCAATCAGCAGGTCGTTATGGGCAAAGTGGTAACTGGCCTGGCTCTCAAACGCCAGTTTGCAATGATGTAGTTCGGCATTATCACCCACCGTCACGGTCAGGCGCGCGCCGGTGAAGTGGGCCGCAGCGCTGACGCTGGCATAGTGTTCGATGACCGAAGCTCGTGCACCACTCGCAATCTCCAGATGGTGCCGATGATGTAGCGTATTCACTTCACCGGGCTGCTCGCGACCGGTGCTGATATGCAACAGATAGAGTGGTTTGACCGGAGCTTTGCCCGCCGCCAGACTAATCACGCTGGTTTCCTGCGCCAGGCTTTCGGTCAAATGCAGGAAGATTTCTGGCTGGACCGGCTCCGGCAGCGTTGGTGGCGCATCATAGGCCATCCTGGTCAACCGATAGTCGCCAAGATCTTCATCGCTCAGCCGCAGGCATAAACGCCCATCGACAAACACCAGGCGATAGGCATCGATCTTTAACGCCAGCTTGTCGCGCTGCTCCGTGCTGAACACTTTGTCCACAGGCTCCAGGAACTGCTGATCCAGCAAGCCTTCCAGCGGGGTATATTTCCAGTTTTCCTGCTTGCGAGTCGGCCAGCCTTGACGCAAAGCCTGCTGCCAATGGACTAACGCATGCGCAGAACGCTCGCCGCCGCGCGCTTCGAACAGGCTGTACATCTGCTGTAGCGCCCGTGAATTACTGTTGGTCGGAAAGCCAGCCATAGCCCTGCTCCTCCAACTGTTTCACCAATGAGAAATCACCAGACTTCACGATGCGCCCCTGGGAAAGCACGTGAACGTAATCCGGTTTGATGTAATCGAGAATACGCTGATAATGGGTGACAATAATAAAGGCGCGCTTGCCGTCACGCAGCGAGTTGACGCCGTTGGCGACGATCTTCAGGGCATCGATATCCAGCCCGGAGTCCGTTTCATCCAGAATGCACAACTCCGGTTCCAGCGCGGCCATTTGCAGGATGTCGTTGCGCTTCTTCTCGCCGCCGGAAAAACCGACATTGACCGAACGTGTCAACAGGTCCGCAGGCATATTCAGCAATGCGATCTTCTGTTCGATAAAGTCGGCGAAGTCAAAGCGATCCAGCGCCTCTTGGCCACGGTAATTACGCACCGCATTCACCGAGGTCTGCAGGAAGAAATGGTTGCTGACGCCGGGGATCTCCACCGGATACTGAAACGCCAGGAATACGCCCTCACCGGCCCGATCCTCAGGAGCCAGCTCCAGCAGATCTTTGCCTTTAAACGTCACTTCGCCTGCAGTGACCTCATACTCCTCCCGGCCAGCCAGCGTGGCGGAAAGCGTACTTTTTCCGGAGCCATTGGGCCCCATAATGGCGTGCACTTCGCCCGGTTTGATGTCCAGGCTCAGCCCCTTGAGGATCTCATTGCCTTCGGCGCTGACGTGCAAATTTTTGATACTTAACATGCTGTGTCCTCTGTTCGCGCTGCTGCGCTATTAATACGGGTGCTTAACCAACGCTGTGTTCCAGGCTGATAGCCAGTAACTTCTGTGCCTCCACGGCAAATTCCAGCGGCAGTTCGGAGAACACGTCCTTACAGAAACCATTGACGATCATCGAGATGGCGTTATCTTCACTGATGCCCCGTTGCAGGCAGTAGAACAACTGGTCGTCACCAATCTTCGAGGTGGTGGCCTCATGCTCAAGCTGGGCGCTGTTATTGCGGGTTTCCACATAAGGGAAGGTATGCGCCCCGCTGTTCGGCCCGATCAGCATCGAATCGCACTGGGTAAAGTTACGAGCGTTTTCCGCCCCGGGCAGGATCTTCACCAGCCCACGATAGGTATTTTGGCTGTGCCCGGCGGAGATCCCTTTGGCAATAATGGTCGACCTGGTGTTTTTACCGATGTGGATCATCTTGGTGCCGGTATCCGCCTGTTGGTAGCCGCTGGTCAACGCCACCGAGAAAAACTCACCGATAGAGTTGTCGCCCTGCAAGATCACGCTTGGGTATTTCCAGGTGATGGCCGAACCGGTTTCCGACTGCGTCCAGGACATTTTGGATCCTGCGCCTTCACACAACGCCCGTTTGGTGACGAAGTTAAGAATGCCGCCCTTGCTTTCGCCGCCGCCGGAAAACCAGTTCTGCACCGTGGAATACTTCACTTCAGCGTCTTTATGCAGGATCACTTCGACCACCGCCGCGTGCAGTTGATAGCTGTCACGTACCGGCGCTGAGCAGCCTTCGATATAGCTGACGTAGCTGCCCTCATCGGCAATCAGGATGGTGCGTTCAAACTGGCCGGTTTTCGCGGCGTTAATGCGGAAATAGGTGGAAAGCTCCATTGGGCAGCGTACGCCCTTTGGCACGTAGACAAAGGTGCCATCGGAAGCCACCGCAGCGTTGAGTGCGGCAAAGAAGTTGTCGTTATGCGGCACCACCCGCCCCAGGTACTTGCGCACCAGATCCGGATGATCGTGAATGGCTTCACCGAACGAGCAGAAGATCACCCCGCTCTCCGCCAGCTTTTCACGGTAGGTGGTCGCGACGGAAACCGAGTCGAAAATGGCATCGACCGCCACTTCGCTACCTTCACGCACCGGTACACCCAGTTGATTGAACGCCAGTTCAACCTCGCTGGTCAGGTAGCCGTTTTCCGTACTGGCGCCAGGTTGCTGCTCCGCCCCAGGCTGAGAACCGCAGGCATCATCACAGCTGCCGCAGGACGGCGCTGAATAGTAGCTGTAATCCTGATAGTTCAGCTTGTCATAGTTGGCTTTCAGCCAGTGTGGCTCTTCCATTTGCAGCCAGGCACGGTAAGCCTCCAGGCGGAATTCCAGCATCCACTCGGGTTCGTTACGCTTGGCCGAGATGGCGCGTACCACCTCTTCGTTGATACCTTTGGCCAACTCATCGGTGGCCAGTTGGGTAAAGAATCCTTCCTTGTAGCGACCTTCGCTGACCCAAGCCGGTACATCTTTCGCTGTTTCTACGTTGCTTCGTGTCATGTTGATTGCATCGCTTAAACGCCAAAGCTCTCACCGCACCCGCAGGCGTTCTGAGCTTTGGGGTTATTAAATTTGAACATCTGATTCAGCCCTTCCCGAACAAAATCTACCGTGGTGCCATCAATAAACGGCATCGCCTTGAGCGGCACGAACAACTTTGCCCCGTCACGTTCAAACAACAGATCGTCGCTGGCCGGTTCGCGGGTCAAATCCAGCACGTAGGCAAAACCCGCACAGCCGGATTGTTTGACGCCGAGTTGCAGCCCTTTTACTTGCGCATCCTGCTGCATGAGTCTGATTATCTGCTTCACCGCGCTGTCGCTCAGCGAAATACCTTGCCAGACGTTATCTGCCAAGGAAAAAGTACCAACCTCTTCCGTATGCATATGGCCTACCTCACATTCGTGTTTTACTACAGCCGATCTGGCGTACCACCCATGTTAGTGATAATGATTATCACTTCAACCGTTTGTTTTGCGGGGGTATTTACCAAACGCCCAGATTTACGCTCGGTAACACGATAAACCGATGGCGTATCCAGACAAAACAGACTGCGGGATAATTCTTATCCCTATGAATTTATAGCAATTCATCATATCTCGTACGGCTTATCCCACTGCCATGACAAGGTTATGGCGCCGGATAAATCGTCTGTTTTAAACATTCATAGAAAATACCTATTTCTGCATCTTGTCTGTCTGAAAAATGCCTTTCCCTGCTTTAAGTCTAGTCGCTCGCGTGTTTTTAGCCCGTGGTGGTCAAATCAACCACCAGAGAAAAAAATCGCCGAAGAGCATTGAACATCGCCACAGCAGCAAATATGATAATGATTATCATTAAGTTTTGATTGGACGTGAATCTATGGCCATCTCGATGAATGCGTGGCTGCTTGGCAAAATTGATGAATACAAGTTCAATATCCGTGATGCCACGGTGGATTTCTATATGGCGGAAGCGGCACTACAGCGGCCAGAATGCAACATCAATCATCTGAAGCGTTACAACGGCGTCAGCCTTGGCATGGCAAATTTATGCCTGGAAAATGGCGATGATGAAAGCTATCTGCATGCGCTGAGCAAACTGCATAACCGGCTGATCGTCGAGATCAACAATCCCCAGCGCTGTCAGTTGTTCCGCGTGCAAAGCTACCATTTTGCCCGGCATACGCTAACGCTGATTTGCCAGAAATATTCGATGGAAGGCGGTTGGGATAAGGCTACCGCTTTTCAGAAGGATTTTGTGAAACGGGTCCCCTTCCAGTTATAAAGCTGGCCCCTCTCCCACAGGGCAAGGGGACCGAACGAGTGCAACTGAAATTCGGTGACGCACTTTGGATGAGGGAGCGTTCGCGTTTGCTGAGATGACCTCCTTGCTTCCAAAAGAGCAGAGGCCAACAGATCCCTCTCCCTGTAGGAGAGGGTTGGGGTGAGGGGGGCCTCTATTCCAATACCGCCGTGGTCAGCCGTGAGGTACAGCACAGGCGATCGCGATCGTCGAAGATCTCGATCTGCCATACCTGATTGCGACGGCCAGCGTGCAACGCACGACAAACCCCACGCACCTGCCCTTTAAATACCGCGCGCAGGTGGTTGGCGTTGATCTCCAGCCCTACCACCTTTTGCTCCCCTTCGGTGCACAGATAACCGGCCATTGAGCCCATCGACTCGGCCAGTACCACCGAAGCCCCGCCGTGCAACAGGCCAAACGGCTGGGTAGTGCGGTGATCGACGGGCATCACCGCCTCCAAATAGTCCTCTTCCAAGCGGGTGAACCGAATGCCTACATGGGCCACCATGCATCCTTCGCCGCTTTGGTTAAGTTGTTCCAGCGTTGTTTCACGTTTCCACAGCTTCACGCAATCATCTCCAGAAGTGCCTGTAACGGATGCCGCACGCCATTGCCTTCAATGCGTTTTACCTGGCTGCGGCAAGAATAACCGGTCGCCAGACAGCGTTGCCTTGGCAAACGTTGTAGCGCCTGATGCCATGATAGCTCATAAATCCCCAGGGAATTTTGCAGATTCTTGGCTTCGTGACCGTAAGTGCCCGCCATGCCGCAGCAACCCACGCTGACGTTTTCCAACCTGGCGCCAAAACGAGCAAAGATCGCAGCCCACTGCTGGGTGCTGGCCGGTAAGGCGGTGGTTTCGGTGCAGTGACCAAACAGATACCAGGCTTCCCCGGTGGCAGGCTGTTCCACACGTTCTACCAACAACTTTTGCAACCATTCATGGACCAGTTGCACCTGGAAATTCCCCCGTTCGGTCCCAAGAATTTCTTGATACTCGTCGCGATAACACAGCACCAGCGCTGGATCGACGCCCACCATCGGCATCCCCAATTTGGCTACCCGGTTGAGGAAGTCCGCGGTCTTGCGCGCCGTTTTGGCAAAGCGCGTCAGGAAGCCTTTGATATGCTGCGCCTTACCGTTCGGTGAGAAAGGCAACAGCACCGGCTTGTAGCCCAGCTTTTCCACCAGCCGTACAAAGTCTGCCACGACCTGGGCATCGTAATAGCTGGTAAACGGATCCTGCACTACCAGCACATGCCGTTCGCGCTGGCTATCGCTCAATGCTTCCAACTGTTCAAGCGTCATGCTGAACGCGCTATGGCCCGACAGCTGTTGGCGTAACGTTGGGCTGGACAGCAGCGGTAAATCCACCATACCGATGCTGTTGCGGCTCAGTTCGCGCACCCATGGCTGCTTGAAGAAGAAGTTGAACACCTTCGGCGCTTTGGCCATCAACGGGGTATAGCTCTCGACGCCAGCAACCATGTAGTCACGCATTGGGCGCAGATAACGAGTGTGATAAAGCTGCAGGAAACGTGAACGGAAGCCCGGCACGTCGATCTTGATCGGGCACTGGGTCGAACAGGCTTTACAGGCCAGGCAGCCAGACATCGCTTCTTTGACCTCATGGGAGAAGTCATATTCGCCCTTGCCTGCATGCCAGCTATTACGGGTTTTCTCAACCAGGGTGCGGAAGCTGAGGCGCTGCTGCGGTAACTGTTTTTCCAGCGCGACGGGGTCGACGCCCTGCTCTGCCAATAACCGTAACCATTCGCGCACCAGGGCCGCACGACCTTTCGGCGAATGGATCCGATTCGCGGTGATCTTCATCGATGGACACATTGGGCTATGTACGTCAAAGTTAAAACAGAGCCCGTTGCCGTTACACTCCATCGCGCCACGGAACGAGGTGCGGACATCGATAGGAATGCGACGATCCAGCGTACCGCGTTTCACCGCATCAACTTTCATCATCACGGCATCAACGCCTAACGGCGGGCAGATCTTACCTGGGTTCAGGCGATTGAGCGGATCAAACGCAGCCTTGATACGGCGCAGCTCTTCATAGAGCTCCTCGCCGAAGAACGCCGGGCTATACTCCGCCCGGAAGCCCTTCCCGTGTTCTCCCCACAGCAGGCCACCGTACTTCGCGGTTAACGCTACCACCTGGTCAGAGATCTGCTTCATCAATACTTCTTGCCGGGGATCGCACATATCTAACGCCGGACGCACGTGCAGCACCCCGGCATCAACGTGGCCGAACATACCGTAGCTCAGGTTATGGCTATCCAACAGTTGGCGAAACTCGGTGATGTAGTCGGCCAGGTGCTGCGGCGGTACGCAGGTATCTTCGGCAAACGGAATGGGCTTGGCCTGCCCTTTGGCATTACCCAGCAACCCAACGGCCTTTTTGCGCATAGTGTAGATGCGCTCAATACCGGTCAAATCGCCGCAAATCTGATAACCGATCACGCCAGCCTGTTGCTTGGAGATCAGGTCGTCCAGACGCTCGCACAGCGCTTCCATCTGGCTGTCGATCAGTTCCTTATCGTCACCGGCAAACTCAACGATGTTCAACCCGAGCATCTCTTTGTCCGGCACGTTGGTGATCAGTTCGCTGACCGTGTGCCAGACAATATCTTCACGGGCCAGATTCAGCACCTTGGAATCGATGGTTTCCACCGACAGCGCCTTGGCTTCCACCATAAAGGGGGCATTGCGCAAGGCCGAATCGAAAGAGTCATATTTGACGTTGACCAGCCGCCGCACCTTCGGCAACGGTGTGATATCCAGCCGCGCTTCGGTGATAAAGGCCAAGGTCCCTTCGGCACCGGTAAGAATGCGTGTCAGATCGAAGGTTTGCAGATCGTCGCTCAGCACGTGGCGCAGATCGTAGCCGGTAAGGAAGCGGTTAAGCTTGGGGAATTTTTCCAGGATCAGCGCCCGTTGCTCGCGGCAACGGTTCAGCACGGTGTGGTAGATCCGCCCCTCTGGCGTATCTTCCTGAGCAATCGTTTCCGCCAGCGGCGTCGGCATGACGCGGGTGTCGATCATTTCGCCCCCCAGCAACACCGCCCGCAGTCCCAGCACATGGTCTGAGGTTTTACCGTACACCAGCGACCCCTGGCCAGACGCGTCAGTATTGATCATCCCGCCAAGGGTAGCGCGGTTGCTGGTGGAAAGCTCCGGCGCGAAGAAATAGCCAAACGGTCGCAAATACTGGTTGAGCTGATCTTTAATCACCCCGGCTTCTACCCGCACCCAGCCCTGCTCGACGTTGATATCCAGAATGCGGTTCATGTAGCGCGACATATCAACCACAATGCCGGTATTAAGTGCCTGCCCATTGGTGCCGGTGCCGCCACCGCGCGGGCTGAAGGTCAGCGCCTTGAAGCGCTCCTCGTCGGCAAGCCGGGCGATAAGCGCCACGTCAGCGGTTGAGCGAGGAAACACCACCGCATCGGGCAACAGCTGGTAAATGCTGTTATCCGTCGCCATCGTCAGTCGATCGGCATAGCTAGTGGCGGTATCGCCGTTGAATCCGCTCTGTTTTAACGCGGCCAAAAAGTCCAGCACCCGTTGAACGAGGCCGGGTGCCTGAGAAATTTGTGGGATCATTCGCTTGTTTGACTCTGTCTGCTCTTAATTGCTTAATCGGGCCAGGAACTGGCCCTCCCCTGTCTTTTATTATCACAATGATGCAGGGGACGTTATCCGCCCCTGCATCATCGCTATCTACCTCATAATGGCGGGTGTTTTGCCGCTTGTACATCCTGCATTTGGCATTATTTGGTGAGGAAGCCGATAGCTGCGCTTCAGGAAGAAGAAAGTCCGGCGGTTATTCCACTGCGCCCAGTTTAGTGTTGGCTCCCCAGGGATCGTTATGGATGAATGCTCAGCCTGCCAACCCGCATGGCGCATCTGCTCTTCAATCCACTGACACGCGTGAATGATATCCAACAATGAAAGGCTGTACCCCAGACCAAAATTCGCGACAAAATGTGCACCTGGCTGTGAAAGTTGCCAAAAATGCTCCATGATAAAAGGGTACCAAGGAATTAACTTACTAGGATGAAAACGCATTCATGACACAACCGCAACGCCGCTACGATTTACCGACGATAATTTTTGGCGTGCTGTTTATCGCCATTATGATCGTCGCCAGCTTTTGGGTCGTTCAACCGTTTATTTTGGGTTTTGCCTGGGCATCCATGGTGGTGATCGCCACCTGGCCAGTGTTGATTAAACTACAGCATCTGTTGTGGGGCCGCCGGTCACTGGCCGTGCTGGTGATGACCATCCTGCTGCTCTTGTTGTTCGTACTGCCTATTGCCCTGCTGGTCAGCAGCGTGGTGGATAATAGTGCTCCAATCGTGGCGTGGGTCAACGCACCGGGCCAGATCCACGCTCCGCAGTTGGAGTGGCTGCGCTCAATCCCGATGATTGGGGACAAACTTTTTAACAGCTATCACCTGCTGGTGAACACTGGTGGTAACGCCCTGGTGGCCAAAATTCAACCTTACTTCGGCCAAACCGCCACCTGGTTTGTCACCCAGGCAGCGCATATTGGCCGTTTCCTGATCCACTGTTCTCTAATGCTCCTGTTCAGCGCCTTGCTGTACGCCCGCGGTGAGCAGGTTGGCATGGCGATCCGCCATTTTGCCGTGCGCCTTGCTTCCACTCGGGGTGACGCGGCCGTGTTACTGGCTGGGCAAGCGATACGTGCAGTCGCATTAGGCGTGGTGGTAACCGCATTGGTGCAGTCGATCCTGGGCGGTATTGGGCTGGCCGTTTCTGGCATTCCGGCGGCCACCTTACTGAGCGTACTGATGTTCGTCTTCTGCCTCGCCCAACTGGGGCCATTGCTGGTCTTGGTCCCGGCCATTATCTGGCTGTACTGGACCGGTGACACCACCTGGGGCACCGTGCTATTGGTGTGGAGCTGTGTGGTCGGAACTCTGGATAACTTCCTGCGCCCGGCGCTAATCCGCATGGGTGCCGACCTGCCGTTGATTCTGATCTTGTCAGGCGTTATCGGTGGCCTGCTGGCCTTCGGCATGATTGGCCTGTTTATCGGCCCGGTCGTGTTAGCGGTCTCTTATCGGTTGGTTAGTGCCTGGGTGAACGAAGCCCCGGAACCCACCACCGATCTGGAAGAAGTCGCCAAAGATTTAGAACAGCTGTGATCCCTGCGTCGCCTGCTCATCCACTGGGCAGGCGATGACTCCGACATTCCCTTTCCCCGCAGCATCGTCCCCGATAATTTTTCTGCTGACTTATCTGCTGCAATAATAGATGCCGTTCAAATACCTGTTATTACAGTGAGCCTGTATAATTCTCAGGCTGTTTTATTGAGACGATTCTTAATGACGCGCGCCAGATAACTGCCTAGTATGAAACTCTATCTTGCTGAAATTCATTGTTTTACATGCATTGTTTTCCAGTCAAGCCACCTAACAAGGTACTCTCTGAATTGCTGTGTGTAGTCTTTGCCCGTCTTTTGATGGGCTTTTTTTTATGCAAAATAACCCCTAATATAAAAAAAAACCGCCAGGTTTAACCGGCGGTTTTATGCTTTCAATAGATGTCGTTATTCGGGTTTACTTTCTTTGTGACAAATTAACCCAGGTCTGCACCACGGTATCCGGGTTAAGCGACAGGCTATCAATCCCCTGATCCATCAGCCACTCGGCAAAGTCTGCATGGTCTGACGGGCCTTGCCCACAGATACCGACATATTTGCCGTGACGCTTGGCCGCCTGGATCGCCATGGAAAGCAGCGCCTTGACCGCCTCATTGCGCTCGTCAAACAGCTCAGAGACCACACCGGAATCGCGATCCAGCCCCAGTGTGAGCTGCGTCATATCGTTGGAGCCGATAGAGAAGCCATCGAAATGCTCAAGGAAGCGATCGGCCAGCAAGGCGTTGGAGGGGATCTCACACATCATGATCACTTTCAGTCCGTTCTCGCCGCGCTTCAGCCCCTGACGCCCCAGCTCTGCCACCACGGCCTCCGCCTGAGCCACGGTACGTACAAACGGCACCATCACCTCAACGTTGGTCAGCCCCATCTCATTACGTACCCGCTTCATTGCGGCACATTCCATGGCGAAACAGTCGCGGAAGCTGTCCGCCACGTATCGACCCGCACCACGGAAACCTAACATCGGGTTTTCTTCGTGCGGCTCATATTTCTCGCCGCCGACCAGGTTGGCGTATTCGTTAGATTTGAAATCGGAAAGGCGCACGATCACGCGTTTCGGCCAGAATGCCGCGCCCAACGTGGCGATCCCTTCGGTCAAACGGCCGACATAGAACTCGACCGGATCGTCATAGCCCAACATCAGCGTCTTGATTTCTGCCTGCAGCTCTGGGGTTTGCTGATCAAACTCCAACAGAGCACGCGGGTGTACGCCGATCATGCGGTTGATAATAAACTCTAACCGGGCCAGGCCCACGCCTTCATTTGGCAGGCGAGCGAAGTCGAACGCACGGTCCGGGTTACCGACGTTCATCATGATCTTCAACGGTAATTCCGGCAGTTCGGTCACTTCCGAGCTCTGTACGGTAAATTCCAGCATGTCGCTGTAAACAAAGCCAGTGTCACCTTCTGCGCAGGAGACGGTGACTTTCTGCCCTTCTTTCAGCAGGTCCGTTGCGTGGCCACAGCCTACAACGGCAGGGATCCCCAGTTCACGGGCGATGATCGCCGCATGGCAGGTACGCCCGCCACGGTTGGTTACGATCGCTGCCGCCTTCTTCATGATCGGCTCCCAATCCGGGTCGGTCATGTCGGTGACCAACACGTCGCCCGGCTCGATGCGATCCATTTCACTGATGTCGTGGATGACCTTCACCGGGCCAGCCCCAATGCGATGACCAATGGCTCGCCCTTCCACCAGCACGGTACTGTTACCGTTCAGTTGGTAGCGTTCCATCACCTGTTCATTGGAGCGCACGGTTTCTGGCCGCGCCTGGACTATCAGCAGCTTGCCGGTGTGGCCGTCTTTAGCCCACTCGATATCCATCGGGCGGCCATAGTGTTTTTCGATCAGCAATGCCTGATGCGCCAGTGCCTGGACTTCATCATCGGTTAAAGAGAAACGATTGCGTTGCTCTTCTGGCACATCTTCGATACGTACCTGCTTGCCGTGATCCTGTGAAGGTGCGTACACCATGCGGATTTTTTTCGAGCCAAGGTTGCGGCGCACAATGGCCGGTTTGCCCTTCAGCAGCGTCGGTTTATGGACGTAAAACTCATCCGGGTTGACCGCCCCTTGCACCACCATTTCCCCCAGGCCGAACGCCGAGGTAATAAACACCACCTGATCAAAGCCGGACTCGGTATCGATGGTAAACATGACCCCAGAGGAAGCCAGGTCGGAGCGCACCATGCGCTGTACACCGGCGGAAAGCGCTACGCCACGGTGATCGTAACCCTGATGCACACGGTAAGAAATGGCCCGGTCGTTAAACAGAGAGGCGAAGACGTGTTTGATCGCCACCATCACCGCATCAATACCCTGCACGTTGAGGAAGGTTTCCTGCTGGCCGGCAAACGAGGCGTCTGGCATATCTTCGGCCGTGGCGGAAGAACGCACGGCGAAGGAGGCTTCGCTTTCACCCTCGGACAGTTGCTGGTACGCCAGGGTAATTTCACGTTCAAATTCCGCATGGAAAGGCGTATCGATCACCCATTGGCGAATTTGCGCACCGGCCTTGGACAGTTGAGCAATATCGTCAACGTCAGTCTGATCCAGCAGCTGATAAATGCGCTGGTTAACCCCACTTTGCTCAAGAAAATCGTTAAATGCCTGGGCGGTGGTGGCAAAACCGTTGGGTACGGCCACACCCAAATCGGAAAGATTGGTGATCATTTCACCGAGGGAGGCATTTTTGCCACCGACACGGTCAACGTCGTGCATGCCAAGCTGGTTGTACCAAAGCACATTACGCAAGTCTGGGCCATTGTTAGACATCGAGACAATCCTTATTGCTATCAGTAGGGTATTGACGGATTTTTGACTCGTACCGCAAAAACGGCACCCAGCCAGACTAGCACATTGATCCATAGACAATGGACAGGTGAATCGATCAAGCCAATGAAGAAAATAGCAATTAAGAGAATTCCAGCGGGCACAACTTTTAATAGGGATCGTTCCCTAAATGGTTAAAAGCATACAATTCAACAAATTATATATTATTTAAATTTTTGCTTTAATACCCGTATTTTTCGTGGTTGATTTGACGAAAATAGCGCCAACCTGTGTCGATGGCTGTAGTTAAAATAGCACTCTTAATTTTATTAAAAATGAAATTAGGTTTTATTAAATATATTTTATTGCCGCGAATGATTTCCACCGTCACAAAATTTCTGTCCCCCTCTTTACCGAATGTGGGTATGCGGACCATGATGTTGCTATCAGTCGTTTCAGGCATTAAGGAGTTATGGGTGGAAAGAAGCGTTTTTTATATCTCGGATGGAACGGCCATTACCGCTGAAGTATTGGGGCATGCGGTGCTGTCACAGTTTCCCGTCAAGGCCACCACTTTCACTCTGCCTTTTGTGGAAACCGAAGCGCGTGCGCGGGGTGTATGCCAGCAAATCAATGATATTTACCAGCAAACCGGGGTGCGCCCACTGGTGTTCTATTCGATTATCTCGCCGGAAGTGCGCCAGGTGATCACCCAAAGTGAAGGGTTCTGCCAGGATATCGTGCAGGCCCTGGTCGGCCCACTACAGGGCGAATTAGCGGTGGATCCAACGCCAGTGCCTAATCGCACCCACGGGCTGACCGAAAACAACCTGGGCAAGTATGACGCCCGGATCGCGGCCATTGAATACACCCTGGCCCATGATGACGGCATATCGCTGCGCAATCTCGATCAGGCGCAGGTGATCCTGCTCGGCGTATCCCGCTGTGGTAAAACCCCCACCAGCCTGTATCTGGCGATGCAATTTGGTATCCGCGCAGCCAACTATCCGTTTACCGCCGATGATATGGATAATTTGCAGTTACCCGCCGCGCTAAAACCGTTTCAGCATAAATTATTCGGGTTGACCATTAATCCTGAGCGGTTAACGGCTATCCGCGAAGAACGCCGAGAAAACAGCCGTTACTCTTCCCCGCGCCAGTGCAGGATGGAAGTTGCCGAAGTGGAAGCGCTGTTTCGCAAAAACCAGATCCGCTACCTTAATACCACCAACTATTCGGTGGAAGAGATCTCCACCAAGATCCTCGATATCCTCGGTATGAGCCGGCGGATGTTCTGATAGCAGGGGCTGGACGGAGGAGAGTCGTCCAGGCCCCTTTTTTGTGCTTTTTTTCCGGTTTTAATCAGCAGAACACAATCTCTACGGTTGAATTCAGCGGTTTTTGCGTTATTGTGATCGCCATCACTTCCCGGTATTCCTGCCGTCGCGAAGAACAGTTTTAGAGACAATCATGCACAAAACAGATGAACTGCGGACCGCGCGCATCGACAGCTTGGTCACGCCTCAGGCGTTGGCAGAAAAGTTGCCGATCTCTGCATCGGTAGCCGATAACGTGACAGCGTCACGTAAACGTATTGAAAAAATCCTGACAGGCGTTGATAAGCGCCTGCTGGTAGTGATTGGCCCCTGCTCCATTCACGATCTGGATGCGGCGATGGACTATGCCACCCGCCTTAACGTACTGCGCGAACGCTATCAGGACCGCCTGGAAATCGTGATGCGCACCTATTTTGAAAAACCGCGCACCGTGGTGGGCTGGAAAGGCTTGATTTCCGATCCCAATCTGGACGGTAGCTATCAGGTCAACCGTGGCATTGAGATGGCGCGCAAGCTGCTGTTGTCAGTGAACCAGCTTGGCCTGCCAACGGCGACCGAGTTCCTGGATATGGTGATCGGCCAGTATATTGCCGATCTGATCAGCTGGGGCGCGATTGGCGCTCGCACCACCGAAAGCCAGATCCACCGTGAAATGGCCTCGGCGCTCTCCTGCCCGGTCGGTTTCAAAAACGGTACCGACGGCAACACCCGCATCGCCATTGATGCCATCCGCGCCGCACGCGCCGGTCATATGTTCCTGTCGCCAGATAAAACCGGCCAGATGACCATTTACCAGACCAGTGGCAATCCTTATGGTCATATCATCATGCGCGGCGGCAAGACACCAAACTATCACGCGACCGATGTGGTAGCCGCTTGTGATAGCTTGCGCGAGTTCGATTTACCTGAACAACTGGTGATCGACTTCAGCCACGGCAACTGTCAGAAATTGCATCGCCGCCAGTTGGAAGTGGCGGAAAACGTCTGCCAACAGATCCGTGCAGGCTCCGCGGCCGTCGCTGGCGTAATGGCAGAAAGCTTCCTGGTGGAAGGCACACAGAAGATCGTGGCTGGTCAATCACTAACCTACGGCCAATCCATTACCGACCCTTGTCTGAGCTGGTCGGACAGCGAGCAGTTGCTGGCTATGCTGGCCGATGCGGTAGATACCCGCTTCTGATCGTTTTAACCAGCATGCTTATGGCATGCTGGTTCTCCTTTGCTGCTGCGGTCGCCATACAACAGGTCCCCATATTATCAAGCATTGGGATCACTCTATCGAAACGACTTTTTGGTAGATCAGGTTTTCGTTGATATTGATGTTAATATCATCGAGAAACAGCAGCGCGCGACCGAACTGCTCATCTCCAAGCCAATACCTTTCGAACTGTGGAAATGGGTAATTAATATACCCCCAAGCAGGATCGTATAGTTGAATAACACCATCCATCACCCCATGAAAAACTACAAAGTGCGCTTTCCCAAATCTTTTTATGTATAGAATAGCGGGTGAGTGAATTTGCCTTAATTGTGTTGCGGTGATTTTAACGCCTATGGTATCCAGCCCCATTTTTTTTGATAGCCTATTAATATCCAAGAGTGAATATTCAGGTTTCACACCAATTTTGTTTATCAACTTCAGTTCTGATGTATCAATGCTATAATATTTCCTTAAAATAAACTCAAGGGATGCCAACCCACAAGTGTTATCATACAGCTGTCTATTCCCCCCCAGGAATTTAGTGTAAAGATAGGTTGCTTTCGCACTCGTTTGACAACCACTACAAAGCATAAACCAACATATAACACTCACCATCCATCTTTTCAATAGCCCCCCAATAACTGTCATGTTGCCATTCTTACCAGTAAAACCTTTAGATTCCACTCAAAATCATGAGTTTATCCATTCAGCCAGGTAAACGATAGCGGGTAACGAAGAAAAATTCACATAAATGATCCCCATACTGTTAACTTCTTTTATTATTTTAATTTTATAAAGCCAGTGGATAATAGTAGCCATTAAAATCATAAAAAGGGAGTAAAACGCAGTAAAAATAACATAACCACTTATTATCCCTGCAAAAACCAACATCAACAATGAAAATACCATGACACTCATCTTGATATCCGTAAATATTTTTACGCCTGTAATGAAGTAACAACATGTTGCCACTATAAGCAAACCAACATTAAGTATATACATATTATTTCTTCTTATGACAAGTATCACATGATCCTCTTCCACCGCCGCCAAAACGTCCAAAAGCAGCATTCGTAGCCCCCATAGCACTCACCCCTAAAGCCGCACTGGCAGCCGCCCCTGACACCGTAGCGCCCATTAACCCACCCGAAGCACCAGTTACAAAACCACCGACGGCCGCAGTGGCTGCATTCCCCCAATTTATTTGCGCTCCATTTGATAAGTCAATACCAATTGACCCAGCAGCACCTCCTGCCGCCCCAATGGCACCAATAATCAGAGGGCCAACCTTACCTTTGGTATTATCTAACTCCTCTATATTTAATGGTGAGAATGAATGATATCCCAGCGCCTCTAACTTACGATACTTATCCTTATCCAAGGATTCTATTTTATTTTCAGCGCACACATTCGCACTAAAAAAAGAGTAATGACCTAAAACGCAAAGAAATAAATCCTGTTTTACCTTCATCATATTGGCAACCTTTATGCATTAAATGTTCATTGCGATATTGAACACGTTAGATATGACATTAGATTACTATGCGAAATGTATTCCTAACGTTCTGACAGAGTGAAAATTGGTACCTATTCACATTCGATAATTCAAACCAATAGATATGACAGAGCCTTTGTTGTTACCTACCCCCCCTTTAGCACTAACGCTGCCAATAGTATTCTCTGCCAAGTTCACTGCTGTGCCAACTAAAAGCGAGGTTTTACTACTCCACTCTTTTTGGTTTGAAATATAACCATATGCATTTATGACATCCTTAGAAACGCCCCAATTTAAATTAATCTCAGGATTAATGGCAAAAACAACTTTTCCCGATAGAGTATAGGCTTTATAGTCGTTAGCAAATTTCTCCTTCGAAATACCATCGAGATACCCTAATGATAGATTAAGAACTACAGGATCGTATATCCAACTGAGTGAAGAACCAAGAACGTAACTCTGTAGCGATCCATGTTTAAAATTGCCACCAGAAAACAAAACCGTATAATCCGATAATCTATAAAACTGGTAACTTACCCCAACCCCTATCCCATTAAACCTGTACTCGTTCTTAGTTGAACTACCATCATTTTCCAATGAAAACTTAGTATTGACCCATTGCCCATTTGCAGTTGCTGATAATGAAAGTTGGCGCGTCACCCCATACATCCCTGAAAAATACCCTGACACACCGTTTTTTTCCCGCCGATACGACAACGAGGTACGGTCTATAACATATTGGCCTGGACTGATTTGATTTATATAAACACCAGAGTAGGCTCCATTCGAGCTATCATTTATGATGTTTATCCCGGTTCCAAATGACCAGCTTTTCTTTTCCGGAAGAAAGTCATCTATTTTTAAAATTGATTTCATCGACTCAGCACTCACATTCTCCCTTGGTGTCTCTGCATGGGAGATAAAAGAAATCATGCCAAATAAAATCAATAAAAGAAAATTCTCTTTATTCCATTTCATATAATCCCTATTTAAACCACATCATCCATGAATAAGATAATAAACATTGAAAAACTCAAGTGTCAATAATTTTCAATGAAAAAAGCATTATTTCATATATTACTTTTTTATTTTAAATGTTCTCTTAATATATAAAGGTAAGAGTGTAATGCATTGTTAATATTAGATAATGTCTCTCAGGTTAGTTTTTACCGTTCGGGTAAACAGTGTTTTTATGACATGGGAAAAGTTCATTTCAATACTGAATTAGCGTATACACAACATCTTCGCCGAATTATATAGTGCGTGTTCTACGGGATAGACTTATGCCATTCAGCTATACTTGCCAAACGTTGCCGCACACAAGATCTGGAGCCGACCACATGACCTCTTCACTGCTGTCCATTCCCTGTATCACCCTGCAAGGGGAACATAAAACGCTGACCGACTTTCCGGCACGAGCCTACCTGGTGGTTAATACCGCCAGCAAGTGTGGCTTTACCCCGCAGTATGCAGGCTTGGAGAAGCTATGGCAGTATTATCGCTCACGTGGGTTGATGGTGCTGGGCTTCCCCTGCAACCAGTTTGGCGGGCAAGAACCGGGCGATCCGCTGGAGATCGCCAACTTCTGCACCCTCAACTATGGCGTCAGCTTTCCGCTGTTCAGCAAGATCGACGTCAACGGTGCGCAGGCGCATCCCCTGTTCAGCGAGTTAAAACGCCGTGCTCCCGGTTTGTTAGGCAGCCAACGTATCAAGTGGAACTTCACCAAATTCCTGCTCACCGCCGATGGCGAGCGCATCACACGCTTCGCCCCCATCACTAAACCCGAGCGCCTGTTCAGCCGTATCGAAACCCTGTTGAAATAGCCTTTTGATCAGCAAATTGATCTGGAGCACCCCGGTTCCGGTAAGACATGATGACAAAAAGGTTCCATCGGTAAGAAAATTTCCCTTGATGTAACCTTTCGTTCACATGATAATGATTATCAATGTGATATTAATTACCATTTACTGACTAAATTTATGGACAATCACAATAATTGCCAACAGCCCAACAACGCTTTGGTTACCCCTGACGGCGGTGTACATGCCGCGTTACCGCCCTGCTTCGACAGTGCCGAGCTGCTGGGCAGTGATGGGCTGGCGGTGATCATCCATCAGGGGCAACGTTATCAACTGCGCCAAACCAAAGCGGGAAAATTGATCCTGACCAAATAACGTCTTGCTTCCTTTTAGCGCCAGCCACCCCGATCTTGCGATCCAGGCAGCCAGCAAATCTATTGATATGTTGATTCATACGGAGAGTTGCCACATGCCTGCCATTTTCACCTCCCGGCTGCGTTTTTCCGCATTAAGCCTGGCCATTGCCTGCGCTTTGCCTACGGTGGTTTTTGCCCAGACCGACACCAGAGTTTCCGCTGCCACCAAGGCACAAGAAAAAAACAAAGATGAGGCCATGACCGTGGTCGCCACCGGTAATCAACGCAGCAGTTTTGAAGCGCCGATGATGGTGACGGTGATCGACGGCAACAGCCCTCAGAGCCAAACCGCCACCACCGCTGGCGATATGCTGCGTCATGTGCCTGGGATTACCGTTAACGGCACCGGGCGGAGTAACGGCCAAGATGTGTCAATGCGTGGCTATGGTAAAAACGGTGTACTGACGTTGGTTGATGGGATCCGCCAAGGCACCGATACCGGCCATATCGGCGCGACCTTTATCGATCCTGGTTTGGTGAAGCGCATCGAAGTCGTTCGTGGCCCGGCCGCGCTGCTTTACGGCAGTGGTGCTCTCGGCGGAGTGATTGCCTATGAAACTGTCGACGCAGCCGACCTGCTGTTGCCAGGCCACAACACCGGTTATCGAGTGTTCGGCACTACGGCTAGCGGCGATCATAGCCTTGGGGTAAGCGCCAGCGCCTACGGCAAAACCGATGAACTCGACGGTCTGATCTCTTTCGGCACTCGCGATGTCGGCGATATCCGTCAGAGTAACGGTTTTGATGCCCCAAACAGCGAAACCATCAGCAATGTGCTAGCCAAAGGCACCTGGAACATCGACAACAATCAATCGCTAAGCGGCGATTTGCGCTACTACAACAACAGTGCACAACAACCCAAAAACCCACAAACGCCAGCGGCCTCCACCAGCAATCCAATGACCGATCGCTCTACCATCCAGCGCGATGCAGCTCTCAGTTATAAACTGAACCCGCAGGGTCAAGACTGGGTAAATGCTGTGGCGAAAGTGTATACCTCGGAAGTGAAGATCAATGCCCACAATGCGGGTAAAACCGACGAGTTCCGCAAGCAAACCACCAATGGCGGCAAACTGGAAAACCGTACCAACCTGTTTACCGACAGTTTCGCCGCGCATTTGCTGACTTACGGTTCCGAGGCTTACGAGCAGAAGCAACGGCCAGGCGGAGCCACCACCAGTTTCCCCGATGCAAAAATCAACTTTGCCTCCGGCTGGTTACAAGACGAGATCACCTTGCGTGATCTGCCGATCTCCATCCTTGCTGGCACCCGTTATGACAACTTCCAAGGCAAAAGCCAGGGCCATGATGACGTCAACGCGGACAAATGGTCTTCTCGGGGAGCGATTACGCTATCGCCAACAGATTGGTTAATGCTGTTTGGTTCTTATGCGCAGGCGTTTCGTGCCCCTACCTTGGGGGAAATGTATAACGACTCAATGCACTTCCCAGGCAACTATTGGGTACCCAACCCCAACCTGAGGCCAGAAACCAGCAGCACCACGGAATTCGGCCTGGGCTTGCGATTCGACAATCTGATGTTGGCAGACGATAACCTGCAGTTCAAAGCCAGCTATTTCGATACCGACGCCCGCGATTACATCAATCTGTATGTGGATATTCGTGGCCGCAAAACTTACTCACAAAATATCTCCCGCGCCAAAATTTGGGGCTGGGATGCCTCAATGAGCTATCAGACCCACTGGTTCGACTGGGATCTGGCTTACAACCGCACCCGTGCCAAAGATCGCTCTAGCCAAGGTGAGCTGAATGGTCACAGTGGCCAGTGGTTGTCAACTACCATGCCGGATACCGTGACCAGCACGCTGGACATCCCAATCGCCACCACCGGACTTTCTGCCGGTTGGGTAGCCACGCTGGCGCAAAGCGCCAACCATGTCAGCGAGGGAAGTAGTAAGCAAGCCGGGTATGGTGTGAACGATTTCTACCTGAGCTATAAAGGTCGCGAAAACCTGCAGGGCGTCACCACTACCGTGGTTCTGGGGAATGCCTTCGATAAAGAATATTACTCACCACAGGGCATTCCGCAGGATGGTCGTAACGCCAAACTGCTGGTCAGCTATCAGTGGTAACCCATTGAACCACAGCGGGCAGGCCGTTTTTGCCCGCTTCTCACCCACCACGAGCACAGGAAGCAAAATAATGAGCGAGACCCTATACCAACGCTATGAGCAGGCGAAAATTGATCACCCAGGTAAATATGCCCGCGATCTGGCCGAGCTGTTGGGTACCAGCGAAGCCGAACTGACCCAAGCCCGCGTCGGCCACGATGCTCGTCGCCTGCAGGCCGAAGCCCGTACTCTGCTGACCGAACTGGAACAGGTTGGCGTCACCAAGTCCATCACGCGTAACAGCTATGCGGTACACGAGCAGGTTGGGCGCTACCAGAATCAACATCTCAACGGCCATGCCGGGTTGATCCTCAACCCACGCGAGCTGGATCTGCGCCTGTTCCTCAACCAATGGGCCAGCGTTTTTGCCCTGAGTGAAACCAACAAGCGCGGCGTGCGCCACAGCATTCAGTTTTTTGACCATCAAGGCGACGCGCTGCACAAAGTTTACACCACTGACGAAACCGACCTTGCCGCCTGGTTTGCCCTGGTCGAACGCCATCAGAGTGCGGAAAACCCGGCATTAGAACTGCGACCGGCCGAGATTAAAGAAAGCAATAGCGCGCCAGATGCCGCCAAAATCGATGCCGACTGGCGGGCTATGACCGATGTCCACCAGTTCTTCCAACTGCTGAGCCGCAATAATCTGACCCGTCAACAGGCCTTCCGCGCCGTCGGCAACGATCTGGCCTATCGCGTGGACAACAGTGCGCTGACGGCGATCCTGGAAGCCGCCAAGTCTGCGCAGAACGAAATCATGATCTTCGTCGGCAATCGGGGATGTGTGCAGATCTTTACCGGCCAGATCGAACGCCTGATGCCGCAGGACGGCTGGGTCAACATCTTCAACCGCCACTTTACCCTGCACCTGGTTGAAGGGGCGATCGCCGAAAGCTGGATCACCCGCAAACCAACTAAAGATGGCATGGTCACCAGCCTGGAGCTGTTTGCCGCCGATGGCACCCAGATCGCCCAACTCTACGGGCAGCGCACCGAGGGTCAACCGGAACAGCTCCAGTGGCGTGAACAGGTTACTGCTCTTGAACCGAAGGAAGTCGCCGCATGATAGCTTCATTGCTCCGGCACCTGGCGCAGTGTGTTGCGCTGGCGTTTCCATTAGCCACCGTGGCGGCCGAGAGGATAGTCTCTATAGGGGGTGACGTGACCGAAATTGCCTTCGCGCTAGGCGCGGGCGATGAAATTGTGGCACGAGACAGTACCAGTCTACATCCTGCTGTGGTGCAGAAATTGCCGGACGTGGGCTATATGCGCCAGTTGAATGCCGAAGGCATCCTGGCGCTGAAACCCACCCTGATCCTGACCACCGAGTTGGCAGAGCCAGCACTGGTGCTCAAGCAACTGGAAGACAGTGGCGTGAAAGTGGTGCGTATCCCTGGGGATACCACCGTGCAGGCGGTGCCCGAAAAAATCAGCGTGATTGCCGGGGCAGTCAACCGCAGTAGCCAAGGCAAACAGTTGGCCGAACGCTATCAGCAACAGTTGACTGCGGTAGCCAACACGCCGCTGCCAGTAAAGGTGTTGTTCGTGATGAGTCACGGCGGTATCACCCCCATGGCTGCGGGCCAGCAAACCGCGGCAGATGCCATTATCAGAGCGGCTGGGTTGAAAAACGCGATGCAAGGTTTCAGCCGTTACCGCCCACTCTCGCAAGAGGGCGTGATTGCCAGCACACCAGACTTGCTGCTGGTGACTACCGATGGCGTTCGCTCCATCGGCGGCCAGGAAAACCTGTGGCAGTTGCCCGGCATCGCTCTGACACCGGCGGGAAGAAACCGCCGCGTGTTAATCGTTGATGATATTGCGCTGCTCGGTTTTGGTCTGGAAACGCCGCAGACACTCAGCCTGTTGCGTAAAGCGGCGGAGCAACAGTAATGCGCTGCCGAACCTCGCCCCGGCTGGCAATCGGCAGCCTGCTGATCCTGCTGACGATCCTGGCACTTGGGGCCGCTAACCTCGGAGCGTTGACACTGTCATTTCGCACCCTGTGGCTGGCTCCTTTCAGTGATGCCTCCTGGCATATCTGGCTGAATATTCGCCTGCCCCGCGTACTGCTGGCCGTGGTGATCGGCTGCGCGTTGGCGGTTTCCGGTGCGGTGATGCAGGGGCTGTTCCGCAACCCCTTGGCCGATCCCAGCCTGTTGGGGATCAGCAGCGGCGGCGCTCTGTTCGTCGCCCTGGTGATCGTCATGCCGTTGGCCCTACCCCCACTCGTCGCTCTGTACAGCCAGATGCTGGCGGCGTTCCTTGGCAGCCTGCTGGTTTCGATACTGATTTACGGTATCAGCCGCAGCGGGCACGGCAACCTGTCACGGCTGTTGCTGGCCGGTATTGCCATCAATGCGCTTTGCATGGCGGCTATCGGAGTGCTGTCGTACCTCAGTAGCGACCAGCAATTACGTCAGTTTACGCTGTGGATGATGGGCAGCCTCAGCCAGTCACAGTGGCCCACCCTGGTGGTGTCCACCTCGTTGATCCTGCCGACCGCATTGCTGACGCTGTTACAGGCCCGTCGTTTGAATCTGCTACAGCTGGGCGATGAAGAGGCGCATTACCTTGGGGTTAATGTGCAACGCGCCAAGCTGCAATTGCTATTGTTGAGCGCCTTGCTGATTGGTGCCGCCGTAGCCATGAGTGGCGTCATCGGCTTTATTGGCCTGGTGGTGCCCCATCTGGTGCGCATGCGGCTTGGGGGCGATCACCGCTGGTTGTTGCCAGCCGCTGCCCTCGGTGGTGCCTGCCTGCTGCTGGTGAGCGATACGCTGGCACGGACGCTGGTCACCCCGGCGGAAATGCCGGTTGGCCTGATGACCAGCCTGATCGGTGGTCCCTATTTTCTGTGGCTGGTGATGCGCCAGCGGGAGCGCGCGGATGGATGATTCATCAACGCTGACGGCACGGCAATTGCGTTACAACCTGGGGGATCGCCGGCTGATCGCCGATGTCTCTCTCAGCATCGCCAGCGGTGAGATGGTGGCGATTATCGGCCCCAACGGTGCGGGAAAATCGACCCTGCTTCGCTTGCTCACCGGCTATCTGGCCGCTGACTGTGGCGAATGCCGCCTGCAAGGTAAACCACTTGAACAGTGGCAACCGCAGCAGTTGGCCAAGGTGCGGGCGGTAATGCGTCAACACAGCGAGCTGGCCTTTCCGTTTACCGTAGAAGAAGTAGTCGCCATGGGGCGCTCTCCGCATAACGGGCGTGATGCCAAACGGGCGATCCAGCAGGTGTTGGAGCAGACCGACTGCGTCAGCCTGGCACAACGCGATTACCGCCAACTTTCCGGCGGGGAACAGCAGCGGGTGCAACTGGCCAGAGTATTGGTACAGTTGTGGCAGCCACAACCCGCACCATCCTGGTTATTCCTTGATGAACCCACCTCGGCGCTCGATCTGTATCATCAGCAGCATACCTTACGCCTGCTACGCTCCCTGACTCGCCAGCAGCCATTGGCGGTCTGTTGCGTATTGCACGACCTTAATCTGGCCGCGCTATACGCCGATCGTATTCTGTTATTGCATCAGGGCCGCCTGGTCGCTTCCGGTACCCCGCAGCAGGTATTACAGACGGATATCCTGACGCGTTGGTATCAGGCAGATCTCGGTGTCATCGCCCACCCGGATACCGCACTGCCGCAGGTGTTTTTACGTCAGTAACGATAAGCCATGGAGGGCTTGCTGCTGTCAGCTCGAACAGGAAATTGCCAAATGCTTGCCCCAATCCGGTGGCAAGGCCGCCAGATCGTCATACCGAGCATCATCGGCAAAAGGTTGCAGCAACGCCTGGTGCAAACGTGCCAGCTTGCTGACATCATCCTGCTCCGCCGCTTCGATCGCCTGCTGCGCCAAATAATTACGCAAAATCAGCTTAGGATTCGCCAGCTTCATCGCTTGCTGGCGTTGGGCATCACTCACCTGCTCCAGCTGTAAGCGCTGGCGATACTTGTGATACCAACCGTCAAAGGCGTCGCGATCGATAAATTCATCACGCAATGGCGTTTGCGCCTGCTGCTGCTCAACATCGCTCAATAAGCGGAAGGTGCGGGTGTAATCACGTCCCTCTTGCGCCATCAGGCTCAATAAGCCGGTCAGCAGATCGTTATCCTGTTTCGACTGGGTAAACAAGCCCAGTTTGGCACGCATTTGCTCACCATAAGCCTGCATCAGAGCCGGTTCATAGGCGGTCAGCGCCTGCTGTAACTGTTCGGCGCTCAGCAAACCGGAAAGCGTTTGGGCTAACCGATGCAGGTTCCACAACCCCACGGCAGGCTGGTTATCGAACGCGTAGCGGCCCTGATAGTCGGAATGATTGCAGATAAAATCGGGTCGGTAGTCGTCAAGGAAACCATAAGGCCCATAATCCATCGTCAGGCCAAGGATCGACATATTGTCGGTATTCATCACGCCGTGGGCAAACCCCACGCACTGCCAATGAGCAATCATCCGTGCGGTGCGTTCCACCACATCGATAAACCACAGCAGATAGCGATCTTGTTCCTCCGCCCATTGTGGCCAATGACGTGCAATGACGAAGTCCGCCAATTGCCTGACCTGCTCCGGCTGTTTGCGGTAATAGAAATGTTCGAAATGGCCAAAGCGGACATGGCTTTCCGCCACGCGCAGTAACATTGCCCCGCGCTCAGGCTGCTCACGAAACACCGGATGTTCGCTGGTGACTATTGTCAGGGCCCGCGTTGTCGGGATCCCCAGATGGTATAGCGCCTCGGAAGCCAGGAATTCACGGATCACCGAGCGTAACACCGCTCGCCCATCGCCCATGCGGGAATACGGCGTTAACCCGGCACCTTTCAGATGCCAATCCATGCTGCGGCCGTCCGCGAGCCGCTGTTCACCCAGCAGGATCCCCCGGCCATCTCCCAACTGCCCCGCCCAGGAGCCAAACTGATGGCCGCTGTAAACCTGCGCCAAAGGCTGCATGCCGGGCAACAAGGTTTCACCTGCCCAGATTGGCGTTTTCTCTGGGGTAAACCAGCTTGCGTCCAACCCCAGCTCCTGTGCCAGCGGCTGGCTGTAATACAGCAAACGAGCCGCCTTGAGCGGCGTCGGCAGCAGTGCGGTATAAAAACCGGGCAGCTGTTGGTAATAAGCATTTTCAAATTGCGGCATAGGCCCTCCGTAACGCTTAGTGTAGAGCCTGGAAGTTCGGATTAACACGGAGGATTTACAAGGGGATCGCCCTTGGCCAATAACCGACAGGGGCGTGGTAGACAAAAAATGGCGGTGAGCCCTATTAGCTTGGTTATTTCGCACCGGCGGCGTGCATCTTCTAATAACCTACTGCGCGCATGGATAAAGTGCTTCATCCATGATAAAACGACAATAATTACCATGCTGGGATCACGGTAAAAATCATCCAGTCCACTATATACCCCTGTGTGTATGCAAAAATCAGCTATTATTCTCGAACTCTTCAGCAATCCTGGGTAGAGACCGCAGATTATCCACACTGATGGCAGGCCATAAAAAACCCTGTAGTCCTAAAACACCGGTGTTGGTCAGTTTATTGAAGTACTCATGTTTCTCAATGCCGCAAACAATCACTCCCTTACAAAGTTGATTGATATTTTTAAACAGTGAATCGATAACCAGGTCATATCCCTGTTGGGTAACCAATTGCCAATAAAAGCGTTTGTCGATCTTCACAAAATCAAATAAACCATCGTACAGTGCGGTCAACGTCGCTTTGCCAGAACCGAAACCATCAAGCCACAGCGAAAATTCAGCACTTAACAAGCGAATTTTCCCATTGTCTTTCCCAGCGGAAAGGTTGGGGAAACTCTCATTGATTTCAAAGGCAATAAACGGCAACTGCCGCACACGCTGACGGTGCTCCTCGCTGCTCACCAACCAATCGACGACCGTTTCTTCGATATTAATGGTCAATGACACCCCGCTAGCAATAAACCATGACGCGTGCCTTTCAGCCATTGTTAGCTGGTCGTTGAATAATTCAATCCTTTGCGCTGGGGATAATAACCGCAAGCCGATCTCCGTAGGCATCGCCAGGTTGTCGCCCGAGCCAGTAAAACGGGTAAGAAGTTCCACTGCCAGTAACCTTCCCGTCATGGAGTAAATCGGCAGGAAGACGTACTGACTAATAAAATCAACGTCAGATTGAATATTCATTTTAATGCCAGAGGCTGAATGGCGTGCAAACCATCGTATAACAATAAGTTATACCGATCAATCCCTGGGGAATAGGTCATAAATAGCAATGTGATTAGCCGGGCGTTGCCAAGTAATTGATAGTTTTAGCGATGTTTTTTCGTTCAGACAATCAGGTACGTTAATTTAATTTGCGGCATGTATCGTTACAAATTAATCACCTTATGCAATGTGTGATTTATTTTTTGACGTGCAACGATCAGGTGATGCGGCGACCACCTGATTTCATTAATAAAATTCCTAATTTATTTACTGCACAGCACTACTTAATGGTTTCCAACAGCCAACGCCGCAGTTCGCCAAGTTCGTTTTCCTGTTGCGGATACTGCGCAACCAACTGTGAACAACAGTCTGCCAATGCCTCGCTGCGATAGGCACACCCCACCAGCTTTTCGGCCAAGGTCTGTAATGACGCAGGGTTGAGGCTGTCGGTGAAGATCTGCGCACGTACAATCGTCCCCTTCTCGACGTCAAAGAAGATATCCACCCCACCCCAGGTAAAGCGTTCGTTCAGCAGATGACTAAACGCTGGCGCCTTGCCAAAATTCCATTCCCAACTGCTCTGCTTGGCAAATTGCCGGGCAAAATCGGGCAGGTCTGGGAAGACATCCGGAGAAATCACTTCCGGCTGTGCAGTGTCACCATAATGGGCGAAGAATGCCTGAATAACGGCGTCACAAACCTGCTGATGGTCAATTTCCGGCACAAACTCGGCCAGGTTGGCGACCCGGGAACGCACGGAAGTAATGCCTTTCGCCTGCAATTTTTTCGGATCGGGATTGAGATAATCCGCCAGCCGATTGAGATCGGCATTCAACAGCAGCGTACCGTGATGAAAGCCACGATCCTGAGTTTCACGATAGGCCGAGCCGGAGATTTTGCGCACTCCGTCGGCCGTTTCGACCACCAGATCGTTACGCCCGGAAGCCGAAGCATCAACCCCCAGCTGTTTCAGCGCCGCCAAAATAATGCCGGTAGAAATGGTTTTATCGTAACCGGGCTTACCGGCCATAAAGGTAAAGCAGGTATTGCCCAGATCGTGAAACACTGCCCCGCCGCCGCTGCTGCGCCGTGCCAGACGAATGCCATCCTGCTCCATCCGCCGGGTATTGCACTCTTTCCACGGGTTCTGCGACTGGCCGATCACCACGGTTTCGGCATTACGCCACAGGAAGAGGATTTTTTGCGTGGTCATTTCGCGGAAGATGCACTCTTCTACCGCCAGATTAAACCAGGGATCGTAGGAGTCGGAAATCAATAAACGTAAGGAATTCATGGCAGTCACCTCATCATGCAGTGCTGCCATAATACACCAGATAGGCGCTTTGGCGCGTTAAATCCGGCGCGCCTGCCAGTACACCTTGCGCCAGTAAACGTTATTGAGCGAGGAGCGTATTACGCCTTTGCTGGTCGAGGCATGAATAAATTCGTCGTTGGTATCGTAGATACCCACATGCAGGCCGTTCTCACCGCTGCCGGTCTTGAAAAACACCAGGTCACCCGGCATCAGCTCGTCGCGCGAGACTTTGGTACCCAGCCCGGTTTGCTGCGCCGTGGAGCGAGGTAATTGCATATCAAAACGATCGCGAAAGGTACGATAGACAAAACCGGAACAATCTACGCCACCGCGATCCAGCCCGCCGTAGCGATACGGGGTGCCATACCATTGTCGCAGTTGCTCGTTCAATTGCGCTACTACCACGATGGGATCGGACAAACTGCCACTCGGCGGAGGCGCATGGCTGCTGCAACCGGCGAGAATTAAACTGGCTAATAGAAACCACACACGCATCGCATTTTACCTTTCACTTGAACACCGAAGCGGATCAACCGCCTGCGGTATTTCACCACGCCACCCCAGGTAAGGAGAATGCTGTTTGGCGTTAATTTATCGCTCAAGATAATAAAAAGGCAAGTATTGTGCATGAGATATTCGAATCGACAGCGTTTTTTCCGCTATTAACGGTTTTTTTCCGCCCGATGGCTGTTAATCAACCAGACGCCGAACAGAATAAACAGCGTCCCCAGCGTTTTGAGCAAGGTGGCCGGTTCATTAAACCAAGGCAGGATCACCGCCGCCAGGTAAACCAGCGCATAACTGACGCTCAACAACGGATAAGCCCGGTTCAGCGGCAGGTAATGGAGCGCAAAGAACCAGCACAGCATTGATAATCCATAACCGAAAATCCCGGCGACCACCGCCAGCAAGGCCATTCCGTACTGATTGAGTAACGACCAGGTAACTTCGGCAAAGGACAATAGTGGGATCTGCCCCATGCCCCATTTCATCAGCAACTGGGCCAGCGTAACCAACAGGACGCTGCCCGCGCCCCAAAGATAACCTTTCATGATTGCAGACTCATCAGCAAGATCCCCAGCATGATCGACGCCACGCCGCACCAGTGGCGCAGCGTGGTCGGCTCGTTAAACAACCAGCGTGTCGCCAGCGTCACCAGGACAAAATTGAGGCTCAGCATCGGATAGGCCAGGCTGAGCGGCAGACGCTGCAACACATTTAGCCACACCAGCATGCCCAGCCCCAATAGCCACACCGCCAGCACCAACCAGCGCAGCGTTAAAACCCGCCGCCGCTCGCCAGCCTGTTGCCAGGTAAGAGCCGCCTGCTTCTGACACAGTTGCCCTGCACAGGTGAACAGGCTAACCAGGATCACCAATAAATACGCCATCATGGCTGCTGCTTATACCATACCAGTGCCATGCGATGCATCTCGACAACGCGGTCTGGCGTTGGCAGATCTGTCGGCACGTGCTCACCACGGGAGAGTTGCATTACCAGTGACACATCCCCCTGTTTGCGAGCCTGCGCCAACCAGCCAGCAAAATCTTGCTCGCCGATATAGTGACCGCGCGCATCGGGATACGCCAAGCCATACGTGATTTCACCTTTTTCACCATACATCAGCACATCGCTGCGTTTCAGTTCCCAGGCCAGGCCAGCGGCGATACCCACACGATCGGCCAACACAAACCGGCTCTGGCTGAGCGTGGCGATATTTTCGCGCATGAAGTTTTGCGGCTGCTTGGAGTCGATTACCTGCTGTGGAATAGCGTAGCCGATCAACAGACAAAGCAGTAACGGACAGGCAGCCGCCCAGGTCCAGCGCTTCGCATTATCACGAGCGGAAACCACGGCAAACAGCAGCCAGCCACCAAAGGCAATCAGGCCGAACACGATTTTCGGCCACTCATCGGCGGTAAACAGATGTACTTTATGTAATACACCAGAGCCGATCAGCAACAACGTGATAATGCCAATCAGACCAAACAGGCCATTCAGTAAGGCATTCACCTTGAATACCCGGGTGCGCAACTGCCCCGCGCAATCCTCTGCGTAAGCCGCCATCAGAAGAGCCAACGGCGCCATGCAAGGCAGAATATAGGTCGGCAGCTTGCCTTTGGCGATGCTGAAGAAGATCAGCGGCATCATGACCCAGCTCAACAGGAAAAACAGCTCCGGGCGCTGCACACGCTCACGCCATCCCTTGAGCAGGGAACCTGGCAATAACGCCAACCACGGCAGTACCGCTGCAATCAGGATCGGAAGGTAATACCAGAAGGGGGCCTTGTGCTGGGCATTGTCTTCGGCAAAGCGCTGAATATGCTCCACCCAGAAGAAGTAGTTCCAATAGTCCGGCTCGCGTTGGGCCACAGCCAGTGCCCATGGCAGGCTGAGCAGTATCGCCACCACGATCGCCACTGGCCCATAGCAGAACAGATCTTTGACCTTTCGCTGCTGAATAACAATGGGGATGACGGCAATCACCGGTACCGCCAGCGCCAGAAAGCCTTTGGTCATAAAGCCCATGCCACAGGCCAGCCCGAGCAACACATAGCCGCCCAACTTGCCTTTGGCGGTGGTGGCTTTCAGCGTCAGGTAATAGCTGACCATGGCCGCCGTCAGCCACAGCGAGATCATCGGATCGAGCACGCTGTAAGTGCCGATACTGAATACCAGCACCATCGACAGGAAGATCAGCACCGCCACGTAGGCACGACGCGCGTTTTTCCACATCAGCCAGGCCAGAGTAAAGACCAGCAAGGCGGTCATGGCAGTGCTGAATATCGAGCCAAAGCGCACGGCAAAGTTGCTATCACCAAACAGCCACTGGCTGATGTTATTAAACCAGTAACCGGCAACCGGCTTTTCAAAATAGCGCAGGCCGAGCAGGTTGGGCACTATCCAATCTCCGCTCGCCAGCATTTCACGGCTAATTTCGGCGTAGCGGGTTTCATCCGGCTGCCACAGCAACCGCCCATTCACCGGCAGCAGATACACCAGGGCAAAAAAAATGGCCAATACGATGGCCCAGGATCCTTTCAACGCTTTCATGAAACCTTTTCTCCCCCAACTTCGGTTTGATAGCCCAACCAGCCTTCTCGGCCAGGAAATGGCGCGCGAGTAATGCGGCCTAGCGGCAATGATGACACGTCTTGGGGCAGCAATGCGCTCAACGGGCAGAACTCGATGCCTTGCTGTTTTGCTCGCTGTAACAACTGTTCGAACATAGCCGACTGCGACATGCCTTCCACCTCGGTATGTATGGTGTACACCGGCACTCCACGATCGTTTGCTATCGCTCGCAAAATATAATCATTGAAATCCGCCATGCTGGTTTCACGGCCAATCACCTCATCAAAGGTGGGGAGCGTGACAGGGATTTGCACCGTGCCCGGCTGGCCGTTATCCAATAGCGGACGGAATGGATGAGTGCCACGGCAATCGCTGTTGTACTCGAAACCGAAATCTTGCTTAACCTCCACGACGCGCTGATCGGCACGCCACCCCGCCACCGCCGAAAATCGCACCGGTTGACCGATCGCCTTTGCCAGCGCATCAACGCCCAACTGAACCTGGCGCATCAACTCGGGTTTGGACCACCTCCCCACCTTGGCCTGCCAGCCTTGATGATCCCAGGCGTGCAAACCTACTTCGTGGCCCATTTCCAGCGTGCGCTTCATCAACGGCCCCAAAGATCGGGAAATATTCCTCCCAGGCCACGCGGTCCCCGCCAGCAGGATATCCCAGCCATACAGGGAGGCGGCCTTGGAACGCAGCATTTTCAGCAGGAATTGCGGACGAAGCAGGCGCCACAAGTGGCGCCCCATGTTGTCCGGCCCGACGCTGAAGAAGAAGCTGGCCTGAATATCGTACTTGGCAAACAGTTCCAGCAGGCGCGGTACCCCTTCACGGGTACCGCTAAAGGTGTCTACATCAACTCGCAGGCCGACCTTCTTCATGCACCATCACCTTCCTTTACCGTGGTACGCAGGAAGTAGTCCAGCGTCTCGGCAACGGTTTGCTGCATGGCGATCGTCGGCTGCCAGCCCAGCAGGCGGCGCGCGTTCTTGATGCTTGGCGTACGATGCTCAACATCCTGATACCCTTTGCCGTAGTAGCTGCTGCTTTCCACGTCCTTGAAACCGGCAAACGGCGGGAAATTGCCGCGCAACGGATGCTCATTGAAGCTGGCCAACAGCATTTCCGCCAGCTCACGAATGCTGGCTTCGTTGGTTGGGTTGCCGATGTTGACGATCTGACCATCACATTGACCATCGCGGTTTTCAATAATGCGGTACAGCGCTTCAATACCGTCGTTGATATCGGTAAAGCAACGTTTCTGCGCTCCACCGTCCACCAGCTTGATCGGTGAGCCTTCAACCAGATTCAGGATCAACTGGGTGATCGCGCGCGAAGAGCCGATACGCGCCGCATCCAGGTTGTCCAGGCGTGGCCCCATCCAGTTAAACGGACGGAACAGCGTGAACTTCAGGCCTTCTTTGGCCCCATAAGCCCAGATAACCCGGTCCAACAGCTGTTTGGAGACCGAATAGATCCAGCGCTGTTTGTTGATTGGCCCGACGATCAGGCGCGAGGTGTCCTCATCAAACTCTTTATCGTCGCACATGCCATACACTTCTGAAGTGGACGGGAAGATGATGCGTTTGTTGTATTTCACACAGTCGCGGACGATTTTCAGGTTTTCTTCGAAATCCAACTCGAACACGCGCAGTGGATTACGGGTGTATTCGATCGGTGTGGCGATCGCCACCAGCGGTAGTACCACGTCGCACTTCTTGATGTGATATTCGATCCACTCGGAATGAATGCTGATATCCCCTTCCACAAAGTGGAAGCGCGGATTATCCAGGAAACGGCTGATGGCATCAGAGCCGATATCCAGGCCGTAGATATCATAGCGATCTTCGCGCAGCAGGCGTTCGGTGAGATGGTTACCGATAAAGCCGTTAACTCCCAGGATCAGCACGCGGGTCCGGCGCTTCATCACTGAGCTGGGCTTGGCAGCCAGACGTACGTCGCTCACCATGCCCATTTCCAGCGCCAGACGGCTGCCTTGCACATACAAACCAGACTCGCTTTGGCCAGCCACGATTTCCAACGCCCCTTCACCACAGGCAATCAGCAGTGGAGTGGTGCTCAGTACCGTGCCAGGCTGCTTATCATGTGCGGTATCCAGCACGCGTGCGCGCCAAACGATCACCTTGCGCTGCCCCAGATAGCTGAATGCGCCCGGATAAGGTTCGGTGACAGCACGCACCAAATCATTGATTTCACGCGCAGATTTGTGCCACTGGATCTCGCCGTCGGCAGCGGTACGGCGGCCAAAATAGCTGGCATCCGCTTCGTTTTGTACCGTCAGGCTGGCCGTACCGTTTTTCAGTTTCGGCAGCTGTTCTTTCAAGACGATCTGCGCCGCTTCCAGCACTTTTTTGTGCAGCGTCAGCGCGGTGTCCTGCTCGGAAATCGCCACTTTATGCTGACCAACGATATCGCCGGCATCCGGACGTTTGACCATCTTGTGCAGCGTGGCACCGGTTTCGGTTTCGCCATTCACCAGCGCCCAGTTGATCGGCGCGCGGCCACGGTAGCGTGGTAACAGTGAACCATGCAGGTTAAAACCACCTTTTGGAGCCAGAGAAAGGATCTCATCGCTCAACATATTGCGGTAGTAGAAAGAGAAAATGATATCCGGCTGCAGCTCACGGATACGTTCCACCCACAGCGGATGATTGACATCTTCCGGCGCATACACCGGCAGCTCCAGTTCGGCACCCTGACGAGCAACGGAAGAGAAGAAGTTGTTTTCACCGGGATCATCGGTATGGGTAAATACGGCCTGTACGTCATAACCCGCTTCTGTCAGCGCTTTCAAGCCTGCGCAGCCGATGTCATGGTAAGCAAATACGATAGCTTTCATTCTTCTTCTTCCTGAGTATTTTGGGTTGGCTTGGCACCGACCACTTTCTGGACAAAATAGCGGGGACGAGCGCGGACATCGTTATAAATCCGGCCGATGTACTCCCCTAACAATCCCATACCGACAAACTGTGCACCGATAAAGGTGAATAACACCGCAAACAGCGTGAACACTCCGCCTGCCGCCCATTCCGGCCCCAGGACCAGGCGCAGCACGATCAACAACACCGCCAGCACGAAGCCTGACAGCGCAATCACGCTGCCCACCACGCTGAGCAGACGCAACGGCGTGGTAGTCAGGCAGGTGATCAGGTCATACATCAGGTTGATCAGCTTCATCAGGCTATATTTGGAGTCACCAAACTCGCGTTCAGCGTGACGCACCTCGATCTCCGTGGTGCGGCGAGCAAAGGTGTTGGCCAGGATCGGAATAAAGGTACTGCGCTCATGGCAGTGCAGCATCGCTTCAATGATATGGTGGCGATAGGCACGCAGCATGCATCCATAGTCGCCCATGGATTTACCGGTCGCGCGCTGGATCATCATATTGATCATGCGGGAGGCCGTCTTGCGGAACCAGGAGTCCTGACGGTTGGCACGCACGGTACCCACTACGTCATACCCCTCTTCCGCGACGCTGACCAGACGGGGAATTTCCTCCGGCGGGTTTTGCAGATCGGCATCCAGGGTGATCACCAGATCGCCGCTGACCTGATTGAACCCCGCCATGATGGCGGAATGCTGGCCGTAGTTACGGTTCAGCAGCACGGCAATAATGCAACTCCCCGGTTGTTCTGCCGCGGCGGTCAGCATGGCGGCAGAGTTGTCGCTGCTGCCATCGTCAATCAGAATAATTTCATAAGGTTGCAATAGTTGTTTACAGGCGGCGGTGGTGCGCTCCAACAAGGCAGGTAAACTTTCCTGCTCGTTGTACACCGGGATCACCACCGAAACTTTACTAATAGGTTCAACGCGAGACACGGGAAGACTCCAATACGGAAGACAAGGCATTGACCACGCGATCGACATCAGCTTCGGTCATATCCGGGAACAGCGGTAAAGTACACAGGCGTGCCGAGTTCCATTCGGTATTGGGCAGTGACAGCTGTGGGTAACGTTCGCGGTAGAATTTTTGCGTATGGGCGGCGCGGAAATGCAGACCGGTACCGACCCCAACTTCTTTCAGCCGTTCCATCAGTTGATCGCGCCCAATGCCGCAACGTTGTTCATCAACGCGCACCATAAACAGGTGCCAGGCGTGATCGTGCGGATAATCCGGCAACCCCAACGGTTGGAAAGGCGAGTCTTGCAGCGCGGCCAGGTAACGTTCCGCCAGAACCTTGCGCCGAGCGTTCAGCTCTGGCAAGCGCGCCAGCTGTACCACAGCAATCGCCGCATGAATATCTGACAGGTTGTATTTGTAGCCAGGTTCAACCACTTCTGCCTGCGGCTTACGCCCCTGCAGTTGGCGGTCAAAAGCGTCAACGCCCAGGCCATGGAACTTCAGGCAGCGGACGCGATCGGCCAGTTGATCGTCATCGGTCGCGATCAGGCCACCTTCCGCACAGGTCAGGTTTTTGATGGCGTGGAAAGAAAAAATGGCAGTGCCCCGTGCGCCAACCCATTCACCATTGAAACGGCTACCCACGGCGTGAGCGGCATCTTCAATCAGGGGGAGGTTGTGGCGCTGAGCCAACGCGCGCAGCTCATCCATCGGTAATGGTGCGCCCGCATAGTGAACGGGAATAATCGCTTTGGTACGTGCGGTGATGGCCGCCTCAACATCGGCTGCGCTAACCATTAACGTATCACGGTCAACATCGATCATCACTGGCGTAGCGCCAAGCAATTCGATCATATTGAGGGTGGAAACCCAGGTTTGAGAAGGGGTAATGACTTCATCCCCTGGCCCGATCCCCAGGGCCATCAGAGTGATGTGCATCCCCGCCGTTGCAGAGCAGACGGCAACCGCATGTTTGCAGCCGAAGGTTCGGCAAAACTCGCTTTCCAACTGCTGATTTTGCGGTCCGGTGGTGATCCAGCCCGAACGTAACACCTTTTCTACCGCCGCAATTTCTTCATCCCCAATTGCCGGGCGTGAAAAAGGCAGAAATTGATCCATAATTAAACCCCAAACATCTCGATTTTCTTTGAGCCACTGTAAGACTTTTACATTTAACGAAAAGTAAACGTCGCAAAGAATGATCCCTGGTGGATTAACTACCAATGTACGTGGGCAAGCTTAACTAAACCTTAAGAGAGAAATTATTATCAGGAAACCTTCTGTAAAACCCTCTCATTAATGGAATGAAAATTATATTAATAATCAATTTGTTATACAGTCATGATTTTTTACTTAATTCTTTTCAACCCGAACAGCGTAGCAGGTGACCGGGAATTTTCCATCTTATATTGCGAGATTACCGGAAGGATTTATCCCCTTATTGGATAATTATATCGAGCACGTTTACTTTTCGTTTAATTTAATCGATTAAACATCGCTAGGCCGTTTTGGTCATAATCCAGCGCTGTTCTCCCACCGCCTGAAGATGAAAATCCACATCATAAACCTTGGAAAGTAGCCCCGGCTCCATTACCTCGTGGGTGCTCCCTTCGGCCACCAGCCGTCCGGCTTGCAGCAACCAGACCCGATCGGCCTGTTGCAGGGTATGATTGAGATCGTGAGCACAGACCAGTGCGCTGCGGCCACTTTGGCAAAATTCACGCAACAGGCGATCCAGCGCCACCTTTTGCGCCACATCCAGGCTGTTGGTCGGCTCATCGAGCAGCAGTAATTGGCTGCGCGGGTTGACCGTCGGCCAAACCTGTAACAACACTGCGGCCAGTCGCACCCGTTGCCATTCGCCCCCGGAGAGTTGAGTCAACATGCGGGATAATTTATCCGTCAGCTTCAGGCTACGTGCCAAATACAGGATGGTTTTTTCCAGCTCGCTTTCGTCCGCCCCGGCGGGCTGATGTAAGGCGAGATATTGAAATACCGGCATCAGCGCAACCGGAGGCTGCTGCTGGCACAGATAAGCCCGATGCCTTGCCAGTTCATTCCCCGTATACGCTTCCAGCAAACGCCCAGACAGCCGAACTTCGCCAAGCCCTGGCAGCATACCCGCCAATCTGGCCAACAGCGTACTCTTACCCGCGCCGTTTGGGCCGATCAGGTGCACCTGCAACCCAGCGGCGATCTGCCCAGAAAACGGCACTAGTCGCCCTTCTACCCCCACCTCACTGAGTTGCAGCATGGTTCTGTTCGCTCCTTTACTTGGCCAAAGCCTGTTTGATGGCCTCGGACACCTGTGGATCTTCTGGCGTCATATCAGGCGAGAAGCGTTGGATCACCGTACCATCACGCCCAATCAAGAATTTCTCAAAGTTCCACAGGATATCGCCGGTGTGCTTCGGCGCACGGCCTTTGCTGCTCATCCGCTCCAGGAAACCACTGCCTTCTGGTGCGACGGCCTGTGGCTGTGCGGCAATCAGTTCCCGATACAGCGGATGACGGCCCTCACCATTGACTTCAATTTTGGCAAACATCGGGAATTGGACGCCAAAGGTGCCACGGCAAAACGCCAGGATCTCTTCATTACTGCCCGGCTCCTGACCAAGAAACTCATTGGAGGGGAAACCCAACACCGCAAAACCCTGCTCACGCCAGGTTTCATAAAGCTTTTCCAGACCTTCGTATTGCTTGGTCAGGCCGCATTCCGACGCCACGTTGACCACCAGCAGCACCTTGCCGGCATAGGCGTTCAGCGTGGTAGGTTGGTTCTCAATGGTTTGCAGGGGAATGGCATAAATGGGGTTGCTCATCAGATGTTTTCCTTTGGTTTTATTTGCAGGTGATACAGAAAAACGCCACCGGACATGACCGGCAACTGGTTTACCTTACGCTTTTTGTCCGCGCCAGTAACCAGATAAAAAGAGGGGCTCCCAGCGTTGCAGTGACCACGCCGATGGGTAACTCCGCCGAAAACAGCGCAATCCGCGCCACCACGTCTGCCACTAACAATACGCCTGCGCCCGCCAACGCGCAGCCAGGCAACAGGTAACGCTGGTTGGTCAAACCGCTGAGGCGCAAAATATGTGGGATCACCAAGCCGATAAAGCCAATCACCCCCGCCAGTGCCACGCTGGTTCCCACCAGCCAGCCGATAGCCAGCACCAGCAGATTACGCCATACATGCAGGGAAAGGCCCAACTGCCGGGCCTGCATTTCGCCAAGCGCCATCAAATTCAGCGCCTTGCCCTGCGCGCATAACCACAGCAGCACCGGCAGCAGAGCTAACAGCAACCATTTCTGCCGCCAATCCACCCCGCCGAAACCGCCCATCATCCAGTACATTAGCTGCCGCAGGTCGAGACTCGAACTGAAATAGACGGCCCAGGTCATGATCGCGCTGCACACAATCCCCAGCGCTACCCCCACCAGCAGCAAACGTGCGTTGCTCAACCTACGACGGCGGGCAAAAATCAGCAACAGGAAGGTCATCACCAGGGCGCCTACGATGGCGTTCATGCTCATCAGCGCCACCGGCAGCAGGCCGTTGCCGAACAGCACCGTAAGCACCAGCGCCACTCCGGCACCGTTGGATACGCCAAGCAGACCAGGCTCCGCCAACGGGTTCTCAAACAGGGCCTGCATCGCCGCCCCGGCCACCGCCAGGCTTGCCCCCACCAGCATCACCGCCAGCGCTCGTGGCAGGCGCAATTGCCAGACAAACAGCTGTGCAGGCTCACTCAACCACTGCGCAGGCCAGATCCACAGATCCCCGGCGCTCAGGCTGAAGGCAAACGCCAGTACGACGCCCAGCGTCAGCCAGGTTAAATAGCGTTTATCGCGGCGGTGCTGATGCTGTTGTAACAAAGTGAAGGTCTGACTGCTCGGCATAACTACACAACTTCCCTACTGGCCAGGATAACGGCCTGAAAATAACGTCTGCAGCAAATAGTAGGAGGTTCGGGCGTTTAGGGGAAGGACTGAGTGAACGAATGGTGGGGAAAATAGCAGCTGGCACTGCCGGTCATCGATACGATGAATGGTAATACACACACGGGCGTAGCATGCGACGCCCCTACACGATGCCCGGTGAGGTTGGTAAACCGCCCAAAAGAAAAAGGCCGCTTGCGCGGCCTTTTTGGCGTTGTATAACCTACTCTTTCGGGCTGGCGTTCTCCACCCGGCTTTTCAGTTTCTGTCCCGGACGGAAAGTGACCACGCGGCGCGCCGTAATCGGAATGTCCTCACCGGTTTTCGGGTTGCGTCCCGGACGTTGGTTCTTGTCTCGCAAATCAAAATTGCCAAAACCAGACAGCTTGACCTGTTCTCCGTTCTCCAGAGCTCGACGGACCTCTTCAAAGAACAGTTCTACCAGATCTTTGGCATCCCGTTTGCTAAGCCCTAGCTTCTCAAACAGGTGTTCTGACATTTCAGCTTTAGTAAGCGCCATAGGTTCAATCCCTCAAGGATGCTTGGAATCGCTGTTTTAGAGCCTCTACACATTTTGCAACGGTAGCGGCAATCTCCTCTTCTTCCAGTGTACGGGCGGTATCCTGCAACACCAGACTGATAGCCAGGCTCTTATAACCCTCAGCTACGCCCTTGCCACGGTACACATCAAACAAGTTTACGCCAACTACCTGATTTGCGCCAACTTTCTTACACTCTGCCAAAATATCTTCTGCGGCGACGTTTTCAGCCACTACAACGGCGATATCGCGGCGGTTTGCAGGGAAGCGAGAAACCTCACGGGCCTGAGGCACGGCGCGGCTTGCGAGCTTGTTCCACTCCAATTCAAATACCACAGTACGGCCGTTAAGATCCAGTTTACGTTCAAGTTCCGGGTGAACCACACCGATGAAACCGACACGCTCGCCGTGTAAATAAATGGCCGCACTTTGCCCAGGATGCAGGGCGGGATTGGACTCTGCCTTGAACTGAATTTCGGATAATTTACCGGTCAGCTCCAATATCGATTCCAGATCCCCTTTCAAATCATAGAAGTCCACCGGCTTTCTTGCCAGATCCCAATGCTCATCATGGGTATGCCCGGCAATTACGCCAGCCAGCATGACATCCTGACGGATACCCAGATTTGCCGCAGTATCAGGCACAAAGCGCAGTCCGCTTTCAAACAGGCGCACCCGCGTCTGCTGGCGATTCTGGTTGTATACCACCGCCGACAGCAGACCAGTCCACAGTGACAGACGCATCGCAGACATCTCTACCGAGATAGGGCTTGGCAGGATCAGGACTTCTTCACCTGGGTGCAGCAACGTCTGCACTTTCGGATCGACAAAACTGTAAGTAATTGCTTCCTGATAGCCATGATCGACCAACAGGGTCTTCACGCGCTTCAGGGTCAGATCGGATTCACGGTGTTTGGTCATCACCAGATCGGCGCGCACTGGCACATCCGGGATATTGTTGTAGCCATAGATACGGGCCACTTCTTCCACCAAATCTTCTTCGATCTCCATATCGAAACGCCAGCTTGGCGCTACCGCCAACCAGTTGTCACCCTGCTCGGTAACCTGGCAACCCAGGCGGCGCAGAATATCGCTCACCTGCTCGCTTGGCACCACATGGCCAATCAGACGGTCAAGCTTTTCACGGCGCAGCGCAATGGTGGCACGTTTCGGTAAGGTGCTCTCGTCGCTAACGTCAATGATTGGGCCAGCCTGACCACCACAGATGTCGATCAGCAGGCGTGTGGCGCGCTCCATCGCTTTATGTTGCAGTGCCGGATCTACGCCACGCTCGTAACGATGTGAGGCGTCGGTATGCAGGCCATGACGGCGAGCACGGCCAGTAATCGACAGCGGGCTGAAGAAAGCACACTCCAGCAGCACATCCTGGGTTTCGTCATTCACGCCAGAGTGCTCACCGCCAAAAATGCCGCCCATAGCCAGCGCTTTTTGCCGATCGGCGATCACCAGGGTATCTGCCTGCAGTTTGGCTTCGTTGCCATCCAGCAGGCGCAGGGTTTCACCTTCGTGGGCCATACGCACCACGATACCGCCCTCAATACGATTGAGGTCAAAGGCGTGCATCGGCTGGCCCAGCTCCATCAGCACGTAGTTGGTCACATCGACCACGGCATCTATCGAGCGAATACCAGCACGGCGCAGTTTCTCACGCATCCACAACGGTGAAGGTGCCTTCACGTTGATGCCTTTCACCACGCGGCCAAGGTAACGTGGGCATGCCTGAGGAGCTTCTACACGGATTGGCAGGGTGTCGGTGATAGTGGCAGCAACCGGGCTCATATCCGGCTCGGTCAGCGGCAGTTGGTTCAGCACGGCAACGTCGCGCGCGACGCCAATGATGCCCAGGCAATCGGCACGGTTCGGCGTGACGCTGATTTCGATCGCGCTATCGTTCAGTTGCAGATAGTCACGGATATCGGTACCGATCGGCGCATCTGTCGGCAGCTCAATGATACCGTCATGATCGTCTGAAATCGCCAGTTCGGAGAACGAACACAGCATGCCTTCAGAAGGCTCGCCGCGCAGCTTGGCGGCTTTGATTTTAAAGTCGCCTGGCAGTACGGCACCGACGGTAGCAACGGCTACTTTCAGGCCAGCACGGCAGTTTGGCGCACCACAAACGATGTCTAACAGGCGTTCACCGCCCACATCGACTTTGGTGACGCGCAGTTTGTCGGCGTTCGGGTGCTGCCCACACTCCACCACGTGGCCCACGACCACGCCGTTGAACACGCCAGCTACCGGCTCAACGCCGTCTACCTCCAGGCCAGCCATAGTGATTTGATCGGATAATGCTTCGCTGCTGATGGCCGGGTTTACCCACTCGCGCAACCAGAGTTCACTGAATTTCATGTGATATTCCCGCCTTACTTAAACTGTTTGAGGAAACGCAGATCGTTTTCGAAGAACGCGCGCAGATCGGTGACGCCATAACGCAGCATCGTCAGGCGCTCCATACCCATACCGAAGGCAAAGCCGGAATAGATTTCCGGGTCGATACCCACGTTGCGCAGTACGTTCGGGTGCACCATGCCGCAACCCAACACTTCCAGCCACTTACCGTTTTTGCCCATTACATCCACTTCGGCAGAAGGTTCGGTGAACGGGAAATAGGAAGGACGGAAACGAACCTGCTGGTCTTCTTCAAAGAAGTTGTTCAGGAAATCATGCAGCGTCCCTTTCAGGTTGGTGAAGCTGATGTCCTTGTCGACGATCAACCCTTCCATCTGGTGGAACATCGGGGTATGCGTCTGATCGTAGTCATTACGATACACGCGGCCCGGCGCGATGATGCGGAGCGGTGGCTGCTGGTTCTTCATGGTGCGGATCTGCACGCCAGAGGTTTGGGTACGCAGCAGGCGCGTCGCGTCAAACCAGAAGGTATCGTGATCGGCGCGCGCCGGGTGATGCCCAGGGATATTCAGCGCGTCGAAGTTATGGTAATCGTCTTCGATTTCCGGGCCGGTCTCTACCGAGAAGCCCAGTTCGCCAAAGAAGGTTTCGATACGATCGATGGTGCGAGTGACCGGGTGCAGGCCACCGTTCTCCAAGCGACGCCCCGGCAGCGAGACATCGATGGTCTCCGCCGCCAGGCGGGCGTTCAGCACCGCAGACTCCAACGCGTTCTTACGCGCGTTCAGCGCATCCTGAACTTCCTGTTTTGCCTGGTTGATCACCGCCCCGGCTGCCGGGCGATCTTCCGCTGGCACTTCACGCAGGGACTGCATCTGTAAGGTAAAATGACCTTTCTTGCCAAAATATTCGACGCGTACCAAATCCAACGCGGCAACATCTTGGGCATCTTCTACGGCTGCCTTGGCGTTGGCAACCAGCTCTGCGAGATGTGACATTGCTTTCCTCTTCCTCTGGCCTTGTGGCCCTAAGTAATTGTTATCTATTATTCCAACACGCCTTTGGTTGATCTTCAAAGAATTTCAAGCCGTAGCCAGGCAAGTGCCGCAGGCCCGAAAGGCGCAGAAGGTGGCCAAAAACAAAAAAGCCTCCACTTGGGAGGCTTGGGCGCTACTTTCCGTTTCTTTTCTTACGCGCAAAGCCTCCTGAAGTCAGGCGCTAAAGTAAAAAAAGAAGCGGAAAATAACAGCGTGCATGTTGGTGCATACCTTGTCGATAGATTGGCAACCAGTGTTAAAGCGCCAGCCAAAAAAGTCAATATCTGTATTGGAAACAAACAGTAAAAGAGGGAGCAAGCTCCCTCTTTTCAACTAGCTTACGCCAGTGCTGCTTTCGCTTTTTCAACCAGTGCGCCAAAGGCCACTTTGTCGAATACTGCGATATCAGCCAGGATCTTACGGTCAATTTCAATAGAAGCTTTTTTCAAGCCGTTAATGAATTTGCTGTAAGACAAGCCGTTCTGACGAGCAGCTGCGTTGATACGTGCAATCCACAGCTGACGGAACTGACGCTTACGTTGACGACGGTCACGATAAGCATACTGACCTGCTTTGATTACTGCCTGGAAGGCAACACGATAAACGCGCGAACGGGCACCGTAGTAACCTTTCGCTTGTTTCAGTATTTTCTTGTGACGTGCGCGTGCAATTACACCACGTTTTACGCGAGCCATATGCTCTCTCCTAAAGTCTTATTCTAGATTCAAAAAATGTGGCTTATGCGTACGGCAGGCACGCGATAACCAGGACCAGATCGTTTTTAGACACCATGCCTTTCGGACGCAGATGACGTTTACGCTTGGTTGCTTTTTTGGTCAGAATATGACGCAGGTTAGCATGTTTGCGCTTAAAACCACCGCTGCCGGTCTTTTTGAAGCGCTTGGCTGCACCACGTACAGTTTTAATCTTTGGCATGTTAATTAAATCCACTTCGCATTGTTAAACAACGAATCAGTGAGGCGAATAAAACCCACGCACGCTTGCACGGCGCGGGTTCGATTACTTGGAAGCCTTACTGTTTCTTCTTGGGTGCGAGCACCATAATCATCTGGCGGCCTTCGATCCTTGTTGGGAAGGACTCGACCACTGCCAGATCAATATCTTCACACAGGTCTTTACGGACGCGGTTAAGCACTTCCATACCGATCTGCTGGTGCGCCATTTCACGCCCACGGAAACGCAGGGTGATCTTGGCTTTATCGCCGTCTTCCAGAAAGCGAATCAGGTTGCGTAGTTTGACCTGATAGTCGCCATCATCGGTGCCAGGACGGAATTTGATTTCCTTAACCTGGATAACTTTTTGCTTCTTCTTCTGTTCTTTGGTCGACTTGCTCTTCTCGTAGAGGAATTTGCCGTAATCCATGATCCGGCAAACTGGCGGTTCGGCATTTGGGCTGATCTCTACTAAATCAACACCCGCTTCCTCAGCTTTTTCAAGAGCTTCATTCAGACTGACAATACCAATCTGCTCGCCATCGACGCCGGTTAGGCGAACTTCTTGCGCGCGAATTTCTTTGTTAATGCGATTTGGACGCGCCGGTTGAACTCGTTTTCCGCCTTTAATACTTTATTCCTCCAGTTGATGAAGACTTCGGCTGCGTATCTCATGTAGCAGCTTGTCTACGACTTCTTGTACGTCCAGGCTCCCCAGGTCTTTGCCACGGCGGGTACGAACGGCAACTTTGCCTGATTCGACCTCTTTATCACCGCACACCAACATGTATGGAACCCGTCGTAAAGTATGTTCGCGAATTTTAAAGCCAATCTTCTCGTTTCTCAAGTCCGCTTTTGCCCTAATGCCTGCATCTTGCAGTTTTTTGGTCAATTGCTGGACGTAATCAGACTGACTGTCGGTGATATTCATCACCACTACCTGCACTGGAGCAATCCAGGTTGGGTAGAAACCGGCATATTCTTCGGTAAGAATACCGATGAAGCGCTCCATGGAGCCAAGAATAGCACGGTGTATCATTACCGGGACCACGCGTTCGTTGTTTTCGCCAACATACGACGCGCCTAAACGGCCCGGTAAGAAGAAATCGAGTTGCACGGTACCACATTGCCATGCGCGATCCAAACAATCATGCAAGGTAAATTCAATTTTTGGTCCGTAGAAAGCGCCCTCACCCGGCTGATATTCAAACGGAATGCCGTTTTCAGTCAGCGCAGCGGCCAGATCGTTTTCGGCTCGAGTCCACATTTCGTCGGTACCAATGCGCTTCTCTGGACGGGTGGACAGCTTCACCACAATCTTTTCGAAGCCAAACACACCGTACATATCGTAGACCATTTTGATGCAGTCGTTCACTTCGGAACGCACCTGATCTTCGGTACAGAAGATATGGGCATCGTCCTGGGTGAAGCCACGCACACGCATCAGGCCATGCAGTGAACCGGATGGCTCGTTACGGTGGCAGCTGCCGAACTCGCCCATACGCAGCGGCAGGTCACGGTAAGACTTCAGGCCCTGGTTGAAGATCTGCACGTGGCCCGGGCAGTTCATCGGCTTGATGCAATATTCACGGTTCTCTGAAGACGTGGTGAACATGGCGTCTTTGTAGTTTTCCCAGTGGCCGGTTTTTTCCCACAGCACACGGTCCATCATGAACGGCCCTTTCACCTCCTGATACTGGTGCTCTTTGAGCTTCATGCGCACAAAGGCTTCCAGTTCGCGGAAGATGGTCCAGCCGTCGTTATGCCAGAACACCATGCCAGGGGCTTCTTCCTGCATATGATACAGGTCGAGTTGCTTGCCGATCTTGCGGTGGTCACGCTTGGCCGCCTCTTCCAGGCGTTGCAGGTAGGCGTTCAGCTGTTTCTTGTCTGCCCAGGCAGTGCCGTAGACACGTTGCAGCATTTTGTTTTTGCTGTCGCCACGCCAGTAGGCACCGGAGGTTTTCTGCAGTTTGAAATGGTGGCAGAAACGCATATTCGGCACGTGTGGGCCACGGCACATATCCACGTATTCTTCGTGATGATACAGGCCAGGGCGATCGTCATGGCTGATATTTTCATCCAGAATCGCCACCTTGTAGCTTTCGCCACGGGCTGCGAAGGTGTCGCGGGCTTCCTGCCAGCTCACTGTTTTCTTGATGACGTCATAATCTTTGTCGGCCAATTCATGCATCCGCTTCTCCAGCAGATCCAGATCTTCCTGCGTCAGGGTATGGTCAAGGTCAACATCATAGTAGAAACCGTTGTCGATCACCGGGCCAATGGCCATTTTGGTGTCTGGCCACAGCTGTTTGATCGCATGACCCAGCAGGTGCGCACAGGAGTGGCGCATGATTTCCAGGCCTTCGGTATCCTTGATGGTGATGATGGCCAGATGTGCATCGGATTCGATGGCATCGTTGGCATCGACCAGTTCACCGTTAACGCGGCCAGCGATACAGGCTTTGGCAAGGCCAGGGCCGATATCACGGGCAACATCCAGCGGGGAAACGGCATGGTCGTATTGACGCTGACTTCCGTCAGGAAGAGTAATAACAGGCATTCATAATTCCTTATCTACAGTGGTGACCCACACGACAGATCACATGCAGTACAGATATTTTGGTTAGTGTTGAGTCAGTTATGCGTCATATCTCGCCCACAATTGCCAGATTGACGCACAACTTGGTCCGTTAATAACACGCGAACCTCCAGTGGCTGTATACAGCCTTGCGGATAGTAGCATTAAAACTGTGGAGGATAAATAAAGCGCAGTTTACCCTGCTGCATAATTGATCACACTTGACTTACCACGATAACTCAGACAAATTACCCGGGTAAAACAATTTAACCCGGATATAAATAATATGAAAACCATCAATACGCCGAGCTGCACCGCCTTCTTGCAGCATCAACGAGTGGCTGCCGGGTCTTATGCCGATGTCGCTCAGGCGCTTGCTGCGATGGATCTTACTGCCGGTGAGCTGTTAGTGTTTGATGATGCCACCGGCTCCCAGGTGGATTACCCTTGGCCAGCAGGCTACGTTTGGCCCCAGCCTGATGGCGGTGTCGCTGAGCTTGACGCGGAACCGGCAGCTCAGCCCTCGGTTGGTCGGCCCAAGCTCGGCGTGGTGGCCCGCGAAGTGACCCTCCTGCCCCGTCATTGGGCATGGCTGGCACAACAACGTGGTGGGGCTTCTGCAGCGCTACGTCGTCTGGTTGATGAAGCCCGGCGCACCTCCGCCGAGCAGGATAATGAACGCCGTATCAAAGAGAACGGCTATCGCTTTATGAGCGCCATCGCCGGCTCTTTACCAGGCTATGAAGAAGCCACGCGCGCACTGTTTGGCCACAACGGCAAGCTGTTTGCCGAGCGAATTGCGCAATGGCCTGCCGATATCCAGGCGCATCTGGCCTGGATGACTCGCGATGCATTTCCCCGGTGATATAACCAGGCGGGCGCAGCATGCGGCGCCCCTACATATGAGTCTCAGTATTACTAGAGCTCTTTACAGGCCTTTCAAGCGCAGGAAAAACGATTAAATGCAAACCCGTCCGCAGCACAAGCAGCCACCGCTTTGGCGCATCTATCTGATCTTTTTGGTGCCCATGGTGCTGTCCAACTTCCTGCAAGGATTTTCAGGCACGCTGAACGGCATCTATATTGGCCAGATGCTCGGCACCCATGCGCTGGCCGCCATCTCCGGTATGTTCCCGGTGGTATTCTTCTTTATCTCACTGGTGATTGGCGTTGGTGCCGGTGCCTCGGTGCTGATTGGGCAGGCATGGGGCGCGAATGAACCAGAGAAAGTCAAAGCCATTGCGGGTACGGCCTTGATGCTGGGCGTGTCGCTTGGCTTACTGGCGGCGGTCTTTGGCAGTCTGTTTGCCCGCCAGGCGCTACAAGCGCTTGGCACGCCAGCGGATGTGCTGGAAGAGGCGGTCTCCTACGCCCGCATCATGATGCTGATTATGCCGTTGCTGCTGGTATTTGTGTTGTTCACCCAGTTGCTGCGCGGCGTCAGTGACACGGTCTCGCCACTCTTGGCCCTGCTGTTGTCCACCATCGTCGGCTTGCTGCTCACCCCGGCCCTGATCCGTGGCTGGCTGGGCATTGCCCCCATGGGCATACAGAGCGCCGCCCTGGCGGGTATGGTCGGTAACGCACTGGCGATGGTGTATCTGACACTGCGCCTGCGCCGCAAAAAACACGTGCTGGCCCCCGACCGGGCCATGCTGGCCGCGCTCAAGCTGGATACGGTGGTGCTACGCAAAGTGTTACGTATTGGCCTGCCCACCGGTTTGCAAATGGTGGTGATTTCTATCTCTGAATTGATTATCCTGACCTTGGTCAACCGCCACGGCTCGGATGCCACAGCAGCCTATGGCGCAGTGACGCAAATCGTTAACTATGTGCAATTCCCTGCTCTGTCGATTGCCGTCACCGCCTCCATTTTGGGTGCTCAGGCCATCGGCGCTGGCAAAACCGAGCGAATTGCACCCATCTTGCGTACCGGGTTATATATCAACCTCTGGCTGACCGGTTCGTTGATTATTCTGGTCTACCTGCTGTCACATTGGCTGCTGGGTTTGTTCCTGACCAGCCCGGTAGTATTGGCAGAAGCGGAGCATTTATTGCATATCATGCTGTGGAGCATGTTGGTGTTTGGCTTCCAGGCGATTGTCGGCGGCATCATGCGCGCCAGCGGCGTGGTGTTGGTACCGGTGACAATCTCCATTCTCTGCATCGTAGCCGTACAGCTACCAGCGGCCTATCTGCTCAGCAATCACTTTGGATTAGAGGGGGTATGGATGGCGTTCCCTATCGCCTATTTGACAATGCTGGCATTGCAGACAACGTTTTATAGGCTGGTATGGCGGCATAGGAAAATTGAGCGTCTGGTATGACGCTGGTAGTCACAATACTTTTTGGGCGTAGTGACTGCGCCCTCATTTCATTCTCTTGCTGGGGTTTGTTTTATGTCGAGTATTTTGCAGTTTTTTCAGGCCATCGGGCTGGGGATAGCCCTACTGTTGCCACTGGCCAACCCGTTGACCACCGTGGCGCTGCTGCTTGGTCTGTCGGGAAATATGACCAACGAAGAGCGCAACCATCAGTCTCTGATGGCTTCGGTCTACGTATTCTGCATCATGACGGTGGCGTTCTATGCCGGTCAACTGGTCATGAGCACCTTTGGGATCTCCATCCCCGGGCTGCGGATCGCCGGGGGCTTGATTGTCGCCTTTATCGGTTTTCGCATGTTATTCCCACAGCAAAGTGCCGATGAAACACCGGAGGTAGAAACCAAAAGCAGAGAACTGCACAAGAAACCCTCGGCCAATATCGCCTTTGTCCCGCTGGCCATGCCAAGTACCGCTGGGCCGGGTACCATCGCCATGATCATCAGCACCGCATCCAGCGTCAACGAAAATACCCTGGGCTTTGCCCACTGGGTGCTGCTGGCCGCACCGGTGGCCATTTTCCTGTCGATAGCGGTCATTCTATGGATCTGTTTACGCAGCTCCACGGCAATCATGAAACTGGTTGGCGAAAGTGGTATCGAAGCTATTTCCCGCCTGATGGGCTTCCTGTTGGTGTGTATGGGCGTGCAGTTTATTATCAACGGCGTACTGGAGCTGATCTCTACCTACGTGCCAATGACCTGACCCAACCGGCCCCGCTGTTGCGGGGCCAATTTGCCCGTTATGCCAAACCGTAAACCAGAGCGGAAAGCGCAATCAGCCCCATCACCAGCACAAAACCATTACTCAAGGCGCGATAACGGCGCATAGCCGGAACCGCGCGCACCGCATACATCGGCAGAATAAACAGGATCACCGCAATCAGCGGACCGCTGATGGTTTCAATGATATGCAAGGCGCTCGGATTCCAGACGGTGGCTGCCCAGGTGAGCAAGAACAGCACCACGCCGGAAATGCGATGGGTCGTCACGGCACTCAGCGGCTTGCCAACGGCACGTGTTAGGCCATCGATCAGGCTGGTTGCCCCTTCGGTTACGCCTAATGAAGTGCCAAGATAGGACTTTGCCATCGCCAACATCGCCATCACCGGCCCAAGATAGGCTATCAGCGGATTGGAAAACTTGTTGGCCAGAGTGGTCAACACCGTGATGTTCTGCGCTTTCGCCTGCTCCATCTCCTGGTGCGAAAGGCTCAGCACGCAGCTGAACACGAAGAACAGCACCGTGACGCAAATCAGCAGGTAGCTGTAACGCATAATCCGCGCGCAACGGCGCTCGGCGTTGTCACCGTATAAGCTGTTCTGGGTGGAAGCGAACGACGAAATGATCGGCGCATGACTAAAGGAAAATACCATCACCGGGACCGCCAACCACAGCGAGTGCCACAGATCGGGGCTGCCAAGTTGGGTGTTGGCCAAACCACTGACAAAGTTCTCGGTCTGCCAGGTGGGTACCAGATACAACGAAATCCCCATCAGAAACACCAGCAATGGGAATACCAGAACGCCCATCGCGGCCACGATCGTGTCCTTTCCGCGCAGCAGCACCAGATTGAGCACCACCACCACCGCCAAACTCAGCCAGACGCGGGGGACTGGGGCAAAGTGAAATTGGTGAGTCAGGAAACTGTCCAACGCGTTGGTGATGGAAATACTGTAGACCAGCACGATGGGGAAAAACGCCATCAGGTACAGCACCATAATGAGCTTGCCGGCTAACACGCCGAAATGCTCGACCACCACGTCCTGAATATTGCCATCGCGGCTGGAGCCGGAAAGGACAAAGCGGGTTAACGCCAGATGGGGTAAATAGGTCAAAGGGAAGGCAAACAGTGCCATCAATAGCAGCACCAGTGGGCCATTCAGACCGGCATTGATCGGCAGAAACAGGGTGCCGGCGCCCACGGCAGTGGCGTATAAACCGAACATCCAGACGGTGTCGGTCTTGTTCCATTTGGCAGATTGGGCAATAGCCAACCTGCCATGATCTGGAGAAATCGTACTCATGAGACAGCTTACCTTAATCTACAGCGCCAACGATTGCGCCCGACGGAAACTCCCTTCCCCGTAGAATGTTCATATAAAACAGGATGTTAATGGCGAGAAAAATTCACCTACCTGATAAAAGGACGGCAAAGGATAAAGAAAATATCTGGAATGGTCTATATTTCGGCGGTTAACTGCGCGCTTCGTGAGCAGCCGATACCGCCCACGAGCCATATGGAATGAAACAATGCCTAGGCGCTGGCGGCGGCGACAAACCGGAGTATTTCACCAATATGCTGCGGGCCGTAAGCACATTGCCCTACTTCTATTTTTGGCTTGTTACGCCCGTGGAAGTCGCTGCCGCAGGTAACAAACGCCGAGCGGCTCACGGTAAACTCATACAACTGGCTGGCCAATTCGGGTGAATGATAGCTTGAGAACGCCTCTACCCCCATCACACCAATCTTCAACATTTCATCGATGACTTGGGTATGGTCCTGTTTAACGTTGGCACCGATATGCGCCAGGATCGGTATTCCTCCGTTATGGCGGATCACCTCCACCATGCGGCTCATGGCGGGATAGGTGACCGGCATATAGCACACCTTTCCTGGGCCAAAAAAGTCCCAGTAGAAATTGATTAGTGGCATATCGGCCCTTTCCCCCCCGGGCCGATAAGGCATCAGCAACGGATGCCCATCATTACGTGGATCGTCGAGTATCACTTCACCCATCTGCTCTTCCTGCGGGATGGCACCACCGCATACCTGCTCCAGGCGTTGCTCATCCAGATGGAATTTCAATCCGCGCAGCCTGGCAAACTTTTGCGGCGTCAGTTCCCGTTGAATAGTGCTGAAATTGTTATAGATTTCCACAAAGTCATTGCTGGGGGTAAACCCGTAGCCCAACAGGTGGAAGTTACGCCCTGCGAAGGTGCAGTCGATCTCGATACCGGACAAGACATTGAGGCTGGACGATGCCAGGGCCTTGGCCTCCGGCACCGAATTGGCATTATTATGGTCGGTCACCGCCAACGTACTGATGCCGTTGGCCAGGCAGCGCGCAATCACCGTCTCAACCGGGAAGTCTGCATCATCGCTGTAGTTGGAATGCATATGCAGGTCGATTTTTTCCATGGCAATGTCTTTTGGCGAATGCTCAATTACAAAGACCATACTAAAGCAGCCGCTGAATGCATACAGTGGATTAGACACTTTTTATCTACAGGATCACAAAAGCGTGGGTCTGCTCACGGGTAGTAGATCGACATTTTGACGAGATCGATAACGGTGCAAATTGTTAACAGGCATTGGTAGTGTCAAATAGCTGCGGCTTCTTGGTCATCAATCTAAAATGCCCCGCTTTTCCGGGGCATTTCACCTGAAGAAATCTGCTTTTTGACCAAATATGGCAAACCACAACCTATCATGTTCGGAAAAGCAGAATATCGATAAACCTTACACATTTCCTTTTGAGATTGATGCGCTTCCTGTAGGTATATTTTCGACCAAGGCCAATACAGATGCGCTTACGTCTATCGATCTCAAAAGCAATGGAAACATACACCACCATCAATAATGCTATCACCATCACGCTCATAACCTCCCCTTGGTTTCAACGCTTCCTTGTGATTAACATTAATAACACTAATGATAATTTTATTCACCATGAAAAAAAAACATTAGAACTCAATCAATAACAATGACATAACATAAATCCTAGGTACAACATCCTGTAGAAATGTAACATAATCAGATCAAACAGCTTAAAACACTAGCAACACACTGCTAAAAGCGATTAAAAAGCAACCACAGAAAAATGATTAACAACTCTAATTTATTCAAGGGGGGAATGAAAGACGATTAAAGGGCCTCGAACGAGGCCCTTGGACAGATTGGAAGATTACTTGGCGCCCACCGGTGCTGACTCTGGAATAGCAGAGCTGCCCATCGCCTTCTCATCACGGATTATGGAACGATCCTTACGCACGTCAGCCACATCGGAGGCACTGATGGCTTTGGCGTTGTTACCCCAGCTGGAACGGATAAAGTTCACCACGTCCGCTACCTGCTGATCGTTCAAGCGCCAGCCAAACGGCGGCATGGTGAGGTTGGAAACCGCTCCCTTCACCGCTGGCGTGGTATTGCCAACCAGCACAATGTGGATCAGCGAAGTCGCGTCTTCGGTCTGTACCACCGGGTTGCCCTTCAACGCCGGGAAAGCACGTTGGTAGCCAACGCCATCGGTGCGGTGGCAAGCGGCACAGTTATCGACGTACAGCGCGGCTCCGGGCTTGCTGTCGTTACCACGCCATAAATCTTTGGCGACGCTGTCTTCAACCGGTGCGGCCTGCTGTTTACCGTCTTTCGGCGGCAAGGTTTTCAAATAGCGGGCGATCGCGGTCAAATCCTCATCGCTGAGATATTGCAGACTATGTTCGACCACGTCGCTCATGCCACCAAATACCACCGACTTAGCGTTACGGCCGGTTTTCAGGAACTCGGTCAGTTCGCTCTCACTCCAGGTACCCAGGCCATCTTTATTATCACCACGCAGGCTGGATGCCACCCAACCGTCGATCGGCGCGTTGCTGCCGGACAGGTAATCATCCCCTTCCGTGTTGCTCAACGCCTTCTCTTGCATGGTCAGGCTGCGCGGCGTATGGCATGCTCCGCAGTGCCCCAGCCCTTCGACCAGATAGCGGCCACGTTCAATAACCGGATCGGCGTTGGCGTTTGCCGCGAAATCTGCCGGTGTTGGTGCAAACATCGAGCGCCAGATGTGTAGCGGCCAGCGCATGGACAACGGCCAGGGAATATCAGAGTCTTTGTTCGCTTGTTTCACTGGCTGCACGCCGTGCATGAAATAGGCGTACATGGCACGCATATCCTCTTCTTTCACCAGCGCAAACGAAGGATAAGGCATCGCCGGGTACAGGGTGCTACCGTTCTTGGCGACACCTTTACGTACCGCATCGTCGAAATCTTCAAAACTGTAGTCGCCAATGCCGGTGGTTTTGTCCGGGGTGATGTTGGTGGAATAGATAGTGCCAATCGGCGTTTCCATCGCCAAACCACCAGCAAAGGGCACGCCGCCCTTGCCATTGGTATGGCAGGCTACACAGTCACCGGCACGTGCCAGATATTCACCCCGTTTGAGCAAGTCGCTGCTGACCGCCGCGTCCTGCGCCAAAACGGAAAAACTCAGTGCACTGAGAACCAGTGCGGGAACCAAAACTTTCATCACTCGCATCCTCATGCCTGTACCAATGGGCCTGGGTTTTTCAGATACTGATCGCGAATGGCACGGGCAGACCAGTAGGCCAACGCGGCAACGGTGCCGGTCGGGTTGTAGCCTAGCCCCTGCGGGAAGGCTGATGCGCCGATCGAGAACACGTTATGCACGTCCCAGCTTTGCAGATAGCGGTTTACCGCGCTGGTCTTCGGATCCTCCCCCATCACCGCACCGCCGTTCATGTGCGTGGTTTGATAGCTGGTGGTATCGAAATGGCTGTTAGCGTTTTTCGGGCTGCCGGAAATCAGTTTCGGGTTCATCGCCTTGGCGATGGGGGCCATCTTGTTAAACATAAACTGCGCCATCTTGATGTCGTTTTCCTGCCAGTCGAAGGTCATGCGTAGCAGCGGTTGGCCAAAGACGTTCTTATAGGTCGGATCGAGATCGAGGTAGTTGCTACGATAGGACTGGTGCGCGCCATGCGCATCCATAGAGACATGGTGCGTATAGGCATCCGCCACCGCAGCTTTCCACTTGCTGCCCCAGGCTGGAGTGCCAGGAGGCGTCGGCAGACCGGAGATAGGCTTGGTACCCGCCTGGTTGACCCAGAACGGTGAGCCACCGACAAAACCTTCTTTGCCGTGGTCAAAGTTATCCGCATTGAAATCATCCACGCCAACGCCGTTACCGCCCGCGCCAATAAACGGGTTGGTGTGGACGTCCTTATCGAAGAACGCCTTGATGGTGGTCATATTCTGGTAGGCAAAGTTACGCCCAACCACCCCTTCACCGGTCTGTGGATCGTAAGGCTTGCCAATACCGGAGAGCAGCATCAGGTGTACGTTGTGGAACTGGAAGGCTCCGAGGATCACCAGATCGGCAGGTTGTTCGATCTCTCGCCCCTGGGCATCGATATAGTTGACCCCGGTCGCCCGGCTTTTGTCTGCGGTCAGGTTAACCTTCAGCACGTTGGCGTTGGTGCGCAGCTCAAAGCGCTTCTCCATCCGCAGTGCTGGCAGGATATTGACGTTTGGCGAGGCCTTGGAATACATGTAGCAGGCATAACCGCTGCAATAACCGCAGAAGTTGCAAGGCCCCATCTGCGCGCCATAGGGGTTGGTATAGGAATCTGAGGTATTGGCAGAGGGCAGATTGTAAGGGTGATAACCCACCTCACGCGCCGCCTTTTCAAACAGCTGCGCGGAGAAGGTGTTCTTCTGCGCTGGCAGCGGGAAATGGTCGGAACGGTCAGGTGCAAAGGGGTTTCCACCTTTGTCTTTACCCACCAACTGCCCCTTCACCGTCCAGGCAGTGCCGGAGGTACCGAATACCTTCTCGGCCTTATCGAAGAACGGCTCCAGCTCGTCGTAGCTCACCCCAAAATCCTGGATCGTCATGTCTTTTGGAATAAAGCTTTTGCCGTAGCGCTCTTCATAATGGCTGCGCATTCGCAGCTCGATAGGATCGATACGGAAATGCACGCCAGACCAGTGCAGGCCAGCTCCGCCCACGCCGGTGCCCGGCAGGAAAGCCGCCAACTGGCGATAAGGCACTGCGGTTTGGCTGGCGTTGTGACGGATGGTCACGGTACTTTTGGAAAGGTCCTGGAACAGCTTGCGGCGGATATTATAGGTCAGTTCATCGATCACCTGCGGGTAGGAGCCGTCTGGGTAGGTATCGCGCATCGGGCCACGCTCAAGCGCCACCACGTTAAGCCCGGCCTCGGTCAACTCCTTGGCCATAATGGCACCAACCCAGCCAAAACCGACGATCACCACATCCTGCTTTTTCATTACCGTTGCCATAATTACCCTCTCTCCCCACGAATAGATACCGGCGGGAAGGGATAACGTTCCCCTCGCTCAACCCAGTCCATAAAGTCGGCGCGCGCGCCCGGAAAATTGATCAGCTTCCATCCCACCATCTCTTTGTTACCGCCATGGATCGGATCGCTGAAAAAGCCTTCACGGGTGTTTTGCAACAGATAAGAGAAGAACAGCTTGGCAGGCAGTTGCACAAACTCGGCTTCACCGGATTCAAACTTTTGCAACAGCGCATCCTGTTGTGCGCCATCCAGTTCGGCGAATACTTTACCTGTCGTTTTCTTGCTGTAGGCATCCGCGTCGCTGATGCCCAGGTTATAAATCTGTTTGGGTACCAACGGCAGTTGATAACCCATTTCCGGAGCGACATCGGGATTGAACGGCCCTTGCATGTACCAGATTGCACCGGTGGCATAAGGCGTATTCATCTGACGATCGATAAACTCCGGCACGCCGGCTTCCAAAGCGCCCGGGCCGCGATCGTCCGCAGGGATCAAACGCGCCACCGCCGCCTGAACAAAGGCCCACTCTTCGGGGGTAAAGAAGGTGGGTTGATAGTCAGCTTGCTTGGGGGTATCGCTAGCGGCAAGCACAGATGTGGGTGTCGTCAGGGCACCCACACCGCTGCCACCGATAACGGCTGCGGGGATCAGCGTCATCGATTTCAGTAAGAAATCACGCCGGGAATTGTTGGTTTTATCGTTCGACATAGCACATTCCTTCCGAAAAGAATCACAACTATTTAACCTCAACCTTGTGGTCTATGCGGAGTTTAAACATATATTGTTACGTAATTGTTTATTTATTGAAGGTCAGAATGTGAGCTTTAGCAACAATGTTACCGGTAACTAATTGATTGAACGTAAAGTTTTCTTTGTTAATGTAAAATTAACAATTTGTGCGCTTTTTAGAACATCAGGCAGCAGATAGGCGGAAATGGGATGTGGAACACATTTTTAGCGGTAAGAAATAGCAAAACCGGCCCCTTACTGAGGCCGGTTGTAGGCAATCTGAGGCTAGTAGGCCATCGCTTGATAAGCGGTGGTAACCTTCCACAAGTAACGCGGCGCTTGTGGTGCCGGGTGTTTCTTCTGGATATGCTGATAAAACTCTTCCGGGCTCATCTGATTAATGCGGTTTACCGCCACGCGCTTATCCGATGAGAAGGTCCGTAACATCGCGCCTGCCCCGTTCACATAGGAAACAATAGTGGCATAGCGCAGCGTTTGTGGATTGGTGATCCCGGCTAGCTGCTGGCTTTGAAGAATATTGATATAGGCTGTTCCCAGATCAATATTAACCGCCGGATCCTTCAACTCACGTGAACTTGGCTGCCCGTTCTTGCCCTTCATACGGTAAGCATCACGCCCAGCGGTTGAGGCTTTCAGCTGCATTAGCCCCACGGCATTCGAGGTGCTGACCACGTTCGGGTTAAACCCGGACTCCACCTGAATGATCGCCTTAATCAGCGTTTCGTCGACGCCATAGTTGCTGGCGGCCTGGCGGATATAATCGTTATAAGCGACCGGTGTGCCGGTACGGTTGCTTGGTGTTTGCGGTGGGGTTTTTAGCCAACCGCCCGAAGTGCCACTGCCTGCCTGATTGCTCGTTGTTTGCGGATCTTTCGCACAACCGGCTAATAGTACGATTGCCATCAGGCAACCTATTTTTGTTTTCACAGAATCCCTCACTCCTTTCAATGAGTTGCGTAGCATATACAACGGGTAAGGATACCTGCATAACTTTTTTGGTCTATTCTCAGGTTATCCATATACCAAGAGGTGATTTATGAGTCAATCTTCGTCCACAGGTTATGTGGTGTCTTTCACCTATCTGGAACAGAGCTTAACCGATTTAGCTGAATTAACAGGACAAATGACGCTGGCCGGTTTTTCCACCACGCTCAGCGACAGCAAGGGCGTTCCCCATGAGCTTGGGATCAACAGTTTTTCGCTAACAATGTCATTAAATCAAGAAGATGTAAAACAGTTGGCGCAGGGGTTGGGCGAGGTGGCATTGGGGGCAAAACCCGAGGTGGAGATAATCACTGCCAGTGACTACTTTAAGCGGTTACATCCCGATACATAAAATGTTATAACTCACACGGCGGCACCATTCCATTAACAATAAAATAACCCTTTGGCAAAGCTGGGTGATGCTTGACTTCCGCTCAATTGATATTGATAATCATTTTCATTTGAAACAAGGAGACGCCATCATGCCAATGAAAAACAGAGTATTTACCCGTCATTGTAGCTTGTCCCGCTTTCGCCCTCTTGCCCTGCTCTGCGTATGCCTTAGCATTGTTGCTGTGAGCCAACCAGCTCTGGCGAAGGATAAACTGCGCGTGGTGACAACCTTCACCATTATCCAGGATATCGCCCAGAATGTGGCGGGCGATGCCGCCGTGGTGGAGTCCATCACCAAACCTGGAGCGGAAATCCACGACTACCAGCCCACGCCGCGCGATATCGTTAAGGCACAGCACGCCGATCTGATTTTATGGAACGGGATGAATCTGGAACGCTGGTTCCAACGCTTCTTCGAAAATATCAAACAGGTTCCCGCCGCAGTGGTGACCGAAGGGATCACTCCACTTCCGATCCACGAAGGCCCATATAACGGTAACCCAAATCCCCATGCCTGGATGTCACCAAGCAATGCGCTGATCTACGTTGAGAACATCCGCAAAGCGTTGGTACAGTACGATCCCGACAACGCGGAAAGCTATAACCGCAATGCCAAAGCCTACGCTGAAAAAATCGCGGCGCTGGATGCCCCACTACGCGAACGTTTGTCTCGCATTCCGTCAGCCCAACGCTGGCTGGTGACCAGCGAAGGTGCCTTTAGCTATCTGGCCAAAGATTATCAGCTGCAAGAAGTCTATCTGTGGCCGATCAATGCCGACGAACAAGGCTCACCACAGCAAGTACGCCGAGTGATCGATACCGTGCGGGCCAACCACATTCCGGTGGTGTTCAGCGAAAGCACCATTTCGGATAAACCCGCCAAGCAGGTGGCCAAAGAAACCGGTGCGCAATACGGTGGTGTGCTGTATGTCGATTCGCTGTCTGCCGCCGACGGGCCGGTGCCCACCTATATCGATCTGCTCAATGCCACCGTGCAAACCATCGCCAAAGGGTTCAATCAATGAGTACAGAGACCTTTATCCGCCCCGAACTCAACGTGGATGACGTATCGGTCACCTATAATAATGGCCATACGGCAATCCATAACGCCAGCTTTACCCTTAGCGGTGGTTCGATCTGTGCACTGGTGGGAGTTAATGGCAGCGGGAAATCAACCCTCTTCAAAAGCATCATGGGCCTGATAAAACCGACGTCCGGCCAGGTGATGCTGAGCGGGCAACCGGTTGTCGCTGCGCTGAAGAAAAACATTATCGCCTACGTGCCGCAGACCGAAGAGGTTGACTGGAACTTCCCGGTGCTGGTGGAAGACGTGGTGATGATGGGCCGCTACGGCAAAATGAACTTCTTGCGCATTCCGACTAAGGAAGACCGGCTGTGGGTCGATAAGGCGCTGGAACGCGTTGGCCTGAGTGAGCTACGTAGCCGACAGATCGGTGAGCTTTCCGGCGGGCAAAAAAAGCGTGTATTCCTGGCCCGTGCCCTGGCTCAGCAGGGAACGGTACTGCTGCTTGATGAGCCTTTTACCGGCGTGGATGTCAAAACCGAGAACGCCATTATCGAGCTGTTACGTTCGCTGCGCGATGAGGGTCACCTGATCCTGGTATCGACCCACAACCTCGGCAGCGTACCGGAATTTTGCGATCGGGTGATCCTGATTAACCGTACCGTGCTGGCCACCGGGCCGCTCGAAACCACCTTCACGCAAAGCAATCTGGAATTGGCATTCGGCGGCGTATTGCGCCATATCAACCTCTCTGGGCCCGATCTGCACGATGATAACGATCCCCGCACCGTGACGGTATTAACCGATGACGAACGCCCTGCGGTGTTTTATGGTCATACCAAAAGCGATCCTCCGGCGCAAAGTCAGCAAAAGGAGAATAATCCCTGATGCTCGAGATCCTGCTGCAACCGTTCAACTACAACTATATGGTCAAGGCGATGTGGGTTAGCGCCATCGTCGGCGCGGCCTGCGCTTTTCTGTCGGCGTATCTGATGCTGAAAGGCTGGTCGTTAATGGGCGATGCGCTTTCCCACTCCGTGGTCCCTGGCGTGGCCGGTGCCTATGCCCTCGGCCTGCCTTATGCGGCCGGTGCGTTTTTCACCGGCATGCTGGCCGCGCTGGCGATGACGTTGGTACGTCACGTTACCCGCCTACGTGAAGATGCGATTATCGGCTTTATTTTCTCTACCTTTTTCGCCGTCGGCCTGCTGATTATTTCGCTCAATCCCACCTCGGTGAATGTGCAGTCGATCATCTTCGGCAACATTCTCGGCATCGCGGACGAAGACGTGTTGCAGGTGGAAATTATTATCGGCGTTTCGTTACTGATCTTATGCCTGGTGTGGAAAGACTTGCTAGCGGTGTTTTTTGACGAAAACCACGCGGTATCAATCGGGCTTTCGCCATTGAAGTTGAAGATCCTGTTCTTTACCCTGCTTAGCGCCTGTACCGTGGCCGCACTGCAAACCGTCGGCGCCATTTTGGTGATCGCCATGGTGATCACTCCCGGTGCCACCGCCTATCTGCTGACCGACCGTTTTGGCCGGTTGGTGATTATCGCCATTGCGATCGGAGCCTTGACCAGCAGCCTGGGCGCTTACCTCAGCTTCTTCGTCGACGGGGCTACCGGCGGCGTGATCGTCACGCTGCAAACGCTGGTGTTCCTGGTCGCCTTCCTGTTTGCACCGAAGCACGGGCTGTTAGCCTCAAAACGCCGTGTCACCCATGGCAACTCCCCGGAGGGTAACTGATGGAACTTCTGTTGCAATGGCTCTCGGAGCCGTTCGCCTATCCCTTTATGCAGCGCGCCATCATCGCGGCCATCGTCACCGGCGTGGTCTGCGCCGTGCTGTCTTGTTATCTGGTGTTGAAGGGCTGGTCACTGATGGGGGATGCCATCTCTCACGCCGTGCTACCCGGCATTGTATTGGCCTTTGTATTCAGTATTCCGCTGGCGATTGGCGCATTTCTTTCCGGCATTTTCTGCGCAGTGGCGACGGGCTATCTGAAAGAGCACAGCCGAGTTAAGGAAGATACCGTGATGGGGATCGTGTTCTCCGGTATGTTTGCCTTTGGACTGGTGCTGTTTGCCCGCATCGATACCGATCAACACCTCAGCCATATCCTGTTCGGCAATATGTTGGGGATCACCGACGGTGAGTTGCGGCAAACATTGTGGATCGCCGGGATCACGCTGGCGATCGTGCTGCTCAAGCGCCAGGACTTTATGCTGTACTGTTTCGATCCCAACCATGCGCGCGTCATCGGCCTGCCGGTGAAGTTACTGCACTACGGCTTACTGTGCCTGCTGGCGTTAACCATTGTGGCCTCGCTACAGGCGGTGGGGGTGATCCTGGTGATTGCGATGCTGATCGCACCGGGGATCATTGCGTTCACCCTGTGTCGCAGCTTCAACCGGATGCTGATCATTGCCACCGTCGCTTCGGTTTTTTCCTGCGTGCTGGGGACGCTGATCAGCTTTCATATCGACGGCGCAACCGGGCCGTGCATCGTTATTGTGCAGGCGGTGCTGTTTGTCATCGCCCTGCTCTATAGCCACTTCAAACCCGTGCAACACCACGAGAACGGCCTGGCTAAGGATCATTCGTAGGGACCACCATATGTGTTGATACGAAACTTACCGCACTGCCACTGCCGACTCAACTCCATTCACCAAGTCGCCCTCACCCTAACCCTCTCCCCCAGGAGAGGGAACAGAATGTGCCACCGATTGGCTCCTGCCCCTACCCACGGCTCCACGACAGCTCCCTCGCCCTGCGCGGGAGAGATACCGTCTTGTCGGCTATCCCGCAAGCGGCATTAAGCATAAGCGTACTTAAATTAATCAATAGCGTATATACTTTGACCAGACACGCAGCGATGATATTTTCGTCAATAGATGGCGCAGCTGTGCGCCACATCGTGTTTTCGCAGTAGGAAAGACGCTAACCTAATGAAATCGCAGGCAACACAGAAGGGGATTACTATGTGGCAAGCCGTTAGTCGTCTGTTGAGTGAACATCTTGGCAGCGCAGAAATCCGCGAAAGGACTGAACTGCCCGGGGGGGAAATCCACCCGGCGTGGCGCGTGAGTTACGGTGATAGCGAGGTATTTGTTAAATGTGATACCCGTGAAATGCTGCCGATATTCACCGCAGAGGCCGATCAACTGGCCCTACTGGCGCGCAGTAAGACTGTGCGAGTGCCTGAAGTGTATGGGGTTGGCAGCGATCGCGATTACAGTTTCCTGCTGCTGGAGTATCAACCCCTTAAGCCGCTGGATGCTCACGGGGCGCACTGCCTCGGGCAACAACTGGCCCGCCTGCACCAGTGGAGCGAACAACCACAGTTCGGCCTCGACTTCGATAACCATCTTTCCACCACACCGCAGCCCAACGCCTGGCAACGCCGCTGGGCGGAATTTTTTGCCGAGCAACGCATCGGCTGGCAGCTACAGCTGGCGGCGGAAAAGGGTATGACCTTCGGTGATATCGACGAAATTATCGACGTGGTGTATCTGCGCTTGCAAAACCATCAGCCACAGCCTTCCCTGCTGCACGGCGATCTGTGGCCTGCTAACTGCGCTCAGGCCGCCGATGGGCCTTTGCTGTTTGATCCAGCCTGTTACTGGGGCGACAGAGAGTGTGATTTGGCGATGCTGCCGCTTTATCCTGAATTGCCCACCCAGATTTATGACGGCTATCAGAGCGTGTGGCCGCTGGAGGCCGGTTTTATCGAACGCCAGCCGCTGTATCAACTTTATTACCTGCTCAACCGCAGCAACCTGTTTGGCGGTCAACATCTGGTCATGGCACAACGAGCCATCGACAATCTGCTCCACCCGGAGATGCTGTAAACGATAAGGTGCCGCATGCGGCACCTCAGATTGATGACAAAGCGGCAATATTACTGACTTATCTTAACGGGCGCAGCATGCAGCGCCCCTACGCCACTCCGGCCATTTGCCCTAGCAGCTTGAGTACAAAATAAGCCACTACGGCGATCACCACCGGCAAAATATACAACGGGAAGTATTGCAGCAAAATGGTGTGGTGCGGCAACGTTACCCGCTCCTCCAATTGCGCACGCGTGTGCCCTTCGCTACCCTTGGCCTGTTCCAGGATCATCTGATCTTCCAATCCCTCACGGATAAACTTCACCTGACGCGACATGCGCGCACCGGAGGTCTGCAATGCCAGGCCAACAAAAATGAGGAAGTAGATAATGATAAACATCAGATTAGCGCCGCTAAACAGGCTCTTATCCACGTCCGGTACCGGTGAGTTGTACCAGAAAATATTCAGGAATGGCGTATTGAAGCGCACCATATCGACCATGACGTGGACAAAATCCAGCATCACTGCGTTGATCCCTCTGGACTTCTCACTGTGTTGATAAACAAAACCCAGCAGTGAAACCAGCGTTGAAAGTAACGCCGGGATGAAAACGACCCATCCGAAAATGCGTTTCAGAATGGCAACGCGCCCAGCCTGTTGATACGTCATGTGTTCCCCTTGTAAGCGACGCAATCGTTGTTGCGCTAAGTCTACCTGTAGTTAATGAAACTCGCCCACCGTTTTCTTCGTCTTCCCATCTGAATCCAGTGAGATCCTGCACTTTGTCCCCCCTCCGGGTCCGAAGGATGCAGTTGCCTGAACAAAGATGATAGAGTGGCGAAAACATTTTCTTTTACTAGTACAACAGGGGTTAATTGTTAATGGCTTATTCGCAACGCATAACAACCACAATTTTTGATATGGACGGTTTATTGATTGATTCTGAGCCCCTGTGGCTACAGGCGGAAATGGACATCTTCAGCTCATTGGGACTGGATTTGTCCAATCGTCACAACCTGCCGGATACGCTGGGTTTGCGCATCGATCTGGTAGTGCGGATGTGGTTCCAGGCCATGCCGTGGCAAGGACCTTCTCAGGAGGAAGTGACTGGCCGCATAATCGAGCGGGCCATCGAGTTGGTGCAGGAAAAGCGCCCGTTGCTACCTGGGGTGCAACAAGCGTTGGAACTGTGCCGTAGCCTGGATCTGAATATCGGGCTGGCCTCCGCTTCTCCGCTACATATGCAGCAACAGGTGCTAAAGATGTTCGATCTGGAGAGTTACTTTGACCAGTTGGTTTCGGCCGAATACCTGCCGTATAGCAAACCGCACCCGGAAGTCTATCTGATCGCGGCCGAACGTCTGGGCAGCGATCCACAGCACTGCATTACTCTGGAAGACTCCTTCAACGGCATGATTGCCACCAAGGCGGCACGCATGAGGTCGATCGTGATCCCTGCGCACGAATACAGCCAGGATCCGCGCTGGGCCTTGGCCGACCTTAAACTGCAAAGTCTCGAGCAGTTGACTGCCGCACATCTGGCCTGATCTTGACGGCATCGGCCCTACCGGTGCCCTTTCCCCTTATTACGATAAAATAAAATACGATTTCATTTTTATTGAATTATTATACCATCCAAATTATGCTAATCGCATAAAGAAAACACCGGACAATTAGGTGTCACTGTCACTGCCACGCGGTAGCCATCGAAAGCCCGGTGTTTTCTTCCCTCACGACAGGCAGAACAAATCTATCATTTTGAATTCATTATACTTAATGGGGTAAATATCGCAGATCACTGGCTGTAATACCGGCCAAAGGCAAGGCATCGTGATTGGGCTGGCTCGTTGATCCCCACAGCAAACATATCTTCCCCCGAATTTGAACGGGTGCCGCATGCGGCCCTCCCTACATTAGAGTCTGCCTGTATACTGCATCCGTCAGAAATGAGGTTTCAACCCTTTGTAAAACGGCGTAAAATTAACAAATCGTTACAGGGTAACTGCTTCCGTTACTGTAAAAATTCCCATATACTGGATAAATTAACAGTTTAGTAGCCGGAATATAGCAACATGACCGCGGAAGGACATCTCCTATTCTCTGTTGCCTGCGCGATCTTTGCCAAGAAAGCGGAGGTGACTCCTGTGCTCGCCGCTGGCGATTGGTGGCACATCATTCCTGCCGCGCTACTGACGTCACTGTTACCCGATATCGATCACCCTAAATCCATCCTGGGCCAGCGCCTGCGCTGGATAGCCATCCCAATCTCACGCGCCTTTGGTCACCGCGGTTTCACCCATAGCCTGCTGGCGATCGTCGGCGGCATGTGGTTATTTCAGCTGGAGGTGCCGCGCGGTTGGCCGATCCCCGCGGATGTACTACACGCCATGATTATCGGTTATTTCAGCCACCTGCTGGCCGATATGCTGACCCCTGCTGGAGTACCATTGTTCTGGCCCTGCCGCTGGCGTTTCTGCCTGCCGATATTGAACTCACAAAAAGGCAATCAGCTGGAGAGGGTACTGTGTCTATGCCTGGTGGCTTTCGCCATTTACTGGCAAGGAGATTACACTCTTCCGGTGCAGTCATATTTTGAGCAAATTAAAAATATCCGACTGTGATCAACAAAACCGCCTATTTACCCGCCAAATCGCTCACTATGCCATCTATTTTCAGTAAAAAGTTATATTAAATACCTTTTAGATATAAGTGCGCTTCATCGCAAAATGTTACGATATTTACATCGTATTACATCGGTGCACAGCACCTTAAATATAAAAAAACAAGATTGGAGACATTGGGGATGAATCTACCGCTCGTATTAAACGTGCTGGTTTTTGCCGCCCTCCTTTTGCTGTTGGCGCAAACCCGCCATAAGCAATGGAGTCTGGCTAAAAAAGTGCTGGTTGGTCTGGCACTTGGTGTAGTGTTCGGTTTGGTACTGCAACTGATTTACGGCTCGGACAACCCGGTGCTGAAAGCGTCCATCAGCTGGTTTAACATCGTCGGTAACGGCTATGTACAGCTGCTGCAAATGATCGTGATGCCGCTGGTTTTCGCCTCCATCCTTAGCGCCGTAGCCAAGTTGCACAACGCTTCCTCGCTGGGCAAAATCAGCTTCCTGACCATTGGTACGCTGCTGTTTACCACGTTGATTGCCGCCCTGGTGGGCGTATTGGTCACCAACCTGTTCGGGCTGACCGCAGAAGGTCTGGTCCAGGGCACACAAGAAACTGCTCGTTTGTCAGCAATCGAAACCAACTACGCCAGCAAAGTGGCCGATCTCAGCGTGCCGCAACTGATCCTGTCATTTGTGCCGAAAAACCCGTTTGCCGATCTGACCGGGGCCAACCCAACGTCAATCATCAGCGTGGTGATTTTCGCTGCCTTCCTGGGCGTGGCTTCGCTGCAACTGCTTAAAGATGACCAGCCGAAAGGCCAGCGCGTGCTGGTAGCTATCGATACCCTGCAAGCCTGGGTGATGAAGCTGGTCCGTCTGGTGATGAAGCTGACGCCTTACGGCGTACTGGCGTTGATGACCAAGGTGGTTGCGGGTTCAAACATCCACGATATTATCAAGCTGGGCAGCTTTGTGGTTGCCTCTTACCTTGGTCTGGCGATCATGTTCGTGGTTCACGGCCTGCTGTTGAGCTTCACCGGCGTCAATCCGCTGAAATTCTTCCGCAAGGTGTGGCCGGTGCTGACCTTTGCCTTCACCAGCCGATCCAGCGCTGCCAGCATCCCGCTGAACGTCGAAGCGCAGACTCGCCGTCTGGGCGTGCCAGAATCGATTGCCAGCTTCTCGGCTTCATTTGGTGCCACTATTGGTCAGAACGGTTGCGCGGGTCTCTACCCGGCAATGCTCGCGGTGATGGTTGCGCCAACCGTGGGTATCAACCCGCTGGATCCTCTGTGGATCGCAACGCTGGTCGGCATTGTTACCGTCAGTTCAGCCGGTGTTGCCGGTGTGGGCGGCGGAGCGACCTTCGCTGCACTGATTGTGCTGCCAGCGATGGGCCTGCCGGTGACCCTGGTCGCCCTGCTGATTTCGGTTGAACCGTTGATCGATATGGGCCGTACCGCGCTGAACGTTAGTGGTTCTATGACCGCAGGTACCATCACCAGCCAACTGATGAAGCAGACCGACAAAGCCATTATGGACAGCGAGGACGAAGCAGAGCTGGCTCACCGGTAACCCTAGACTGATCCGCAAACTGAACCGGCGCCCAGGCGCCGGTTTTTTTATACTTGGTGTTTGGAGCCATCGTTAAACAGTGAAGGTTTTACTGTGGTGAGATAACAGAGGAAGGCGAGGATGCAGAAACGTAGAGCCAAACGTACGTTTGGCCCTTAGCTATTCAGACACCGTCAAAACGGATAGTCGTGATAGCCCATTTGCGCTGAAATCAGACGAGCGGCGGTGTGCAACTGCGCCACGTAGCCCTCTTTACCTTCTTCGGAGAAGCGGATGGTCGGGAAGGAGATGCTCAAGCCGGCGATCACCACGCCGAAACGGTCAAACACTGGCACCGCGATGCAGCGCAGGCCTTCTTCCTGTTCTTCGATATCTTCGCCAAACCCCTGCTCGCGTACCTTATCCAACAGCGGCAGTAATTCTGCGGCGCTGGCGATGGTATGCGGAGTGCTGCGGGTAAACTCGACGTGGGATAGGATCTCTGCCACTTCACCGCGATCGCGCCAGGCTAGCAGGACTTTACCAATCGCGGTGCTGTGCAGCGGGTTGCGGCGACCAATGCGTGAATACATACGCAGGTTATACATGGAGTCGATTTTGTGAATATAGACGATGCTATCTTCATCCAGCGCACCCAGGTGGATAGTCTCACGCGTCTGGTTGGACAGCTCACGCATCTGGATGTCCGCGCTGCGGATCAAATCGACGTTTTGCAGCGATTTGGCACCCAGTTCAAACAGCTTGAGGGTCAGCGAATATTTCTCCGACTCTCCTTCCTGTGAGACATAACCCAGCGACTTCATGGTTTGCAGGAAACGGTAAACGGTACTTTTGGACATCATTACCCGCTGAGAAAGCTCGGTAATACCGATCTCACGCTCATCACCCAGTGCCTGCAGGATGCCAAACACTTTCAGCACTGATGAAACGGAATCCGGTTGTTTGTCTAGATCTGCATTAGCCATGGTTAATACCTTAACTTAACTATTTTTGTTTTAGGAAATTTGAACAGGAGTTTCAGTATAATCGGAACATTTCACCCCACGCAATGGAGGTTGTACAATATTCGCCATAAATGACGGGATTAGCGGCAGATATCCCACTGCTTTTACATTTAGTACAGAAACGCCGGGTGCATTCGGCGGGAAATATGATTAGCATTGTAATATTCCCCCTGTTTAATAACTACCTCCATGACAACGCTTGCTAATTCCGACGGCTTACCCGTTCCGCAACGCTACGGGGCGATCCTGGCCATTGCGCTGGGCATTACGGTTTCAGTGCTCGACGGGGCGATCGCCAACGTTGCCCTGCCAACCATCGCCCGCGATCTTAACGCCAGCCCGGCCAGCTCGATCTGGGTGGTCAATGCCTATCAGTTGGCGATCACCATCTCGTTGCTTTCTCTGGCATCATTGGGCGATCTGATTGGCTATCGCCGTATCTATCAGGCTGGTCTGTTGGTATTCAGCATAACCTCGCTATTCTGCGCGCTGTCCGATTCGCTATTAACCTTGACGATCGCCCGCGTACTGCAAGGGTTCGGTGCCGCGGCGATTATGAGCGTCAATACCGCCCTGATCCGCATCATCTATCCGCAACGCTTTCTCGGCCGTGGCATCGGGATAAACTCGCTGATCGTAGCCTTCTCTTCCGCCGCCGGGCCTACGGTCGCCGCCACCATTTTATCCGTGGCCTCCTGGCAGTGGTTATTTGCCATCAACCTGCCGATCGGCATCGTTGCACTGATCCTGGGAATGAGATACCTGCCGGCTAACAGTCAGAAAAGCAGTAATCAGCGCTTTGATCCTACCAGTGCGGTGATGAATGCCCTGACGTTTGGCCTGCTGATCACCGCCATCAGCGGTTTTGCCCAAGGGCAAAGCCTGCTGCTGATTACAGCTGAAATCACGGCGTTGCTGGTGATAGGTTACTTCTTTGTGCGCCGTCAACTGCGGCAGACATCCCCTTTGCTGCCGGTCGATCTGCTGCGTATCCCTATTTTTGCGCTGTCGATGGGCACTTCAATCTGTTCTTTTACCGCCCAGATGCTAGCGATGGTGTCGTTACCCTTCTTCCTACAAGCCTCTTTGGGCCGTGACGAGGTGGCAACGGGTTTGCTGTTAACTCCCTGGCCGTTGGCCATTATCGTGATGGCGCCGATTGCAGGCCGCCTGGTGGAGCGTGTTCACGCGGGGTTACTGGGAGGGATTGGTTTGGCGACCTTCGCGCTCGGCTTGTTCCTGCTGGCACTATTGCCATATAACCCGACCGATCTGGATATCATCTGGCGCATGGTGCTGTGCGGTGCGGGCTTTGGGTTATTCCAGTCGCCCAACAACCACACCATTATTTCTGCTGCCCCACGCCACCGCAGCGGCGGAGCCAGTGGCATGCTTGGTACTGCTCGCTTATTGGGGCAAACCTCTGGCGCGGCGCTGGTGGCCTTGATGTTCAACCTGTTCCCCACCGGCGGCACACATGCTTCGTTGGTATTGGCAGGCACCTTCGCCAGTGTTGCCGCGGTGGTGAGCTGCCTGCGTATTACTCAGCCCCGCGCCAACCTCGCTGAACCCGGTAAATAGTTTATCGGACAAGGTATGCGGGTTATCGGGCGCTGCATGCGATGCCCGTTTGAATAGCAAAAACCCCGGCGAGCCGGGGTTTTTGTTTGATGCGGGGTTATTTCAGATACTGGCCGGAACGCAGCGCTTCGATACGCTTGTCCAACGGCGGGTGCGACATAAACAGCTCACTGAACGATTTGGATTTGCCGTTAATGCAGAAAGCCATCAGGGTGCCAGCCTCCTGCGGTTCATAGCTGGTTTTCAAACGTTGCAGCGCAGCAATCATCTTCTCGCGGCCGACCAGTTTGGCTGAACCCGCATCGGCGTGGAATTCACGGTGACGTGAGAACCACATGGTGATAATGCTGGCCAGAATACCAAATACCAGCTCCAACACCATCGACACGCCGAAGTAGATCATCGGGTTGCCATTGCCTTCACCTTCTCCATCTCGGTTACCGAGGAAACCGGCGGCCACCTGGGCAATCAGGCGCGACACGAAGATCACGAAGGTGTTCACCACCCCCTGGATCAGCGTCATGGTCACCATGTCGCCGTTGGCAACGTGGCTGATTTCGTGGGCGATCACCGCTTCCGCCTCATCACGGCTCATGCTTTGCAGCAGGCCGGTACTGACCGCTACCAGCGATGCATCGCGGCGTGCGCCGGTCGCAAAGGCGTTGATGTCCGGCGCCTGGTAGATAGCCACCTGCGGCATGGCGATACCCGCCTGCTGCGATTGGCGACGCACCGTGTCCAACAGCCAACGTTCGGTTTCGTTACGCGGTTGTTCAATCACTTCCCCACCGACGGAGCGCAGCGCCATCCATTTGGACATCAGCAGTGAAACAAACGCACCGCCAAAACCAAACAGACCGGCCATGATCATCAGGCCCTGAACGCTACTGGATTGGATCCCTGTCAGGCTAAGCACCAGCCCGAAAACCAACATCACCGCCAGGTTGGTGAGCAGGAACAAAGCTATACGCATCATAGAATGTTTACTTCCTCGTTATTGTTAACAAAACGCGACCTCTGATAGCCAGATCTTATGGGCATCGGTCACAATTTCAAGATTGGCAGGCCATTAACCCACTAAAAATACGTAACTTTACAAAGTCACGACGAAACAAGGCTTTTACAAAGTGTAAACGATCTCTGTACCAAGGGGAGAAACCACAACAGAAATTTTAGTACGGATATGACGAAAAAAAAGCGCACCCGAAGGTGCGCTCTCAATAACGTTAAATCCGCAAATAACTTACTTGGCGGCAACCGTCTGTTGCGATGGTTGCTGCTTTTCGCTATTGGCCAGATCCAGAGCAATCTTGACCGTTTCATCCAGATACGGATCCGGCTCCTTGTAGTCCTTTGGCAAGGCTTCCAGGGACTTCAGCGGTTTTTTACCCGCACGCTCCAGACGCTCATTAATACGGCTCAGGCGCGTTGCATCATCGTCATGACTCTCTTTCTCACGGGTGGCCAGATTAAGAGAAACGATGTTGCGTTTGTCTTTCAACGCCTTGTAATGGGCAATGTCCTGCGCGATGTATTGGAACTCCGGATCCTTGGCGATACGCTGCGCGTGGTCTTTCAACAGTTGCGGTCCAAACGGTTTCAAATCACCGGTTTTGGTGTAGACCGCCGCGTTTACGCTATCCCACGGCATGGCGTTATCTTCGAAGCTCTCGCCGGTTTCCGCCGGATCGATACCCGTTGGCATCAGAATATCTGGCGTGACGCCTTTACGCTGGGTGCTGCCACCGTCAACGCGGTAAAACTTCTGGATGGTGTACTGGACAGAACCCAGTGCAGGCCATTCAGGACGCAGCATCTGATCGTAAATCCGGTTCAGTGAACGGTACTGCTGCACCGTGCCTTTACCAAAGGTAGGCTCGCCCACGATCAGCGCACGGCCATAGTCCTGCATTGCCGCAGCAAAGATCTCGGAAGCGGAGGCACTGAAGCGGTCAACCAGCACCACCAACGGGCCCTTGTAGTAGACAACGCCGTCGTTATCCGCATCTTCGCGGATCTTGCCGTTGTTATCACGCACCTGCACCACTGGGCCACTCGGGATAAACAGACCGGAAAGCGATACCGCCTCGGTCAATGCCCCGCCGCCGTTGGTACGCAAATCGATAATCAGACTGTCGACGTTCTGCTTGGCCATCTTTTGCAGCTGGACCTTCACGTCATCGGTCAGGCCAACGTAGAAACCAGGGATGTCCATCACCGCAACCTTCTGGTTGCCGACGGTCTTGATGGTCATTTTAACGGCGCGATCTTCCAGGCGGATACGCTCACGGGTCAGCGTGACCACGCGGGTTTTGGAGCCTTTACCAGCTGGCAGGATCTCCAGGCGAACCTTGCTACCCTTCGGCCCTTTGATCAGGGAAACCACATCGTCAAGACGCCAGCCGATCACGTCCACCATCGGTTTGCCTGCCTGGCCAACACCGACGATACGGTCGCCCACGGCGATCGCCTTGCTTTTGGCTGCCGGGCCGCCTGCCACCATAGAGTTGATCACGGTGTAGTCGTCATCCATCTGCAGAACAGCCCCAATCCCTTCCAGAGAGAGGCTCATCTCGGTATTGAACTGTTCAGTATTGCGTGGCGACAGGTAGTTGGTATGCGGATCGATCTCGTGGGCAAACGCGGTCATGATCAGCGAGAACACGTCTTCGCTGTTGCTTTGCGTCAGACGTTTGATCGCAAACTGATAACGCTTGGTCAGCGTGTCACGGATCTCTTTATCCGTCTTGCCGGTCAGCTTCAGGTTCAGCTGATCGAATTTGACCTTGGCATCCCACAGGCGGTCCAGCTCGGCCTTGTCTTTCGGCCACGGAGCTTTGCTGCGGTCTACGTCAATGGTGTCGTTACCGGTGAAATTCATCGGCTTGTCGAGCAGCGACAGCGCATACTGATAGCGCTCAAAGCGGCGCTTTTGCGCCAGATTGAACAGCGCATAAGGCGTAACCAGTTTGCCGGATTTCAGCTCTTCACCCAGCGTGCTGCGTTTGTCGGAAAATTGCGCGACATCGGAGGCCAGCAGCACGTTGTGGCTGTAGTCCAGCATATTCAGGTAGCGATCGAAGATCTTGCCTGAAAAATCCGCATCCAGAGCAAACTGGCGATAATGAGAGCGAGTGAAGCGCGAGGTTACGCGCTCACTCACGGTTGCATGTTGCACTTCCTGCTCAAGCTTGGGCAGTTGATCGATGCGGATGTTGGCGGTATCCGCTCCGTAACTGACACTCGCCCACAGCAAAGCCGCAACTGCGGTTAATCTGACAAATTTGTTCATGCCTAGGTTGGCCTCCGTATCAGAACTGCAAGTGTTCTGCGCGCACAATCATCGCCAGACCGGAGGAGAGCTGTACACGTACGCCATCTTTAGCGATTTCGAGTACGGTTGCGTCCATCGCGCTCTGACCTGCTCTGACTTTGATTTCCTGGCCAATTTGCAGTTTTGAGATGTCTGTGACTGGCACATGGCGCGGCTGGCTGGCCTCTTTGGCTACACGAGGTTCACGAGCTTGCTGTGGGCGTGCTTGTTGTGGACGCGGCTTGCGGTTCTCTGCTGCGGCTCCGCCTTCACGACGTACGGCTGGCTTTTTGCCGGCAGGACGCGGACGACGAGGCTCGGCAGTGGCAGACTCACCAGCAGCTTCACGTTTTTTGGCATTCTGTTCGGCACGCTGTGCCTGAACGCGCGCTTTGGCTTCTTCAAGCTGCTGGCGAGCATGATCGACATGCTGCTGTTCCAGCTCACCACACGGGTTACCGTCCAGGTCTACACGCTGGGCGCCAACTTTGACACCGTACAGGTAACGCCAGCTTGAGGTATACAGGCGCAGGGCGGAACGCAGCTGCGTTTTGCTAAGGCTCTCTTCCCCTTGGACACGTTCTACCAGATCCTGAAAAATACCGATTTTGAGCGGACGTGCTTCGCCTTCGGCGCTAAAGCAGAGCGGGAAACGCTCGGCAAGAAAAGCAATGACTTCTTTAACTGAGTTCAACTTGTGTTGATTTTCCATGAAATTTCCTGATTACAACGGGTTGCCAACAAGCCGCAGGCATGAACAGGCGTCATTATAATGACGCCATCGCTAAATGCCACGTTAACCGTAGATCAACTTGCCGCTACAGTGACATATTTTGCAAAATTGCTCTGTGCCAACCGTGCGCAAAGCCCCGCCACCACTGCTTTCAGGCCGATTTCGTCCTGTTCATCGAAGCGTTGATAAACTGTGCTGTCGATATCCAGAACACCGATGACCTGACCACTGACGTCTAACGGCAACACAATTTCCGCGTTGCTGGCGGCATCGCAGGCGATATGTCCAGGAAATGCATGAACATCGCCAACGCGCTGCACCTGGTTCTGCGCCGCTGCCGTACCGCACACGCCCTTACCCAACGGGATCCGCACGCAGGCAATCTTGCCCTGGAACGGACCTAGCACCAGTTGATGGCCTTCCATCAGATAAAAACCGACCCAGTTTACGTCATCAAGACGCTCATTGAGTAGCGCACTGGCGTTAGACAGCGCGGCAATAAAATTATCTTCCCCATCCAGCAATGCGCTCAAATCGCGTTTTAATTCCGCGTAGAATGTTTCTTTAATCATGATTAACCGTTCAAATGCTCAAAATAGCCCAGACTTAACCCGTATAAAATAAGCATTAAATGCGTATAGCCACAAGGTTAATCATCTGTTGCTTCACAAAACACGGTACAACAGGGTATGTTTGCCGTCTAAAAATCATTTGTAACCTGCGATGCCAATCCCTTTTTACCGGTTGATGACATTGACAGGTTGGTTTTCCAGCTACGCTAAGCAGACCTCAGGTCGCCAAACAGCACTCATGATGAAGATACTCGCGATTACCGGCCCACTCTCCAAGGCTCGCCACCAACGCTGTTGTGAATGCGATTTGCTGTTCACGTTGCCGTCGTTAACCCGCCATCAGGCCGCCTACTGCCCACGCTGCAACGCCAAGGTGGTAAATGGCCGCGACTGGTCAATGACCCGCCTGACCGCCATGGCCGTCACCATGCTGTTGCTGATGCCCTTTGCCTTTAGCGAGCCGTTGATCAGCATTCGCCTGCTTGGCACGCGGATTAACGCCAGCCTGTTGGAAGGCATCTGGCAAATGAGCAGCCAGGGAGATCCGTTTACCGCCAGCATGGTCGCCTTCTGCACCATCGGCGCGCCGCTGACGCTATCACTGTCATTGCTGTACCTGTGGTTTGGCCATGCGCTCGGCATGAACCTGCGGCCAGTACTGCTGATGCTGGAACGCCTGAAAGAATGGATCATGCTCGATATTTACCTGATCGGCATGGTGGTTGCGGCAATCAAGGTCAAGGAATATGCAGATATTCAAGCCGGCAGCGCCCTGATTGCCTATCTGTCATTGACCCTCCTCAGCCTGCTGACGCTGATCCACATGAACCTGGAGCAGATGTGGGAACGCTACTATCCGCAGGAACAGCCAGAGGGCAAACCAGAGGCGTTGCATGTCTGCCTGGCCTGCCATTTTACCGGTTTTCAGGATGAGCGTGGCCGCTGCCCCCGCTGTCATGTGCCGATGAGCCATCGCCAACCTTACAGCCTGCAAAAAACCTGGGCCGCGCTGATCGCCGCCATCGTGCTGCTGATCCCCGCCAACCTGCTGCCGATCTCGGTGGTTTACGCCAACGGCGCGCGTATGGAAGATACCATTTTCAGCGGCGTCGTTTCGCTGGCCAACTCGGGCAACATGCCGATCGCCGCCATCGTATTTATCGCCAGCGTCCTGGTGCCCTTTACCAAGGTGATCGTGCTGCTGGTGCTGCTGTTCAGCATTCATTTCAAAACATCGCACAGCCTCAAGACCCGCATCCGGCTGCTACGGCTGGTCACCTGGGTTGGTCGCTGGTCGATGCTCGATCTGTTCGTGATCTCGTTGATGATGTCGCTGATCAATCGCGACCAACTGTTTTCTTTTACTATGGGACCAGCAGCTTTTTACTTTGGGTCTGCGGTTATTTTAACTATCCTTGCCGTACAGTGGCTGGACAGCCGATTGATTTGGGATGCACATGCAACAGGAAACGCCGAATACGCCGACTGAGGCACGGGTCAAAAACAAGCGCCGTATCTCACCATTCTGGTTACTGCCGTTTATTGCCCTGCTGATTGCCGGGTGGCTGGTCTATACCAATTACCAGGAGAGCGGCAATAGCGTCACCATAGACTTCCAGTCTGCGGCAGGTATTGTCGCTGGCCGCACGCCGGTACGCTATCAGGGCGTGGACGTGGGCACCGTGCAAAGCATTTCGCTGAGCAAGGATCTGCGTAGTATCGTGGTTGAAGCCAGCATCAAGAGCGATCTGGAAGACTCACTACGGGAAGGCACGCAATTTTGGCTGGTGACGCCCAAAGCCTCATTGGCTGGGGTTTCCGGCCTGGATGCGCTGGTCGGTGGTAACTACATCGGCATGATGCCGGGCCGGGGCAAGCCGCAAACCCACTTCACCGCGTTGGATACGCAGCCGAAATACCGCCTGAATACGGGCGAGCTGATGATCCACCTGCAAGCTGACGACCTCGGTTCCCTGAACACCGGTTCGCTGGTCTATTATCGCAAGATCCCAGTCGGCAAAGTGTATGACTACACCATATCGCCGGGTAACAAAGGCGTGATCATCGACGTACTGATCGAACGCCGCTTTGCCAAGCTGGTGAAGGATAACACCCGCTTCTGGAACGTTTCCGGTTTTAAAGGCGATTTCAGCCTGTCCGGTGCCAGCGTGCAGATGGAAAGCCTGGCTGCGCTGGTAAATGGTGCGATAGCCTTTGACTCCCCGCTCGACGGCAAGCAGGCCAAGGCCGATCAAAACTATGCGCTGTACCCGGATCTGGCCCGTAGCCAGCGTGGGGTGAACATCTCGCTGGATCTGCCCGACGGCAACAGCCTGAGCGAGGGGCACACGCCGCTGATGTATCAAGGATTGCAGGTCGGTACGCTGACCCGCCTGGCACTACAACAGGATAGTAAGGTGACCGGCGAACTTACCATCGATCCCTCGGTGGTCGATCTGATGCGCAGCGGTACGCGCATTGAGATGCGCAGCCCAAAAATCAGCCTTAACGATGCCAAGCTGAGCCAACTGTTAACCGGCAACACCCTGGAGCTGGTGCCGGGGGAAGGAGAACCCCAACAGCACTTTACCGTGTTGGACAGCAGTAAAACGCTGCTGCAACAGCCTGGCGTGCTTACAGTCACCCTGAATGCCCCGCAAAGCTACGGCATTGATGTCGGGCAGCCGTTAATCGTGCACGGTATCAAGATCGGCCAGATCCTGACGCGTACCCTTACCGACAGCGGTGTGACCTTTACGGCAGCGATCGAAGCTCAGCACCGCAGTTTGCTGCACAAAGACAGTAAATTCGTGGTCAACAGCCGAATGGATGTCAAATTCGGTCTGGACGGCGTGCAGGTGTTGGGTGCCAGTGCCCAGGAGTGGCTGGACGGCGGCGTACGCCTGATCCCTGGGGGTAAAGGCGCGCCGGACGCACAGTATCCGCTGTACAGCAACGCGGAAAAAGCCGCCGAGGGCATCGTCGGCAACAGCCCACTCCCCACCTTGACGCTTACCGCCACCAGCCTGCCAGATGTGCAAGCCGGTTCAGTGGTGTTATACCGCAAGTTCCAGGTAGGTGAGATTGTCAACGTGCGACCCAAGGCCGACGAGTTTGACGTTGAGGTTTATATCAGCCCGGAATACCGCAAGCTGTTAACCAGCGAAAGCATTTTCTGGGCAGAAGGCGGTGCCAAGGTGCAATTGAACGGCAGTGGCCTCACGGTGCAGGCTTCCCCACTCAACCGCGCGCTGAAAGGCGCCATCAGCTTTGATAACCTGCAGGGCGTTACGCTGGATAAAGGGGCCAAACGCGTGCTATATGCCTCCGAAACCGCCGCTCGCGCCGTGGGTAGCCAGATCACGCTGCGCACCTATGATGCCAGCAAACTGTCGCCTGGGATGCCAATACGCTATCTGGGCATTGATATCGGCCAGCTTGAATCTCTGAAACTGGCACCGGAGCGTAACGAGGTGCTGGCAAAAGCGGTATTGTACCCAGAGTATGTGAAAACTTTTGCCCGTCTCGGTAGCCGCTTCGCCATCGTTTCACCGGAGATTTCCGCCGCTGGGGTAAACAATCTGGATACCTTGTTACAGCCCTATATCAACGTGGAACCCGGCCACGGCGGCTCAAGGCGCTCTTTTGAGCTACAGGAAGCCAGCATTACCGACTCCCGCTACCTGGATGGCCTGAGCGTGATCCTGGACGCCGCCGAGACCGGTTCGCTGCAAATTGGCACACCGATCCTGTTCCGAGGCATTGAAGTAGGTACCGTGACCGGTTTCTATCTGGGGGCGATGTCAGATCGCGTGCACGTCTCACTGCGCATTAGCAAGAAATTCCAGCATCTGGTGCGTAACAACAGCGTCTTCTGGCTGGCCTCTGGCTACAACCTGCAGTTTGGCCTGACGGGCGGCGTGATCAAAAGCGGCACCTTCCAGCAGTTTATTCGCGGCGGTATTGCCTTTGCCACTCCACCTAGCATTCCACTGGCCCCTAAAGCCACGCCGAACAAACACTTCCTGCTGAATGCGGAAGAGCCGAAAGATTGGCACGAATGGGGCACCGCCATCCCCAGGGACAACTGATAGCTATTGGCAGGGTTCAATGTTCTGAACCCTGCCGAGTTCACGGTACCGCAACGCGCCCGCCTAAATAATCCCTATCATTGCCGCTTTGCCATCCATCTCATTGACCGAAACTTGCCGGTATTCTCAGGCAGGCAGTTTATGGTAAACTAACCCCTTCGATTTTTTTCCGCCCTGAGAGTTCCCTGTGGCTAAACCTGCCCCTGCTTTTTTGCCTCCTGCTTTTCTCGACGCGACGCGCGCCATCATGCCTGACCATTTATCCATGGATGATTTCATCGCTATTTGCCAACAACCTTTGCGGCGTAGCCTGCGGGTCAACACGCTGAAAATCAGCGTTGTGGACTTTCTGGCGCTGGTAAAAGACTACGACTGGCGGCTGGAACCCATCCCCTGGTGTCCCGAGGGCTTTTGGATCGAGCGCGAGGACGAAGCATTGCGGCTGGGCAGCGCGGCGGAGCATCTTAGCGGTCTGTTCTACATTCAGGAAGCCAGCTCCATGCTACCGGTGAGCGCCCTGTTTGCCGGGCGTGAAACCCCACGCCGGGTGCTGGATGTCGCCGCCGCGCCGGGTTCCAAAACCACCCAGATCGCCGCGTTGATGGGCAATCAGGGCGGCATTGTCGCCAATGAATATTCGGCCAGCCGGGTCAAGGTGTTACACGCCAACATCAGCCGCTGCGGCATCAAAAATACGGCGCTGACCCATTTCGACGGCCGGGTATTTGGCGCCGCCTTGCCGGAAAGTTTTGACGCCATTCTGCTGGATGCGCCCTGCTCTGGTGAAGGCGTAGTGCGCAAAGACCCGGATGCCATGAGCAACTGGTCACCAGAAAGCGTAGCCAGCATTGCGCAAACCCAGTGGGAACTGATCGACAGCGCCTTCCACGCCCTGGCGCCCGGCGGCGTGATGGTTTACTCCACCTGCACGCTGAATGCACAGGAAAATCAACAGGTGGTACACCAACTCTTGGCAACCTATGGCGACGCCGTCAACGTTGAACCGCTGGGGGATCTGTTCCCACAGGCACAGCTTGCCCTTACCCAAGAAGGCTTCCTGCACGTATTCCCACAAATTTATGACAGTGAAGGCTTCTTTGTCGCCCGGCTGCGTAAAAATCACAGCGTTCCGGCCCTGGCCAAACCGAGTTATAAACTAGGCAAGTTCCCTTTCACCCCACTGTCGGCCCAGGAATCCGCGTTGGTGGCGCAAGCTGCCGCAGCCTCGGGCCTGGTCTGGGATGAAACCAGTAAATTATGGGCGCGGGATAAAGAAATCTGGCTGTTCCCAGCAGCGCTGGAGCCTTTAGTCAGCAAAGTGCGTTTTTCACGCATTGGCCTTAAGTTGGCGGAACGTTTCCCAAAAGGGTTCCGTTGGCAGCATGAGGCGGTGATCGCCTTGGCTGCCAGTGGCACCCCACAGACTTTTGAACTCGATGCGGCACTGGCCCAGGAATGGTTCCATGGCCGCGATCTCTACCCTTCACAACCCCCGCAAAGCAATGAGTGTATCGTCACTTATCAACATCAGCCGTTAGGGCTGGCCAAACTGATCGGCAGCCGGATTAAAAACAGTCTGCCTCGGGAACTGGTGCGTGACGGAGTGCTGGATTTCCATCAATAACGTCTAATAGGCTACGGTAACCGTTACAGTGTCACTATAGTTCCCCGCTGGCTGGTTGTTTTGCGACAGGTTAACCGAAGCAGTATAGGGGAAGGATTGCGAGGTGCCAGCGCCCGTCGCGTTGCTATTGGTGGCGGCGGTCCAAACGGTGCTATCCCCCTTGAACAGCTGATACTGAATATAGCTGGTGGTGCCGTTTACCGTAGACGCCATTTGCCGATATTGCCCCGAACTGGCGACGCTGCTGGTCAGGTTGACCGAATAGCTGGCGTTAAGGGTACAACGCACGCTGATGGTATTGGAAACTACCGTAGTGAGGCCAGACGGCAACGCCGCACTGCCGAACCCGACATTTGGCGCACTGTCGATATAGCAAAAATTGGTGACAACCAGCGACAGACTGATATTGGAACCGGACGTTATACTCCCAGTGTCTGCGATACAAATGGGGCCAAGCGCAATCGAGCAGATGCTCCAGCTCCAGACGATCGGAATGGTATCAGTATAAGTGCCAGCAGCCAGATTCGAGTTCATTTGTGGCCGGATAAAAATCGGCAGCGTGCTGTTTGGCCCGGTAAACAGACCGAGTAAATCCAGTGCAGTAGTACTGGTCCAGGTAATGACGCTGCCCTGATTATAGAGGGTGCTACAGCCACCATCCTTGCACAGACTGTATGGCAGATACTGACCGGTTGCCGCACTGTATAAACGCGGCTGGGTGCCAACTGGATGTAAAGTCGTACCGATAGTGGCCGTAATGGTGTTAGTGCCGCCAATATTAAGCAGCGAGCCGGTACATTTCAGCCCGCTACTGACAGAGGTGGTTAACGGGGTACTGCTGACGTCAAAGGAATTTTGCGTGCCCAGGTTACCTGAGGTTGCCGGGGCGGTGCAGCCAGCCCAGCCTGAAGGCATAACCCCCACTAACAGCAGTAATGACAATCCTGCTCGTATCCATGGTAATAACCCGGTCATGATTTTGCCTCCGCTGCACTGCCTTGGCAGACCAGCGGCCCGACCTGTTCAATGCTGTGATAATTGGGATCCAGGTCGAAGTCCACGCGGCATACCGAGCGATCTTCCTGCTGAATACTTAACTGGGCATGAGGTTGTAAATGAGAGAAATACACCAGTCCATCATAACCAACAACGGCGGTTTGCTGCGTGGTTTGTTCCGTGACCAAGGTGCCCAGTTTCAGCGGTTGCCGGGCGCTGTCATATAGCGTGATATTGGCCGAGAGGACTTTTTGTACCGGGAATTTCACCACCATCCCGCTGCCTTGCTTAACGGCAATGCGATTGTTGACCTGGTTAGCCACCACGTCCGCCGGTAACGGCAGCGTATCGATCTCGACCTTGGCCGGGTAGTACGAACTGATCGACGGGATCAGCAGATGCCCGTTGCTGTCGGTGGTGCCCATCTTCTGATTCTCGTACAGCACCGAAATCCCGGCGTAATTATCGGTATCCACCACAATAAACGCGTCGTTAATTTTGTCCGACAGGAACCAGGAGTTGGCCATGAACACCACTGAGCCGCTCAGGTCCGCCCAATGAGTATATTCCCCTTGTGGGCCAAAGATGCCGCCCTGCAGCGTGGCATAGCGGGTTTTCCAGGTTGCATCGGCCTGTTGATAGGCATCGCCACCACCGCTGTAAGCCAGGTTCCAGCCCATGCCTCCATCTGTGGGAGCGGCCTTGCTGGCCCCCACCTGCTGCTGATAATGTCCATTATTGTTACGTGCCAACCCCGCATTGAGGCTGACATCACCGCCCAGCGGAACAATAAATTGCAGTTGCGCACTGTAGCCGTTATCCCCCAACGTTTTGTTGAGTGAGACAAACATGCTGCTCTGGCCCCACAGGGCCCGGCTGTAAGAGAAGTTCACCAGGCGGGTATGTGAGTTGTCATAAGCCTGCACGTCGTAATAACCCAAGCCCAAGGTGCCATTGTTTGAGCCAAACGGCGAAGCGCTGAAGGTGGCCTGATCGGATTGACGGCTCAGGCGGGTATTGCTGGTGTAAGAAGTGAGATCCTGATAACCCACGGTGCGCGAGGCCCGCTGCGCCGAAAAGCTAAATAGCGTCGAATTATAGGTGTAGCCCAGTGTGTATTGGCTACCGTCTTTTTTGTCCGTCACGTTAGCTCCCAGCGGATTATCTGTATTCTGATTGGGATCGGGCATTCCAGGCGTATGCGGCGGGACAATCTGATCGTTAACCACGTCGCTGGTCGCCACCGGCGGATGATTAGCCTTGCTCTGGCTGCCGGACAGGCTCAGCGTCCCCCAGGTTCCCACTGCGATATCGGCCCCTAACCCGCCGAGTGTCAGCCCTTGCGTCGCCTCGCTGTGCCCGGAAAGCGTCAGATAATTACTCAGCCCGTAGCGGTAAATTCCGCTGAAGGCCGCGTCGGAATAGTCACCATTAGAGATGCCATAATCCTGACGCACCGCGCCGAGTGACACATCAAAGTCGCTCAGGTTTTTACGCAACAAAGTGTTGGAAACATAAAACGGCACCGTGGTGGATACCTGGCGCCCGACCGCATCGGTGGTGACGATCGTCGCTTCACCGGCCCCGTTGATGTAAGGCACATTGGTGAGGGTAAACGGTCCGGAGTTCAGATTATTGCTGCTGGCCTTAAAGCCGTTGAGAAATAAATCCACGGTGCTGGGGACAGCTGCGGTACCGCTGTATTGCAGCAGTGGATAGGTCACCAGATCCGGGCGCAGGGAAAAGTTACGGCTAATGCGTACCCCTCCCATGCGGGCCGAATTGCTCCAGGTTAGCGAGTTGCTGACAAAATCCCCAACCTGATAGCTGATCAGATCTTGTTCATCGCTGTAGCGCCAGAACGTATCGTAGCGCAGATAGCGGTCTTGTACATTACTGCCACCCTCGCCCGATGCGGTGTCGATATTGTAGCGATAAGTCCCGCTATTACTGATAATCCCCGCATTGCTGAACAGGCGTTGCTCCATCCAGGTAGCAACCGATCTGGAGCCATCGTGGGGATCGGTATAATAGGAATCGTAGTTTAGCAGCAGACCGGTGCTACTTTGCGCCACCGTGTAATTCATCAGCTCGCCGCCGCCGACGTCCTGTTCTGGCAGCCAGGCATCCGGTACCTGAAATATCAACTGCTGGGCGGCAGGATCATATTTCACCTTCACCCCAGGCAACTCCTCGACCTTGATCAACCCTTGCTGACCATTGGTATGTACATGGTTCTTCGCCAGTACACCCGCCTCCACGTAATACGCATTTTCCCGATAGGTCACGGGGACCACCTGGCCGTCGCTCTGGCCATTGACGACCAGGGTCAGGTAGAACATTGCATTGGTGATCACCGGTGCCGCTCGCGGGGCATCGGGCAATGATGAGTATTCCTGCGCCTGAACGCTGAAGGTACTCAGACAAAGCAGGCACAGACCGCCCCGGCAATACAGCGGATACTGATGACCGGGACGAGTAATGGTTCGGTTCGGCATTCGGCGCACTTCCTGACGCTATTCGCCGCGTGGAATGACGATGGGTTTGGTGTTATCGGCAATTTGCGCATTGAGTTGCGCACCAGGGCTAACCCCGGTAGGAACCGGCCAGCGCATCGACTGCCCAGGCAAGACGTAGCCCATAAAGCCCGCGATCATGGTTTTCACGCCCTGCTGTTGGTTGCCTTTCTCTGACCAGAACACATTGCTCAGTCGCGCATGCACAATGCCGCTATTACGGATCTGCAAATAGGTTTTTCCGCCGTCGTTGACCGTGTGCCATTGCAACACTGGGCGCGTCGCTGTAGCAGCATCACGTTTGATATCGCTACGTTCGTTGGTCCACAAACTGCCACCATCCATAAACAGCGGCAGCAGATAGCGCATCTGTAATTGCAGCCCTACCACCGCTTTACTTTGCCCCCCGGCTGCGCCACTGATCGGCGACGGGATTTCATCAACGATGATGCGGTAGGCCTGCTCGGTATTGGCCGGTACTGGCGTATTGCGGATCAGCCTGATCAGTTGGCGTTGCCCTGGCGGTACGGTGGCAAAAGGTGGGCTGGCGACCACATTATTCTGATCGGCATAGCGCTCGTTAAAATTTTCCTGTTTCCACGCCAGCACCCGCACCTGTAATGAAACGGGTTCAGCCCCTCGATTTTCCAGCCATAAGGCGGAGCCGTTCTGATCGGACTCAATGATTTGATATACCGGCCAGACCAGCACCGAGCTGGCGGCTTGTGCCGTGATTGAAACACAGATTGTGCAACTCAGTAATGCGGCTCTGATAATGCGGGCAAACAAGATCGACATGGCTCATATCCTGATGATTCAATAAGTTAATGTTACGGTGACCGTATCGGTATAAGTTCCTGCCGAAGGCAGTGTGGTCACGGCGTATAAACGGGCATAAACCGGGTAGGTTTGTGTGGTACTGGGAAAACTGGGGATAGACATCACCAATGCGCCATTGCCCCAGACCTGACTGCGGTTGGCATCGCGGAACAACTGATAACCTAGCGTGTCGCTATTGGCGCTGTTTTGCATAAAACGCCGGCTGGCATTGCCCCCGTGGATACCATAATCCATGGCAATGCTGACCGTCGCTCCCGGTGTACAGGTCACCACTACCGAACCGGCACCGGCGGTGCTCACGGTATCGACATTACTGGCAAGGGTCGTCATGGTGCCGAAATTGATGGTGCCGAGGTTGGAAGTGGGGCTGGAAAGCGAACTACCAAAAACGCAGCCGCTGGTCAGGGTTGCCGTCACGGTAAAGGTCGTGGTGGTTGGCGTGGCGGCACGTAACGCACCGCACATCATCAACGGCAGCAGGACCAAGGAGACATAGCGCATCAATGTCTCCCGTTACCAGGACACGGTGACATTCACCGTATCCAGATAAACACCGGCAGCCGGCGTGGTTTGCGCAGGAACACGGCCATAGACGGTGTGCCATTGGTCAGCTCCGTTGCCTGTGTCACTCAGCCCGGTGATGTTATCCCAAATCGTACCGCCGGGTTGGTTGGTGTAAAGGTTGTACAGCACGCTAGCCGAGCTGTTGGTGGTATTCACCATTTTGCGATTCGTGACCACGCCGCTGCTGCCTCCATCCAGCAAGATTTTATAACTCAGACCACTGACACATTTGACACGGATTGAGCCTGCCAACTGAGCGCTGGTCGCGTTGATCACATTGCTCAGAGTGGCAAAAGTACCGAAATTCATCGTGCCAAAGCTGGTATTGCCAGACGTCGTTGTTCCCGCTTCACAGGCGGGCTGCAACGTGGCCGCAATGCCGATCGTCGCCGCCTGACCTGAGGGAATGTGGAACAGTAAAGACTGCGACAAGATCGCTGGCAACAGCAGCAACACCTTGATCCCCATGCTCGTTCCTTCCCGTATAAAAAACCGGCCAGGAGCAGATCGCCCCCGGCGCAATAACAGCCTTACCAGGAAAGCGTGGCGACAACGGTATCGTTATAGGTTCCTGCTGCCGGAGAGGTGCTGAGCTGATCGCCAGGTAATACGCGGCCATAAATCGGGATGTTTTGTGCGGTCGTGCCCGTCGTCAAGGCAACCGGCGTATTAATGGCGATTTCCGTGGTACGCGCACTATCTGAATAGAGACGATAAGGAATGGTGTCGCCGCCGGAACTCATGGCACGCAGCGCTCCCGTTGCCGCCAGACCGCCATTGAGCGACAGCGTCGGGCTAAGGCCAGTGCTGCAAGTGATGGTGACCGCGCTGGAACCATTGGCACCAAACACCGTACCGTTGATTACGCTGGTCAGATCGGAGTAACTGCCAAAGTTCAAGGTCCCCCATTGGTTAGCGCCACCGGTCGCGCCGCCGTTACCCACGGTACAACCGCTACCGATCGTCAACTGAATACCGACTTGCCCTGTCAAGGTCCCCGCGGCCTGCACACCCGCAGCCAGCGCCAAGCTTGCAGCAGCCAGCAAAGCCAGTAATAAACTCTTTTTTTCGCCCATGATAACTCCCAATAACAACTTACACCGATGTGTATTCATGCAACCAGGTTGCGTATGGAAATTCTCTGGTGGACTCACGCACTGCCAAAAACTGCCAAAGATAAAGATAACGCTGAAGCCGGATTCTATTTTTATGCAAAGGAACCCTGACGGTAACAACCTGATGACACAAGCTATCTTGGTTAAATATAGATTAATAAATTTAGCTTAAGCGGAATTTATCTACTTTCAGCAAAATAAGAATAAAAAACTATTTTTCAAATTATTATCAAACTTTACTCCAGAAAACCGCGACATACCTCGATTTTAAAATGGTTAATGAGTGTGATAGTGAGGATCGTTAATATTTATCGTAACAATTACGCAAGCATCAATGATTGGCTCTAGTGCAACAAGCAGCGTCCAGCGGGCGGTTGGCGACTTTTTTGTGACTTTTTCGCCCTTTTGTCTATGCTTATTGGGTGGTCGCAACTGGTCACACCTCATACCACCAGTTTCAGCAAGGAGTTCCAATGGGCAAAACCGTCGTGAAAATAGGCAGCTTCGAGGTTGATGACGCACATTTAACGCCAGCATCCGAACACGCCGAAGGGAAAATCACCCTGGCGATCCCCTGCAAATCAGACCCCGACCTGTGCATGCAGCTGGACGGTTGGGACGAGCATACCAGTATTCCGGCCATGCTGGATGGCCAGCAGTCGCTGCTGTACAAACAGCATTATGATCGACATGCGGATGCCTGGGTGATGCGGCTGGAGTAAAGAGGTTCAGGAGGAAGGACGCGCCGTGTTCCCATTGGGCACGGCACGTTGTTTTATGCGATGGCGATACCGCGCCCGGCAAAGAAACGGCCGAAATCTGCCAGTGACATTGTCACCTTCTGGCGACTGGCGAGGCTATCACCGGAAGGATTATGAAAGGTGACGCTATGCCGATCTGCGGCGAACACCAGCACCAGATGCCCACCCCGCGCTGGCGGTTGTGCCGCTGGTTGCCGGATACTCGGGTGCACCGAAGCGATAAAATAGCGGTGTTGCTCCAGTAGCAGCGGCAACTGATGTTCATCAAGACCGACTCGCACCTCTGCCGTTAGCGCAAACTGTTCACGCACAAACACCACAAAGGGAGCATAAATCAGCCCCTTGATCCACTCGCCGTCACGAACATAAGCCCCATAAGGGAGGCTTTGGCGTGCCAGTTCCAGCAATGGCGGTGCCGCGCCGTCCCGGTGCGTCAGCACCATCTTCAGGCAGGCCATACCGCACACGTGGTTAGCCCACTCAACATATTCCGCCCGATTGGCCGCCCCACTCTGCACCCAATTGGCATCCTCCGCCAGCGTGACACGCCCTGCGATCAGATCCGCAGCCAGCTCTGGCGTTGCCCATTGGCACACATAGGGCACTTCAGGTTGCGACATCACTTAAAACTTTTCGATAACCTTGAAATGCATCAACACCAGCGTCATGTCCGGTGAGAACAGTTCATACTCTTCAAAGAAGCGTTTGTGCTCTTTGCGCCAGTAATCCAGCGAGCGGTCGCCTTCGCCTTCCGCCAGGGCATGAGCCGCATCCACCTGCTCATAGGTACTCATATCCACCGTCGTCAACTCAATGGCGCACACCGGTTCATTCTTACCGTCCACCACCACAAAGACATCGCCAGGCTGCGGAATACCTTCGCCATCCAGATTGGAACAGGTGGCGGTCTTGACGCCATCCAGCACCAGCTTCACCAACTCATCCGCCTGCTGTTCGGTATCACCAAACGCCCAACGTTCTACATTTTCATACTTTTCAGGAATGGCCATTGCTTTACCTTTATTGATTGAGTCACAGGTGCTCAGGCAATATTACACCGTATTCCCTCACGTCTGCATCCATCACGTTGCCGCACCGGCTCGCAGTCCCTGCTTTTTAGCTGGCTTTACGCTAAAGTTCTGTGCGTATCGCAGTGCAGCATTCATACTGTGGATCAAGACGTCCTCAATGGCAGCCAACCTGCCTGGGCAGTAAATGAAACAGGCAGAGCAAGATCCCGATGACACCTTCAGTGATTTACTGAAAATCATCACATTTATAGCCATCACCCTTATCGGTCTCGGGAGCTGGTATCTCTGTGTCTAAAGGAAAATAAGGAACCCCGAATTGCCAACCAAGCGTATGCGTACCAAACACTGGAAAATGTTTGTGATCCTGGTGCTGATCTGTCTGGCCCTGCTGCTATTGCGCTGGGCGGCTATCGTCTTCGGTTAATCCTGCGTTTTGTAAGCCGCCTCTCCCGCTCGGGCAGCAGGCACTTTGGCCACTGGCTCCAGCAGCTCACGCAAATAGGCGATCCGGGCCTCCTCCTGCGGTAGCCACCAACGGCACCAGCGATTTTTCACTTCAGCATCTCGGCTAAGTTGATAATAAGCCGCTAATTGTTCGACCAGTTTCATGGTTGCGCCCCCTCGTTGATTTGACCACGCCAGTATTGAATATAAAAACCAGAAGAAACACTGATGGGATGATTTTTATCCTTCCGGTTTTATTTTCTCTATGGCCTGACGGGTAGCGCAGCCGGTTGCCAACTGCTACATTGAGCAAAAATCACCCAGCCGAGGTTAGCGATGAAGTTCTCGGAACAGGAGATTAAACCCGTATGGGATGAGGTTGCCCGATTGATTGGCGACAGCGTGATGCAGTTGCGTCATCACGGCGAGGAATTGTCGGTGGAGAGCCTGTCCAGGCAGTTGGCGCAGCATCTGGCGGAAAGCCACGATATTGAACAGCGCATCCTGATCGGTGCGGCGATCAACATGCTGAAAGAAGGAAAGTGAATCGCCAACCGAAGTGGTTGGCGATCCTGTAAGAGCCCAAGGTATGCAAGCCCGGCCTCTCTTGGTGTTATATTCTCACGTCAGGCTTGGCTGAGTAATCGGAATAGTCCAGATTGGTGACGAAGGATACACGGGCGCACATGCAGCGCCCCTACGGTAGCGTGGCAGGCATAATATCGGCCCATAAGGCCCGCGCATCATTACCCTGAGCCACTAACCGCAGCGGGCCATCCCCCGGGAGCCACCAGCAACCCTGGCGTGCAGCCAGCAAGCTGCCGTCTGGCAACTGCCATTCTCCGCGCAGCACATACATCACACCGGCATGTTGTAACGATAGCCCGATGGTCTCAACAATGCGTTGCACCTGCGCCTGGTAGTGGCCACGCCGCGTCATGATGTTGAAGTCCTGGCTGCTGCCGCCTAATAATCTGGCCTCTAGCGCCACATCCCCCGAAAAGGCAAACGGCTCACCGATGTGCTGTAATTGGTGATCAACCCGGCCTTCGCTGTACAAATGCACGCCATCGCCTTCCAGCAGGGTGATAGAACGGTCAATGCCGTTAAAGGCCGAGAAAGGCCCATCCTGAGCGATAGTGGCAATGCTGGCGCGCCAGCCGAATTCGGCGTTGCCCGGCGGTTGGCAGGTTATTTCACGAGTTTCACCACCGCCATTACGCCATGGGCTGACCGGCAGGTCGGCAAAATCGAAACGGTTCAGTTTCATCACGCCTCCTGTTGGAACGTTTTCAGCACCTGTAGGAACTCAGCGCTGCTTTGCTGTTGCAGCGCGTGACGCCCCTGCTCAATCACCTGCCGGCCGGCAACAAATACGTCGCGGATCTGCTCTTTGCCCCCGGCAAACAGCCAGCGGTTGAGGATAGAAGCATCAGGCGCAGATGCCAGATACGGGTCGTCACCATCCAGCACCAACCAGTCCGCACGGTAGCCTACCGCCAGCTTGCCAATCGCCGTGCCACAGGCCTGAGCGCCGCCCTGTAATGCCTGCTGATAAAGCACATCTGCCACGGCGGGCTGCTCTGGCGTGGTCAGGCGGTTACGGCGCTGATCGCGCAGCCGCTGCCCATATTCAAACCAGCGTAACTCCTCCACCACATTTAGGGAAACGTGACTGTCCGAGCCGATCCCCCAGCGCCCTTGGTGGTGCAGATAACTGTCACCAGGGAAAATGCCGTCACCCAGATTGGCCTCGGTGGTCGGGCATAATCCGGCTACCGCTTTGCTGCGCGCCAGTTGCTCGAGTTCTTCACGATCCAGATGAGTGGCATGCACCAGACACCAGCGGCTATCCACCGGTAAATGTTCAAACAGCCAGGCCACCGGGCGTTGACCACTCCAGGCCAGGCAGTCGTTGACCTCTTTTTGCTGCTCGGCGATATGAATATGCACCGGTAAGGTCTGATCAGAGGCCGCCAGGATCTGCTGCATCTGCCCCAGCTCAACCGCCCGCAGCGAATGGAAGCATAACCCCTGATTCTGCAATGGCTGACCTGCCAGTTGACGAGCTATCACCTGTTGCTGTTCGAGGTAACTCTCCGCATCCTGAATAAAGCGTCTTTGCCCCGCTTGCGCAGGTTGGGCGCCAAACCCGGCATAGCTGTAGAGCACCGGCAATAGCGTCATGCCAATGCCTGCCTGAAGCGCTGCCTCGCTGAGGCGCCCGGTCATTTCGCCCCGGTCGGCATAGGCTTTTCCTTCCGGTGTGTGATGCAGATAATGGAACTCCGCAACCTGGGTGTAGCCGCCCTTGAGCATTTCGATATACAGTTGACGGGCTATAACCCCAACCTGCTCCGGGGTTAAGCGCTGCACCAGACGGTACATCAGATCGCGCCAGGTCCAGAAACTGTCCTGCGGATTGCCCGCTACCTCTGCCAACCCGGCCATCGCGCGCTGGAAGGCATGAGAGTGCAGGTTCGGCATGCCCGGCACCACGTCACCGTGCAGGCGCAGGCAACCGTCAGGGGCGGCATTGGGGGTCACTTGGGCCAATTGGCCGTGCGCATCGACTTCGAGCCGTACGTTATGGGCCCAACCGGTCGGAAGCAGTGCGCGAGAGGCAAAATAAGCAGACATAGCAGTATTCCAAAGTAGGTGTAACGGCTAAGAACGCACGACTATTACGCCGCGCAGGTAAAAAATTTGTAAACCAGTTTCATTCATCTGGTGAACAGGCGCTTACTTGTATATACATATACGTATCTTCAACATCAACAGTAAACTGGTGTTATTATTTTTTTATTTGACGAGGTTAACGTCGTGGTAGATCAACAGACCGTGTTGCAGTTGGCTGCAGCAATGAGCGAAACCCCCGCCCCGATCTATCAACGGGTCAAGCAGGCCATCATAAGCCAAATCCGTGCGGGCCACTGGCAGCCGCACCAACGCGTTCCCTCGGAAAGTGAACTGGTCAGCGAGCTGGGCGTCAGCCGTATGACCATCAATCGGGCCTTGCGTGAATTGACCAGTGAGGGCTTTTTAATCCGCATGCAGGGCGTAGGCACCTTCGTGGCCGAGGCCAAGGCACACACCGCATTGCTGGAAGTGCATAATATCGCCGATGAGATCGCCGCCCGTGGGCACCGCCACAGCAGTAAAATTTTGCAGTTGACCGCCCGCCCGGCCAGCGCAGAGGAGGCGACGGCATTGGGGATCCTGCCAGGCCAGCAGCTGTTCTACTCGCAGATTGTGCATTATGAAAATGACGTGCCGGTGCAGGTGGAAGATCGCTGCGTCAACCCGCTGGCGGCCCCCGATTATATGAAACAGGATTTCGATCGGGTCACGCCCTATATTTACCTGACCCAGTCCGCTCCGCTGACCGCAGGTGAACATATTGTCGAAGCCGTGGTGCCAACCAGGCAGGAGCGCGAACTGCTGCAATTGGAAGACCACGAGCCGGGCCTGCTGATCCATCGTCGCACCTGGTCTGGCAAAATGGTGGTGACCTCCGCCCGCCTGCTCTATCCTGGCAGCCGCTATCAGCTGTTTGGCCGTTTTACCAATCAGGTTTGAGTTAGCAAAATCCGCCGTAAACCCTTACCCAAATTTTTTACGACGGGGAGCGGTCACTCCGAGCGTGCTACCAAAGTGGGCGCAGCATATCGCGCCCCTACGGTTGCATCCGGTGTGCTAAACCCTGCCTTTTTCGCGTTTCATCACATCTCGGTAACAAATTTTTATCCCCTCTCTTGTCGCAGACCGGCGAATGCGCTAGGTTGTTTTTAATTGTATATACAACCATGTGGGAGCGGGAACACCATGACGTCTGAGATCCACTGCGACAGCCTGTGGCACGGGGCCGATATCGTCACCATGCGTGACGGCAAGTATCACATCATCAGCAACGGCGCGATCGCCGTGCGTGCAGGCAAAATTGTCTGGATGGGTGAACAGGCCGACATGCCAACCTTGGCCGCGACCAAAACGGTGAAGCTTGACGGTGGCATCATCACCCCCGGCCTGGTGGATTGCCATACCCATCTGGTGTTTGGTGGCAACCGCAGCGGTGAGTTTGAACAGCGTTTGAACGGAGTGAGCTACGCAGAGATTGCCGCTCAGGGTGGTGGCATTATCTCCACGGTCAAAGCCACGCGCGATGCGCAAGAAGAGATGTTGCTGGAACAGGCACTGTTCCGCCTGCGGCCATTACTGGCTGAGGGTGTCACCTGCGTAGAAATCAAATCCGGCTACGGCTTAACGCTAGCAAGCGAGCTGAAAATGTTACGTGTGGCGCGTCGCCTGGCAGAAATATTACCGGTCGAAGTGAAAACCACCTGCCTGGCCGCTCATGCCCTGCCACCGGAATATGCCGGACGCAGCGACGACTATATTGACCTGGTGTGCAATACCATCATCCCTGAGGCCGCAGCAGCAGGACTGGCAGATGCAGTAGATGCGTTTTGCGAACATCTGGCATTCTCCCCTGAGCAGGTTGAGAGGGTTTTCGCCGCCGCAGAGCAAGCTGGCCTGCCGGTGAAACTGCACGCGGAGCAGCTTTCGGCACTCGGCGGTAGCGCTTTGGCAGCACGGCATCATGCCCTTTCCGCCGATCACCTGGAATATGCCAGCGAACAAGATGCGAAAGCGATGGCAGCAGCCGGAACCGTCGCGGTGCTGTTGCCCGGTGCCTACTACCTGTTACGCGAAACGCAATGCCCACCGATTGAGCTGTTCCGCAAACACGGCGTGGCAATGGCTATTGCCAGCGATGCCAACCCTGGCACCTCACCTGCGCTATCGCTGCGTCTGATGATTAATATGGCTTGCACCCTGTTCCGCCTCACGCCGGAAGAAGCGCTGGCAGGCGTAACGCTGCATGCCGCCAAGGCTTTGGGCCTGCAGGAAACCCACGGCTCGCTGGAAGTGGGTAAAGTGGCCGATTTTGTTCACTGGCCGCTGGCACGCCCGGCAGAGCTGGCTTACTGGTTGGGCGGACAACTGCCCTGCACGGTGATTTTCCGAGGAGAAATCCGTTAATGATGATTCGCGATCCTTTTGAGTTCCAGAGTGGCCATCTGCCGCTGTTGATCAGTATTCCCCATGCCGGTACCCGCTTAACGCCAACGGTTGAGAAAGGGCTAACCGATGAGGCCCGCCCCCTGCAGGACACCGACTGGCATATCCCACGGCTGTACGATTTTGCCCGCACCCTGGGTGCCAGCGTCCTGGTAGGTAACTATTCGCGCCTGGTTATCGATCTCAACCGCCCAGCAGATGACAAACCGCTCTACGCCACCGCCACCACCGGTCTGTTTCCAGATGTGTTGTTCGATGGCCGCCCCAGTTTTCTGCCGGACGCCGCCCCTTCGGACGAAGAACGGACCGGATACCTGCAAAACATCTGGCAGCCCTACCATCAGCAATTACAAAACGAGCTGGCACGGCTAAAAGCCCAACACGGTTATGCCTTACTGTTTGACGCCCACTCGATCGCCTCCGTGATACCACGCCTGTTCGACGGTAAGCTACCCGATCTCAACCTGGGCACCAACGGGGGTGAAAGCTGCCCTGCTTCACTGAGTGACCGGCTGGTCACCTGTTGTCAGCAACAGCAGCAGTTCAGCCACGTACTCAACGGGCGCTTTAAAGGGGGCTACATTACCCGTGCCTATGGCCAACCGCAGAAAAACCAGCACGCGGTGCAATTGGAGTTGGCGCAGGTGAACTATATGTCTGAGCAGACATTTGAATTTGATGCCGCCCGTGCCGCACCTTTACAACACTTGTTGCAGCAGATGATAGAAAGCATGCTGGCCTGGGGCGAGCAACAACGTTAACCCGTTCCTTCTCCGGTGCAGCTATCGTGCCGGAGTCGGCCTTATCCCCTCCTGTCTTTCACGCCCTTCCATGACGATTTGAGCACTGCATCCCAATTTTGATGGAAAGGTTGCCCACTGGTCTGAACAGCGCACAAAACAGCGGCCCGTGACTTTTGCCTTGCGCCACAATTGGGCCACTTTCATCCCAAGCCCACCCGTTGTCAGCGGTCTTACGGCAGAGATCAGGGATTGAAAGACCACCCTTGCCATACCCGCCAACCACTTCTGTACCGTGGCTGTGGTAAACACTCGTGTGTACTCGGCCACAGTAGTGTGTGGCGTTCGTTACCTCAGGAGGAAACCATGTCTGACACCCCGCTAAACTGGCGCGCCGCACAGGCAGCCGCTGCTCACCTATTGGCAGGTTGGCAAACCCCAGGCCAACCCGGTGGGGCTATCACCCTGTTTGACAAAGATAACACCCAGGCGGTTGTGTGTGCTGGGCTGGCCGATCTGGCACGCTGCGATCCCTTCACTGCCGATACCGTGGTGCGCTATGCCTCCATCACCAAACATATTTTTGCCGCGCTGGCGCTCAATGCCACCGACAACGCCCTGCAGCTTGACGATCGCCTTGGCAATCTACTGCCCGAACTGCAGGGACAACTGGCGGAGGTGACGGTAGGCCAGGCTTTGGACATGACCAGCGGGCTACCCGATATTCGACAAACGCTGGGGCTGCTTGGCATCTCGGTCAACACCGTCAGTGAGGCCCAACCGGTGATGGAGTTTATCCATGATTTAACCCGGCTCAACTACCCGGCGGGCAGTGAGATCGCCTACACCAATACCGGCTACCGCCTGGTAGAGGCGGCGCTGAAGACTAAAGGGTACGCTTTTGATGCTCTGGTTCAGCAACATCTGGCCCGCCCTCTGGACGTGCAGCTACAAGCCCCCGAAAGCTGGTTTGATGTGGTGCCTGGGCTAGCTCCTGGCTATTGGCATACGGCTAAAGGTTGGCAGCAGACCAGCGCCGGTTTGCATCTCTCCGCCTCTGGCAGCCTGACAGGGAGCGCCAACGCCCTCACCCGCTGGTTGCAATGCCTGCTGGCCAATAGCGGCCCAGGCAAAGAGGTTCTGACGCAGCTCAGTGCCCCACGTCGGCTCAGCCAGGGCCAAATCAGCCATTATGGACTTGGGCTGGCGCGAACGCCGCTTGGCAGCCTGACATTACTGGGCCACGGCGGTTCTCATGCCGGTTATAAGACCTATTTTCTGCTAGCGCCAGACCGGCAAGCCGGTGCTTTGCTGGTCGCTAACCGTGAAGATTGTGACAGCTTTGCCATCATTTTACAGGTGATGGCGGCGCTGCTGAGTGAACCGCTGCCCCAACGCAGCACGGCGATCCCAGATGGGATCTACGCCACCCGGGCGGAACCCTATTGGTTGGAGGTTAAAGGGGGCAACGTGGCTTATCTGGGCAGCAACGAACCGCTGTATCAAAGTGAAGACGGTTATGCGGTATCGCTCTCGGCCCATCAGCCAATGCGTCTTAAGTGGACAGGTGAAGCCATAGAAGGTGAAGTTGGCCACGTTGCACGCCGCTTTCTGCCGGTGGCTAGCGAAACGGTTTGTCTCAAACAGGTTCAAGGGCACTGGTATCATCCACAATACCGCACCGCGTTCGAAATTTGCGGCAACCAGATCCACATCGGGGTCGGCCCGGCGGTGCAAACAGGCACCCTGAGTTCGCTGGGAGATGGGAGGATATTGGTTGAAAGCAACGATGGACCCAGCCTGAATCGGTTCTGTCTGTATTTCCGCGGTTACCAGGTCGATCTGATCGCCAGCCGTAGCCGGGTACTGACGTTCAAAAAGAACATCAGCGCCCGCACGTAAAAGTTCGCCACGCTCTGTAGGGGCGCCGCATTGTGCGCCCGTTTAGCCGCTTTGCCTCATCAGCAGGTCACTGCTCGACCTATCATTCACGCCAGTTATAAAAAAATAGATCGTGGTTAGAAGACAAAAAATTGTTCATGCTCAAAACTACTCATGATATCCGAGTGAATTCCGTAGATTTTTCTTGCGGCCAAATAAGCCATCCAGTAATTTTAGTGGGCTGCGAAGATGAGTAAACCTGCTCTTTTTCGTTGCACCTCAAACCCATCTTATGTCATCGATAAATGATAGTGCGCTATTTCCCGCCGCCCTATGCGGGAATTCCTTTACTATTTTTCACTGCCGACACGCCTCTTTTCAGTGTTTTTCGTTGCGGTTTTGTTGCTGATAATTTACCTTTAGGCCTTGCGAACCTCAACCACTCGGCATGGCGATACCGCTATTTCTGGGCGTTTAGGAGTTATACCCATGCACATGACGCTGATGGAGTACATCCAGCTGCACTTTAATGGCGATATTTATCGCTATGCACAATTTGAAGGTGTCAGCCGTGAGCAGATCCTCAACTGGATCGACAATGAGTGCTACGTTATCAAGGGTAAATTGTTTATGCCGGTTAAACATTTACCCGCGGAAAGTTAGCTAAAATGATGAAAAAAACCCCGCCAGCGCGGGGTTTCCTGTTTCTGATACCACGGAAAATCAGAAGTTATAACCGGCAACCAGGTAGTAACCCCAGCCAGTAGACTTGATTGGCCCCTGCGGCGTACCGATATCCACCCCATCCTGCCATTGACCACCGTTATGGAAGTAACGCGCCACAAAGGAGTAATGCCAGTGATCGTAGTTCAGCGCCAGAATGTGGCTGGAGGCGATAGAGTTGCTGGTACGCGCCTGGCGGCCATTCACTACGAAGTTGTCGCTGCCCAGATCGGAGTCAAAGTCAAAGTTGGTGAAACCGATATAGCTCAGGTTGCCGCCCCACATTTCGGTCAGCGGTACAAAGTATTTCACCTTGAAGCGATAGCCGTCCCAACTGTTCTCGTTGGATGCACCATAGTTCTGCCATTGGTATTTGGCATAAATGTTCATCGACAGGCTCATCGGCAGACCGGTTTCGATATCGGTGCCCAGGCCCATATACCAGGTGCTTTGACGGGAGGCGTTGTTACGCCCCATGTCGTAAACGTAGTTGTTGGCAAAATACCACTCTTTGAACGGCCCAAAGCCCAGGTTGGTGCCGGTCAGTTTGTCGATAGAGAAGCGCGGTTCGATCTCCATAAACAGCGGTGAACCTTTATCCCAGATGCCGCGGTTTGGCGTGTTACCGGTGCCGAAGAACTTTGGCACGTCCACATAGCCATAGAAATCCAGCCAGTCTTTCTTGGCAAAGGCTTCATACTCCAGATACACGTCATTGTTCAGCTGCGGCCCGAAGCGGGTATGGTAGCTGCCTACTACGTTGACACTCTGATGCCACCAGTCTGACAGAAACTGGCTGTCTTTGCTTTCTGCCGCCATGGAAGCGGGGCTGAAAGACGCGGAGAGAAGCACACCTGCTGCGAGAGCTATTTTCTTCATTTTAATACCACATGCTGAGTGGGCCATTCCCTGCCCGTTAGAATGATATGAGTCTGGCGACGCCTGTTGTAAACAAACGGTTACCTATTACTGGTTGCCGTGCGCATTATAGAAAGCACTCACTGTAATAATCTGTGATCCAGTTAGGCATTTTATCATTGCGTAATCGATTGCGTTCTCATTTTTCAAAATAAATTGCAGTGCAAAACATTTTTGATGTGATTTTCATCATATCGATAAATTTTCAATCGACGATTTTTGGTGTCTTTGTGTTCGACACCAAATTTTAACCTGGAGTGAAAAAGCACGTAAAAAAGCCGACGCTTATGTCGGCTTAGTGGCAGGCTGGCCCAGTATACGGCCCCCCTTACATGGCGAACCGGTTGGTTTTTTCAGCGGGCTCCGGGTACGGCCTTGGCAATGTTCTCTTGCCGGAATACCACCTCATCACCCGTGGCAATTTCCCATTGGCTGACGGGGATATCGATTTTCGGCGAGGCCACGACTACCGAACCATGGATCAGCTTATCGTCACGGCGCAGGATCATCACATCCAACTGATACTCATGCGGCAGATTAGAGGTGGTCAGGCGCACGATATCGCCGGTGCTGAAGCTGTGACCATTTAGCGCTGGCTGCTGAATAAATTGAATATCTTTTCTCATTTTCCCACTCCTTCTGGCGAAGCACTTACCTTGAGATTAGATCGAAATTCATGACTTTGCTGCTCGCCAAAGCAAAAATAAGCGTTAATTGGCGCGGGTAGCCCGCCAGCAAATCAGCGATCCTGACGTCACCATCATCACCCCCTGCCAGAAGTTGAGAGTCAGCGCAGTGCTGAGTACCACAGCGGCAAACACCGATGACAGCACCGGGGTAAAGTAAGATACGGTCGCCAGCAGCGTCATATTGCCATGCAGGATCCCGACGTTCCAAGCGGCATAGCCAGCCCCCATCGCCGAACCCACGCACAGCAACGCCACCACAACCGGCAGGCTGAAGTGCATGCCGCTTTCATTACTGAAAGGATAAATCAGCCACAGCGCCAGCGCGGTCAGGGAGATAAACAGCACTACCGCGTTTTTGCCCTGGGCGATCCTCTTGGTCACGTTGCAATAGATGGCCCAAATCACCGCTCCACTGAACGCCAGCCCGTAACTCAACGGATTGCTGCGCACGTTAGCCAGCATTTGCGCCGGTGACCAACCGCCGCTGCCACTCATGATCCAGCCGATACCGAACAGGGAGAGCAACAAGCCAGGCACCACCCACCATTTGGCCTTTTGCCCGTTGAACAGGATGGCCATCAGCACCGTAAAGCAGGGCCAAAGATAGTTGATCATCCCCAGCTCAATGGCCTGCATACGGTTGCTGGCATAGCCCAGTGATAACGAGAGGCAGATCTCATACAGCACAAACAGCAGGCTGCCGAGGATCAGATAGGAACGGCGGAACTCACGCAGCTTGGGGGCACCCATCACCACCAGCAGAAACAACGTGCCCACGCTGTAGATCATCGCCGCCCCACCGACCGCCCCCAACCCTTCGCTGACGCTGCGGATCAGGCCAACCACGCTGCTCCATAACACAATGGCCAGCAGGCCGAGCAAGGTGGCTTTATGAGAAGCGGACAACGGAGGCATTAGCGTAGGATCCAATCGGTTATTTTTGTGCGGTTTTTTTACTCTACTGCCCTAGAGGGGAAAAAGAAAGGGCGCAGCGCTGCGCCCGTATCTTTACTGCTGAGGTTGGCGTTCCAACTGCGGCGGAGGCTGGCGGAAACGACGGGTAAGATAGGCCAGATAGCCAAACCCAAGCGCCGCCCACAGCAGCCCCATGGTCAAGGAGCTTTTTTCCAGGTTCAACCACAAGATCCCTACCGTCAGCGCCCCCACCAGCGGCAAAATCAGGTAATGGAAGCGGTCTTTCCAGCTCTTGTTGCGCCCTTGACGAATATAGAAGTGACTGATCACCGAAAGATTGACGAAGGTAAAGGCCACCAGCGCGCCAAAGTTGATCAGGGCAGTCGCCGTCACCAAATTGAACGATAAGGCCGATAACGCCACCAAACCAACCAGCAACACGTTAAGCGCTGGCGTGCGCCATTTAGGATGCACGTAACCAAAGAATTTTTCCGGGAACACATTGTCGCGCCCCATCACATACAGCAGCCTGGACACGCTGGCGTGGGAAGCCAGTCCAGAAGCCAGGGTGTTGATAAAGGTGACGCACAGGAAGATTGACTGGAACAGCATGCCGCCCACATACAGCGCGATTTCTGGCAGTGCCGCATCCGGCTGTTTGAAACGCTCCAGTGTCGGGAAGAACAGCTGAATAAAGAACGATACGGTAATGAAGATCACCCCACCGTAAAGTGCGGTAAGGAAGATAGCACGCGGGATCACACGGGCGGCATCAGGCGTTTCTTCACACAGCGTAGTGACGGCATCAAACCCCAGAAACGAAAAGCACAGGATGGTGGCGCCGGTAATGATCGGCAATAGATGGGCGTTTTCACTGATAAAAGGTTGCAGACTCCACACCTGACCAACCCCTTCGCCATTGTGCAACCCTCGTACCACCAGGAAAATAAACACCACGATAATTGCCACCTGCGCCACCACAAACAAGGTGTTGAAGTTTGCCACCAGGCTGACGCTTTTCAGGTTGATGGCGGTGATCAGGATCACAAACCCGACCACCCAGATCCACGGCGGAACCTCTGGGAACAGGGCCGTAAGATAGATTTTGGCCAATAGCGTATTGATCATCGGCAAAAACAGATAATCCAGCAGCGATGACCAGCCAACCAGGAAACCCACATGCGGGTTGATGGCCTTTTGTGCGTAGGTGTAAGCCGAGCCAGAAGTCGGGAACTGGCGTACCAGCTTGCCATAGCTGATGGCAGTAAACAGCACCCCGGCCAATGCCAGCAGATAAGACGTCGGAACGTGCCCATCCGTCACGCCAGAAACGATACCGAAGGTGTCAAACACCGTCATTGGCGTCAGATAGGCCAGGCCCATCATCACCACTTGCCACAGTTTCAATGTCTTGCGCAGTTGCGGTTTGCCCGCGCCATTATCGTCGATGGCACTTATCGTCATTGGGTTATTCCTCACCGGCGTCCTGTACGCCAAGTTGGAAAAAATCATCACCGTCGCGCACGGCCTCGCCAGGCCACAGGTAGCCCGCGGGAATGCGCCGGCGCGCGGTAGGATCGGGCTGAGGACGTCAGGCGTTTTTCAGCATCCACTCGATTTCGGTTTCGGTGATCAGCCGCTCAAACTGCTCCAGCTCATCGGTCTTACAGGCCAGGTAGACGTGGCTGAAACGTTCGCCCAGCAGCGCATTGAGCACCGGCTGGTGTTCGAACTCATACAGCGCATCGCTCTGACGGATCGGGAACGGCAGCCCCTCTTGCTCCAGCCCGTTGCCGGTCACTGGCTCAAGCAGCGGTAACTGAGTGTCGAGGCCGTAGACAATCCCGGCCAGAATGGTCGCCATCACCAGATAAGGGTTGGCATCGGCCCCCGCCACGCGGTACTCCACGCGGTGGCTGTCGCGATCGCCACAGGGAATACGCAGCGCTACGGTGCGGTTGTTATGGCCCCAGGATGCCTGGGTAGGAACGTACATCCCTGCCTGGAAGCGGCGGTAGGCGTTGACGTTGGGTGCCAGCAGCGCCATGGAGGCAGGCATCAAGGCGATCATGCCAGCCAGCGCCTGCTTCAACAGCGTCGAGTCTTCACCATCCGCATCGGCAAAGACGTTGTTACCTTGCTTGTCCAACATGCTGATATGCACATGCATACCGCTGCCCGCATGTTCCTCGTAAGGCTTGGCCATAAAGGTCGCATGCATATGGTGCTTTTCTGCCACCATGCGTATCAGCCGCTTTAACGCCAGGGCATGGTCACAGGCCTGCAGCACATCATTGGTGTGATGCAGGTTAACCTCAAACTGGCCCGGTGAGGCTTCCGCTACCGCACCGTCGGCCGGAAGCCCTTGCAGGCGAGCCAGTTCGTCGATCTCGCTCAGCACGTCGGCAAAGTGATTGAGGTTGTCCACCGAATAGACCTGGCTCTGGGTGTTACGCTCCTGGGTACCGGGAGCACAAGGTGGTTGCAAATAGCCTTCCGGATCGCGCTGGCGATCGATGAGATAGAACTCCAACTCTACCGCTACTACGGGGAATAACCCGCGCTGACGCAAACGCTGCCACACTCGGTTCAGCACATTGCGCGGTTCAACGTCAAAGGGAGTACCATCTTCATCCAGCATGGTGAGCAGTACCTGGCCCAGATATTGCGGATCGGCCGCCGATGGCGTCAGGGTTCCGGCTACCGGCACACAAATATGGTCCGGCTCACCCAGTTCCTGCCCCAAACCCGCCTCTTCCACCACGTTGCCAAGAATATCCATCGCGAACACCGAGGCCGGGAAGTAACAGCCCTTCTCCAGTTTACCCAGCCCGCTCACCGGGATGCGCTTGCCGCGGAAGCTGCCGTTGAGATCGGTCAGCAATACGTCGATATGCTGGGTTAACGGATAACGTTCCAGATACTTCTTCACTTCGCGCTGGAACGTGCTACTTCGCCTTTCTTCATTGTGTTGCACAAAGTTTTCGACTTCTACGATGTTGGTTTGCATGTTTCACCCGCCGTTGTGTTTGCTCTGTGGTTCTCACACTTATTGGCTTCGATGTTTATTGACCATCTTGCTCAATATAATGTCCACCAATGAAACATAGATGCAACAAAAATGTTTTGCAAGTGTTAATTTTGGTTTGAATATTGCCCATTCGACTGCTAGATTTAGTGAATATTGAACAAAAAAGGCGATTAAACGGCTTATCGGTCATAATTTCGAACAACCTGAGGGGATAGTATGGGCAATATATTTAACAGACCAATCGTCGGCGTCGTAATGTGCAGGTATAGGTTAAACCAGCACCTCACCCAGACCTTGCAAGAAAAGTACCTGAATGCAGTGTTAGCTGCCGGAGGATTACCGATTGCCCTGCCGCACGCGCTGGCAGAGCCGGAAATGCTGGCAGAGTTGCTGCCCCACCTCGACGGCATCCTGCTGCCGGGCAGCCCCAGTAATGTGCAGCCGCACCTTTATGGTGAAAACGGCGATGAGCCTGACGCCGATCCTGGGCGCGATGAATTGAGCCTGGCGCTGATTGGCCTGGCACTGAGCAGGCGCATCCCCCTTTTCGCCATTTGCCGCGGTATGCAAGAACTGGTGGTTGCGACTCAAGGCACGCTGCACCGCCGTTTATATGAGCAACCAGAACTGCTCGAACACCGTGAAGATCATGAACTGCCGCTGGAACAGCAGTATGCCCCTGCTCACGAAGTGACCGTACAGGACGGAGGGTTGCTGACACAGCTGCTGCCGGATTGCCACCGATTCTGGGTGAATTCCCTGCACGGCCAAGGGGCCAAAACCCTCGGCCCAAGCGTGCGTGTTGAAGCCTATGCCGCCGACGGCCTGGTGGAAGCCCTCAGCATTCGCGATCAGCCCTTTGCCTTAGGGGTGCAATGGCATCCTGAATGGAACAGCGATGAATACGCCCTGTCCCGCCTGCTGTTTGAGGGATTTATTAACGCCTGCCAAAACTACCAAAAGGAAAAACGCCTATGAGCGACGTCAGCTTGGCACCGGGGAAACGCTTATCGCAGATCCGCCAGCAGTTAGGGCTATCACAGCGCCGGGTAGCCGAACTGTCTGGCTTAACGCACAGCGCCATCAGCACTATTGAACAGGACAAGGTCAGCCCGGCCATCAGTACGCTGCAAAAGCTGCTGACGGTGTATGGACTGTCGCTATCGGCTTTCTTTACCGAACCGGAACAGCCGCATGAGCCGCAGATTGTAATCGACCATGACCATCTGATCGAAATCGGCAGCCAGGGGGTTTCGATGAAGCTGATCCACAACGGCGATCCCGACCGCACCCTGGCAATGATGATCGAAACCTACGATCCGGGCACCACCACCGGTGAACGGCTTAAACATCAGGGGGAAGAGATTGGCACCCTGCTGGAAGGCGAAGTGATGCTGCAGGTCAACGGGCAAAGCTATCACCTACGGGCAGGCCAGAGCTACGCCATCAACACCGCGATCCCCCATAGTTTCAGCAACACCTCGGCGCGCATTTGCCGAATTATCAGCGCACATACGCCGACGACATTCTGATTAACGGAGCAAGGTATGGACTTCCACCACCTGGAATATTGGCAACAACGGGCACAGGCCCTGAAGATTGAGAACCGGCTGTTTATCAATGGCCACTACCTCACGGCGGCCGAAGGGGAAACCTTTAGCATTCAGGATCCAGCCGAGGTTCGTGAACTGGTGCAGATGGCCCGTGGCAGTCACATCGATATCGATTTGGCCGTCAAGGCGGCTCGGGAGGTATTTGAACGCGGTGACTGGTCGCAAGCCTCCCCTGCCAAACGCAAGGCGACGTTGTTCAAACTCGCCAGCCTGATGGAAGAGCACAGCGAGCAGTTAGCGCTGTTGGAAACGTTAGATACCGGCAAACCCATTCGCCACAGCCTGCGCGATGATATTCCAGGGGCGATCCGCTGTATCCGCTGGTACGCCGAAGCTATCGACAAGGTGTATGGCGAAATAGCCCCAACCGGCCATGATGCGCTCGCCCTGATCCAGCGGGAGCCAATCGGTGTGGTGGGTGCCATCGTGCCGTGGAACTTTCCGCTGCTGTTAGCCTGCTGGAAGTTAGGCCCGGCGCTGGCAGCCGGTAACAGCGTGGTGCTGAAACCCTCGGAAAAATCACCGCTCACGGCGGTTTATCTTGGCGCTTTGGCGCAGCAGGCAGGGTTGCCGGATGGTGTCCTGAACATTATTCCTGGTTTCGGCCACGATGCAGGCAAGGCGCTGGCACTGCATAACGACGTTGATGCTCTCGCCTTTACCGGCTCCACCCTGGTGGCCAAGCAGTTGATGAAGTACGCCGGTGAATCCAACCTGAAACGCGTGTGGCTGGAGGCCGGTGGCAAGAGTGCCAACATTATCTTCGCCGACTGCCCGGACCTGGATAAGGCGGCGCAGGGCGCGGCGGCCGGGATCTTCTATAACCAGGGCCAGGTGTGCATTGCCGGTACGCGCCTGCTGGTAGAGGAAAGTATTCAGCAGGCCTTTTTACTGGCATTGCAGCGACATGCAGCGGCCTTCACACCGGGCAACCCGCTCGATCCGCAAACGCTTATGGGTACGCTGATCGACCAACAGCACTGTGAAAAAGTCACCAGCTACATCGAGCAGGGTTTGAGCCAGGGAGCCTCGCTGTTCCTTGATGGGAGAGTTCATCCGCAAAGCGATCATCACGGCTATCTCGGCCCCACCATTCTCACTCAGGTGGATAACGCGATGCACGTCGCGCGGGACGAGATATTTGGCCCGGTATTGGCCGTCACTACCTTCAACGGTGAGCAACAGGCACTCGCATTGGCCAACGACAGCGACTACGGGCTAGGTGCAGCCGTCTGGACCCGCGATCTGTCACGCGCACACCGCATGGCTCGCCAATTGAAAGCGGGCACCGTGTTCGTCAACAACTACAACGACGGCGATATGACCGTGCCGTTCGGCGGCTACAAGCAAAGTGGCAACGGCCGCGATAAGTCGCTGCATGCGCTGGATAAATTTACCGAACTGAAAACCACCTGGATTTCACTGGAATAAGGAATTGATGATGACTGAACACGTAAAAAGCTACTATGCGGCAACGGCCAATGACCATCAGCCTTATCCGCAGTTGAATGAATCGATCGACTGTGACGTCTGTATCGTGGGGGGCGGCTACACCGGCCTGTCATCGGCACTGTTTCTGGTCGAAGCCGGTTATAATGTGGTGGTGCTGGAGTCTGCCCGCATCGGCTTTGGTGCCAGCGGCCGCAACGGTGGCCAACTGGTCAACTCCTACAGCCGCGACATCGACGTGATCGAAAGCCGTTACGGTGCAGAAAGCGCCAAGCTGCTGGGTAGCATGATGTTTGAAGGCGCAGAGATTATCCGCAGCCGCATCAAGCGCTATGCCATTGACTGTGACTATCGCCCCGGCGGGATCTTCGCCGCGCTTAACAATAAGCAGTATCACGCGCTGATCGAACAAAAGCAGCACTGGGAACGTTACGGTAATACGCAACTTGAACTGCTGGATGCCGACCGTATCCGCCAGGAGGTCAGCAGCGATCGTTATGTTGGCGCATTGCTCGATCACAGCGGCGGCCATATCCACCCGCTCAACCTGGCATTGGGCGAGGCCGAGGCCATCCGCCTGCAAGGAGGGCGGATCTTCGAACAGTCCGCAGTCACCCATATCCGTCACGGAGAGCCAGCGCTGGTCAGCACCGCCAACGGCCAAGTCACCGCTCGTTACGTGATCGTAGCCGGGAATGCCTACCTGGGCGATAAACTGGAACCAAGGCTGGCCAAACGCAGTATGCCGTGCGGGACTCAAGTGGTCACCACCGAGCCCTTGGCTCCAGAAGTGGCGGCCTCACTGATCCCACAAAACTATTGCGTGGAAGATTGCAATTACCTGCTGGATTATTATCGTTTAACCGCCGATAACCGGCTGCTGTACGGCGGTGGCGTGGTCTATGGCGCCCGCGATCCGGATGATATCGACAACCTGATCCGCCCTAAACTGCTGAAAACCTTCCCACAGTTGAAAGGCGTACGCCTTGATTACCGCTGGACCGGGAATTTCTTGCTGACGCTCTCGCGCATGCCGCAGTTTGGCCGGTTGGAAAACAATGTCTACTACATGCAAGGCTACAGCGGGCACGGCGTGACCTGCACCCATCTGGCGGGCAAGCTAATAGCAGAGCTGATGCGTGGCGATGCAGAACGTTTTGACGCCTTTGCCAAACTGCCACACCTGCCGTTCTTTGGCGGCCGTAATCTGCAAATCCCCTTCACCGCCATTGGCGCTGCCTACTACACCCTGCGCGATCGAATTGGGGTTTAATGTAACGCTGTCTCAGCACCAACCTGCTGCTTAAATTGATACATTTTTCTAACTAGGCTGATTCTTAGTGATCGGGCTAGTTAGAACCTTTGTTTGGCAAAATTATCAGTAAGTTAGCGGCATTAATTTTTATTAAGTGCCAATTAATAATTTACAGTCTATTCACTTAATATTAATAACTACCATCTCTAATTAGAGCGTGTTTTAAACTAAAGTTTGTTGATTATTCTATATTTTATATTGTTTATTTGTTGCCCCACAGCCCAAAAAACAATATTATAAGACTCAGGATTAATGTTAATTAAGTTAATCATACTGTCTGACATGGAGTGAATCATCATGACTAAGCCCCAATATCTCATCGAAGGAGATGTCCTTTTCTGCCCGAATAGCGTCGGTTTTTATCATCAGGAACTTCAGGAAGAAATCGTCACCATCTCCTCCGCTGCAGCTCGACTTTTCTCCTTTCTTATTAAAAATAAAGGAGAAATTGTTGAGAGAGAAGTGCTTCTGCAAAGGGTATGGGATGATTACGGTCTACAGGCCAGCAATAATAATCTCAACCAATGCCTGAGCACGCTACGTCGGATCATCAAAAGTATGGGTATTGATAAAAACATTATAGAAACCATACCAAAAGTAGGGTTAAGAATAGCCGATAATGTGGCCATTGAAGAGATCTCAATTAATCAGAATCAACCTGAATTACCCAGTAAAAAGAAAAATAACTTTCTGAGCAAGGTTAAAATAACCTACGTTTTAATTGCACTGGTGATTATATTAGCGGTGACTAGCGTTGTGCATATATTTCACATCTATCAGCACTACTACCAATCAGATGCGAACCATACCACTATGACGTGGAACAATGCGGTCTGCGAGTTAACTGCAGACCTGTCGGCAGGCAATATGTCCAAGCTTTCCTCTTTTGTTAACACAGGCAGTCACCTATTAAAAAGAGAGCTTGTCAGCTCTCTGAAACTGTAGGCTTTTTCGCCAAATAGGGGCGCCACATGCTGCGCCCGCTGATATAACCGATAGGCTCTAACTCACATCGCTACGCCGATAAAGCGCGACACCCACGGCCAGTACGCCCAGCATGCCGGCACAGCTACGGTTTACCCAGCGCATCACGTTCGCAGAGAATTTACGCATTGCATGGCGACCGCCGTAAGCATAGATCGTCATCATCACACAGTCGATTATCGCGCTGACCAGTGCCAGAATCAGGTATTGCATAGCGAGCGATTTTTCTGGCTGAATAAACTGCGGCAGAAAGGCCGAGAAAAACAGCAGGCCCTTCGGATTGGACAAACCAACCATCAGGGAACGCAGGAATGCCGTTTTCCCGGTCGCAGCGGCGGGGCTGGCGCTTACCGCCAAAGCCTTTACCGGTGCTCGCCACAGCACCCAGGCCAGGTAGACCAGATATAACGCACCGCCCCACTTCACCACGGCAAACAGCTGCTCAGAAGCCTGCAACAACGCCCCTAGTCCGCAACCGACGGCACCGATAAGCAACAAATCGGCCAACACCGCCCCCAGAAAACCGTAACTGGCAATACGCATACCGTGGGTTGCGCCATTGTTTAGCGCCAACAGCATGGAAGGGCCAGGCGTCACCATCACCGCACTGACGGCAATCACGTAAAGCAAAAGCGTAGTTAACTCCATCAACAACTCCGGATAAATGTAAAATCTCTGCGCCGCTGCATCGCAATACGACAACATCTTTATGGGTGGGGAATATAGGGGATCTGCCCGATGTGATTCAAGTCACATTCCGTTTGGAACGGGGTGATGGAACAAGAAACCATCCCCCAAGCCATCAATTCAACAGAAAATAACCGCCATGCTGACTTATTACTCACAAATAACGAACAAATTCACAAAACGTATAAACAAACCAAAATACATACAAATTAATTAACTATAATGTTGCAATGATGCAGCAATTTATTGATGAACTCTCGTCTCAAAAAACATATAGTAATAGCAGATTAGTCATCAACGATTTCCCTGGTGTTGTTGTGTTTGCCCCGCATCTTTTGCGGGGCTTTTTTCTTGTCCTCTCCCTTCCCTTACTGGTTAGCACCTTTTTGGCGCACGGCCCCATCCCCACGTCCCTACCAATGGTTTATCAATCTATGTAGAGCTATCACCGAGCGATAAAGGTACACTGAACTCCTCCTACCTCTACCCGGTGAAAAAGATGTCTTTCTTTGATGCCTTTAAGCTTTTCGGTGATGCCCCTGTCGACGTCACTTGCCCTGAATGTGCAAAAAGTTCGCCGCAAAATCGCAGTAAGGTGAAAAAAAACGTCACGCTGATTTGCCCCCACTGTGGACATTACTTTCGTAAACGCGAAGATTGAGTTCTTCTCGCGATACCCCCGCTCTCCAGGTTAATGTTTAGCTGCCTGTACGGCAGTGAACACCGAACTAAGTGATTTTGAGATTAATAAGCGTTTCTAAGCTGCCTGTACGGCAGTGAACAGGAAGTCCCCACCTTGTGACATTGCGATTGATTTCTAAGCTGCCTGTACGGCAGTGAACCCAGCGCTTGCCAGCTTTACTACTGTTGGCCATTTCTAAGCTGCCTGTACGGCAGTGAACAAAAGTATGCGCTGAGGGCTTATAAGGTCAATTTTCTAAGCTGCCTGTACGGCAGTGAACAAATACCTTGAGAATGAATACAACAATTTCAATTTCTAAGCTGCCTGTACGGCAGTGAACCAGTGAAATGGTCTATGGAACTCCCTTTTCAGTTTCTAAGCTGCCTGTACGGCAGTGAACTACACGGTAGTGTGGTATTGGCTGCCGTTGATTTTCTAAGCTGCCTGTACGGCAGTGAACTGAAAGAATTAGATGAAACATATGGGCTAAACTTTCTAAGCTGCCTGTACGGCAGTGAACAATCATCAAATTGCACACCGTCAATATCATAATTTCTAAGCTGCCTGTACGGCAGTGAACTCTTTACCTTGCGCTTCCCGCTCATGCTTGATTTTCTAAGCTGCCTGTACGGCAGTGAACTAGCGGCTGGTGTCTGGTTTCCGGGTTTTGTATTTCTAAGCTGCCTGTACGGCAGTGAACTGGAACGTATTCTAGGAACTGGTTTTCGACTTTTTCTAAGCTGCCTGTACGGCAGTGAACCCACACCTCAGCTATAGCTACGCGGTTACCTGTTTCTAAGCTGCCTGTACGGCAGTGAACTGTTGTATCCTATCGCTAATCTACTGTTAATCAAACAATAATCTTGATATTTATCAGAAAACCCTTTTTTTACCCGTTCCTTTCTCAGTGTTTTAAATCAATGAGTTACAAATTGCTCGGAAATTAAGGGTCAGCAGGACACAACTCATTCCAGAGGTGGGCATACCTTCGTAAAATGATTACGAAGGTATCAGTTCACAAAAATCGCTGATAAGTCATATTTCTACCCTACCCGCACTACAGTGAATTGAAGCGGTAGGTAATGCCTGCCGTATTAGAGGTTGCAAACCTTCCTGTTTAGCTGCGCTCCCCCAATATGCAACTCTCGGCCTTTTGCGAGTAATCCTTAGTCTGCGCTATTTTGAAGTGGCTAAAAACCATAAATCAGACCACCAATGTTAACTTAGCCGGCCAAATACTCCCTTATATTGCAGCTTTATCGTCTCCTACCGCGAGACCAAGATTATCCAATAGCCAACTTGCCACATTGGTGAACTAGTTGTGTCTAAAGGAATAAATATCAATGTCTTTGATTAAAATAGCTGCAAGTAGCACTTACGCCGTTTCAGTATGGATGACTGCTCGTAATAATATTCATACCTGGTGGATGTTGGTGTTTTTTCTGTTCAGCTCTTGCCGATGTCATGCCACAGCTATTCATGGCTGAACCCAACCTTATAAATCAACAGGTTAGAATCAGCCATTAAATCAGGATTAAAACCACGGGATGGTTGCCGTCGCGCTTAAACCATAAGCATTAAATATCCCCTCTGTTGCGTTATCGCGGATCTTGCCTTGCTCGATAAACAACAAAAAGGTTTGCTCGCTGGATAAACTTTTTAAACGGATAAATGGCAACGCTGAGCGTTCCTCAACGGAGTCAGGAATACGCAGCCGAGCCTCTTCTTCAGTTAGCCATCCCTTGCGAACAGAACGGCGGCGTAATCGCTCGGCGCTGCTTTTGATCTGCACGCGTCGCACTGTACGGTATTTCACATTGGCAGGTACCGGCAGAATTTCGCCACATTCCGTGTAATCCCGTAGCCCTTTACGCCAAGGTAAAGTCTCAAAGGCCGTAAGCACCACTAAAGGGCCATGTAACCTTAACCTATCGCCCAGTGTTTTACCGGCAGAGGGAAAACTGACACCTATTTTTCCCTGCCCAGCAGCACCCAATGCCCTATGCAGCTTGGCAAAGAGTGCTTCCAGTAATACCGTCGTCGTGAACTCCGGATCCGGCAGCACGCGAATCTCAAGGTAATGATCCATACGTCGCCCCTTTATTCGCCTTTCTCGCCAAATACGCCGCCACGGATCAGAATGGCCATGACATAGTGTTGTTGCTCCACTTCTGGCACCTTCCCTTTGGTCACCCAATTATCCAAGAGCGTATAAAAATCCATTTTTTGTTTCGGCTGCCGATAGGCTTGCCCCCGGCTAGTCACTGAGCCATAAGGTTCCACCGCAATTGGTCCTAATGCCAACTCACTCGCGTCTGGGTACCAGCTATCAACAGTACGCAACGCATTACCGATTTTTTGTGAGTGCATGGCGGCAATATCACCCACCTGGTACAGCACCTTACTTTTCTTACTGTTGCTATCCAACACCAGTTCCTGCGATGGGAAAATCTCTTGTCCTTTACCCAATCGCACACAAGCTTCCACGCTAAAGAAAGCAAAGCTGTCCCCTGCCAAGCCTTGCTCAATTTCCTTTGCCAACTCCGCTAAATCGCCTTTCGGTTGACTAAACGTACGCAGGCTGTAATCACTGGCGTTAAATTGCCAGGTTTTCTCTTTCCCCTTTACAGTAATAGCAATCTCATCGGCACCGACACGGTTGCGCCACAGGAAGCGGCCATTTGCCAGGTTCTCAGCATAACGTCCTGCCAGTTCTTTGAAACCATGCTCTTTGACATAACCTTGGATCACCTTCGCCAATTCGGCTTGGTAAGCCTGATCGTTGCATACCGAAGGCTGCGACAAATTACCCAACACACGCAGGGTAAAGCTGACTTTTAAGGTATCAGTGTCGAACGGTAATGCAGCAACATCTACGCGCTGCAAGTTGGGCTTTTGGATCTCGGCATCCAGCTTGGCCGGATCGCTGGCGATAGCATTTTTCAGACGGTTGGAAATAGTACCACGTACTGCTTTTTCTTGGATCGCAATCGGCGTCCACTCAGGTTGTTGCCAGTTACCGGCATACATAATTGCATCAGAGTTTGCCAATTTACGTTCGAAAGCCAGGACGGATGCAGTCTTTACAGTAGCCATATGAATAATCCTTTAAGTTAATCTTCTTCGTTATATTGATAGTCTTCCGTGATGACTGGCGCCGCAGTGCGGCAGAGGTAGTCATCGCCTTGATGATGGTATTGCCATAACAACTGATTCAGATCGGTAATGCGGTGTAGGCTGCGCCACTCGCCAATGCCATAGACAGGTTCGGCAAAACGAAAAGGCGTTGTTGGATCACGTGATTTCTCGACCTCACCCGGCGCATACAGTTGAGAGATCGCACGATATCCAGTCTGAAGCGGCACCAAGTAACCAGCAGCAGGTTTTGGCTGATAGCACCATTGAGGATCTTGTTCATCTTGCGCCTGATATTTCAGCGCCGCAAAGTCTAACCACGCATCAATTAGCTCTGCCTGTGGGTTACTCTCACGCAACGTTTGATAATGATTGGCCAATAACTCGGAGCGATCGAGCAAGGCAAACCCGGGTAACAGACGGCGCATCAACTTACGCAGATCCTCTGGTTTTTCAGGAGTTCCCATCACCTTAATCGCGCCAATGTCGGTGATCACCCCACCGGCCAAGCGCTGAGTTGGACACACTTCTGCAAGGTGTGCTTCCAATGCTTTAGCGCCTTGATCGCCGTTAACTATGGTGCCGTGGCATTCCATCAATAACGAAACCGTGATATGCATCCGCCCTTCTTCATTGAACGCTGCCGTTTTCGCTTCTTTCGTCAATGGGTTGCGCGTCAAGGCAAAAGCATAATCACGCCCAGAGGAATACGCATGGAGCTGTTGCTGATGGCAAACTACACCGCAGTTTGCCAAGGTTAAACCGTGGCTCTGCTGCAATTTGCGGGATAAAGCATGGCTGTAACCGAGAAAATGAGTGATGGCAGGGAAACCATAGGTCAGCCCGGCAACGGCATTGGCGTTCTCCACCCGGACGTGACGTAATACGATCAACGTACTCATGCGAAGTCCTCCTTAAATTCTTGTTCGAACTCCCGCAGGCGACGTTTGAACAAAGACGTGGTTGACCATTCGCGGCGTTCAACCTCGCTAAACTTCATCTCTTCGGTTTTTAACTGGTGATTGAGCCAGACGCCGAAGTCGATAGCGATTTCCTTTTTCCAATCCCCACCTTCACGCTCAAACTGGAAGTCTTTATCATCCTTCATCCGCCATGGATCAAGCCACAACTGCTGCGCACGCGACAGTTGGCACTCTTCTTCCATGCTCCAGCGTTGCCAATCTTCCCTATTTTGGATCCCGGCCACATAGCTGAACAAAGTATCGATAATCTCATCCACATAGGCAGCACGCTGCTGGCGGATCTCTGTATTTCGATCCTGCGGGTTAAGGCTGCGCAGGTATTGCTTCAACTGCCACACCGCGTCTCTAGCCATCGCAGAGAATGTTTTACGCTCTTGGAAAATAGAGCTTTGGTTTAGCGGTGGCTTATTTTGGCTTTGCCAAACCGGAGCCGCGCAAGGCAGCAACCAAGTCCGACCACCACGTACGCTGTTGAGATAGGAAATATTTTGCGGCTTGGTACCGCCCATGTTTACCACAGCCGTTTTTGGGTAAATCACACGTGGCTCAGGGTGCCATTCACCTGCTTTGAAGGCTTGGTAAATCTCTTTGGAGGTATCGCTAAAACGCGCTTTGCTGATGCGGCTGTGCATTGCATGAGCCAGTGATGAAGAGAACAACGGACTTAGCAAATGGTATTCGCCCGGCCCTATCGGGAAATAGATCTGCTTGGCCAAGGTGTGAGAAGAGAGATGTTTATTGGCCAAAACTTGCTTGAATCCTACGACCCACTGTTCCAGCTGTTGCGGGTTTTCTGCCAGTTCCTGCAACGGCGCGGGGTTATCACGGCTTAAACAGGCAATCAGCGACTCGCCTTCATATTCCAACTGTAGCAACTTTGCCACGTCCAACGCCGCCGCATTGCCGACAGCATCAACAGCAGGCTGTGATAATGAAGCGGTAGAAAGAGTGTTTGTTGTCTGCTCCAACAGACCCGGGCTGAAAATACTGCTGCCCTTGGCATCGCTGTGGGTAAATTTCAGCGCATGGGTCACCAAACTGACTTGCCCAGCACGGCCTGCGGCATCGGTCAGCCAATTGCGTGGTGCGTAGTTTTTCTCCAGCTCCTGCCTTTGCTCTAATGCCGTTTGTTTAGCAACTGCGATCTCTTCGGGGTCAGTCAGCCCCGCCAATTTTTTTGCCGTCTCTTTCTCCAGCACCTCCAACTTGGGCTGCTTGCGGCTGGCTATATATTCAACAATTAAAGCGGTTAATCCGTTATCAGCCATCTAACGCTCCTTGCCTTTCCGGTTCGACGAAAGAACCGGAGCATGGTTATATATTGATATTAATGGTGAAGATAGAGACTGCCCTCGTCTCCTCGATTGATAAAGACTTGCCCTCCTCACCATAAATCAGTGGATTTATGCAAACAACACAGATAGTAACTAGTTGTATTGCCCTGCAAGCCTTGGCCATCCATCCTTGTTTCATTTTGATACCCCAGTCAGGAATACACATGTGATTGGAAGCATCTTACGAAAAATTCATCCTATGTACTACAACAAAATTCAGAAGTTCTGGTATTTGTTTTTTTAGCCGTTTACCATCACCCAACTGCCGTATAGGCAGCTTAGAAATATGTTCTACAGAGTAAACTGCCGTACAGGCAGCGGCGCACTCATTCGAGTGCGCCAAATACCCCCAAAAGCGGGTGGAAATGCCATTGATCTGCCTTGTTTTTTCGTAGATTGATCTCACCGAATTTCTGACTCACCTCTGATAACTCCATCCCCAGCTTATCGGCCAGCTCTTGGTAAATTGTGGGGTAGTCCTCAGTGAGCCAGGCACCAACGCCCTTGGCGAAAGTAACCTCAATCTCGCGAAAGTTATCGCTGAGCTTCCACCGACCAGGGACAATATCCGGGAATTTAAAGCGCGGCCTATCCACTTCATCTTCCATCCACAGATAATGCGACTCTTCCTCAGTAGATTGCCGAAATGGGCTCACCCGCTGCTGCTCCGCGCACCAAGTGGCCTGTTTGCGCCACCAAATAGCGGCGTAATATTTCTCCTCAAGATCCTGTCGTCCCTGCAACACGCTGCGTAAACAGGCATGCTCCAGATCGACCAAATTGTCATGGGCTCTCAGTTTCAAAGATTCCTGTACTCGGGGAATGGCACTGATCGTTTCATATTGCGCTGGCTGTAAAATCTCCGCCAAGTCGTGGCTGTTGAGCTGAAGCCGGTATTTCTCAGACTCAAATCCTGGCCGATAATAAGCCGGTTTATTCCCCTGCAACGCCCTCACGTTTTTTTGCAGAATATGCAGGTTTGGCGACGTACAAGGCTTCTGCCGGTGACGCTGGATACGCCCTGCCAATTGGATCAACGAGCGCATTGAACTCGGTTCAGCAATGGCCCAATCGTAATCATGATCGCGGCCAACTTCGGCAACAGATGTCGCCAGTACCACAAACAGATGATGCTGCTCAGGATAATTCGCCAATGCATGTTTGATTTCCGTGATTTGCCACAGTGCCGTTTCGCAATAGCGCGTCAGAGTTTCATCCAGCCGCCGCTCGATATGTGAACGCATCGCCAGTGGATGTTGGCTGTGATAAACACAGTAATGGACTCTCGTATTCTCTGGCGCTGACATGCGTAATAACCGCTGAGTTACCGCCACCAAAGGATTAATATTTGCCATGCGGATCACCCCCAACGACACGGTTTTACCCTCGGGATGTTCTTGATGATGAAGCGCATGCAACTGCCGCATGGCGACCAATAGTGTTTCCGCCACGCTATCCAGTACTGTGCTTTTCCGCTGGTTTACTGGTTGCACCTTAATCAACTGTGCACGGCGCAAAACTGCGACGTTTTGCAGTTTTGCCACCCGCTGCGCGATAAATGCCTCATGCGCAGCTTTAAACTCTTTCGCACCTTGTACATCGTGCGCTACGGCATCGTTCTCATCAAACCAGGCGCAACAGATATTTAATGGCGTCTCTGGCTGGCCGCACACTTGCTGATAATCCGCCCGTCCCGCTTTATATGCATTAAACAACGCCTGAACCAGCGCAGGCGGCAAAGTGGCGGAAGAGAGCAGCACGCGCGAACCTAACATTCCCGCCCAGTTGACCAGGCGGCATAACGCGGGCAAATCGGCAATATCAAAATCGTCCGGTTCATCCAACACCAGATCGGCAGTCAGCAGGCGCAACATCGGTGCGATTTGCTTGCCACCGCGCACACCTTCAGTCGCACCGATCAAATGGTCGATAGTGGTCACCAATACCGGCGCACTCAACAGTTTGTGCAAGTTGCCACTATCTTGTAGCCAACGACTTAAGCGCCCATCGTCCAGACTGCCACCGTAGCTGACGTAATGATGTTCGGCGAACAGCGCCTCTGCCGAAGCGCTGCCTGTACCGCGCAGTTCAGCTTTATCATTATTGAGTTGATGCAGTTCCCGCACGGCGGCGGAACCCACCAATACGGCCAGATCGTCATCTTCCAACATTAACCTGGTTTTAAGCGCATCGCCGGTCTGCAAGGTTAAGGTGCGTAGCCCCAAAGCAACGGAAAAACGGCAGCCTGACTTTTCATCGGCCAAGCCATACATAATTCGCGCATTGGCAAACGTTTTGCCACAGCCCGTAGAAGCCATATTAACGCCAAAGAAGCCTTGCTTAACCGAACGTTCACGAACGGCACATGCAAGATCATAAGCTCTATCCTGCCAACGGAATTGATCTGTCTTACTGCGCTGTTTGAAACCTTTATGACGTGTGATCGCCGGTAACGTGGTCCGGATATGCGGCAAGCTACGCCCCAATAACAACGCATTCTGCCCCACCCCGATATTGTGCTCATCCAGTTGTTGCTTCAACCCACCCGTTTGACGATCGGTATTGGCATATGCTTGATAAGCGGCATCTTGCCAGCCTTCCGTCGGCGCTAAGGATGAATAGTGATGATCTGCCAGCATCAGCACCAAACGCGCCATATGACTGGTGAAACGTTGGTCCAATACGCCAAATTGCATCAGTGAGGATAATTGCAACGCACGTTGGGCAAATTTGTGCGCTTTTTCCCGCCAGATAGCACTGCGCATTGGTGTGCCATGCGGGAAACCCCATACTGCACGGCGTTCTTCAACTGTCCAACCTTCAATTAGGCTATTCGTTGAGTTCCACTCTGCAACTAATTGTGTCGTTAGCCAGCCGTCCATATCCTTTAATTCTGGCGGGTTCCCACTTCCCTGCTCCATTTTAGGGTAAGCAGGCAAACGGTGATGGGAGACAATCAACCAGGCAATGGTTGTTGCCAGCGGTGGCAAAGAGAGAAATGGATTAGTAGAAACGTCAACGGAGTCCTTGATCAGGGTAGTTAACATTTGGCTTTCATCGCTCTTGTCGATCGCTGCCAGCGCCGCTAACCATTGTTTATCGCTCCGTTCTCCTACCCAGGCACAAAACAACCTCAATGAAACCCACTCATGCCGATAGGGTTGAAAATATTTCCCTTCGCCGCGTAATCCATTCTGGAATAAAAGGTTGGCCTTGCCGAAATCATGAAAAAGCCCGGCGATCCCCGCCATCAATGCAATCGCTTCTACGCTATGCCAGCTATTTTCATCCTTGCTACGGAGCACATCGCGCTCAGTGGTATTGGTCGGCACCGAACCCTCGGAGTTAAAACGCCGTAAATTGCCCACTATCCATAGCAGTTCGGTCTGATTGCCGCCTTTTATCCAGTGACAAGCCACCGCAGTATTGCGCCTGGCGGTTTTACGCAGCAGTTTTCTCAGCGTATTCAACCCTTCCAGCGTGATCGCAGTTTGCCAGGTTCTATCACCTTTACGCTCGGCGAACTGGTCCAGGATGCGGCGAGTCTCTACCAATGCCTTTTTATTGCATTGGGCAATCAGCAAAATATTCATTTGCCCACTGACGACAAGCTTTCTGCCGTTTCCTTGAGGGTATCAATCATTACATCCAACGCATCCGCTTGCTGAAATCCACGCAGACAGCGCTGGCGAAATTCCTGCTCATCTTCTCCGGCCATGGCGGCAACAAAGGCCTGCGGCAGAATCAAAGCATCTTTAATCAGATCGGCGATATCAAATACCAAACCACCACGACGAGTTTTGCCATGCAGTATTGACAGCCCATGCGGCAAGCCGATAACCCAAGCTGCCGTTGCGCCAAGTCCATACGCCAGATAATTACCATGGTCCAAAAACCGGTTAGCGGTATCGACCCCACCGCCGCGCTTAGCTCTGTTGAACTCACCGTAATTCACACTGTTGGCCGCCAGTTTATAGAGCGCTTTGGTCATAACGGCTTCTTGCACCAAGACATCGTTGCTATTTTGGCAGGAGGACAAACGCTGCATAAAATTGTCCAACACCGGATTAAGACGTGCCGCATCGATGTCGAATCCTTGTTCGCGCTGCATACGTGCCGAAAGCCAATGAGTACGTATCTGAACGATACGCTGCCGTTGAAAAGCAATAGCCGCCGCCAGGCGCTTGTCATCATCAAACCAGAAGCTGACCCAGTGCTGTAAATATTCGGTAGGCCGATATTCGCTTTGCGAGGTTAACCAAGAGACGTCCACCTCCACTTCATTAGCGGCAAATAAAGGTGTGCCACCGCCGCCACAGAATCCAACCAGCACCCCGGCTTTTGCAAACTCACGCATTGCTGCCTGAGTAACGGAAGTTCCCGTCCCCAGCATCACCGCTGTGGTATTTGCAATCGGGATGTTCCAATACAAGGATTGCTTACCTTCATCAGTGACATACTCCACCCTGCCGCCGCTGACCAGGATCCGGCAATGCTGCAGGTAGTAGAGATTCGCACGCTTTGAATGCAGAATTGTTTTTAAATCCGAAGGCGAAAATTGATTTTGCACGAAATGAAAACTTCCCTGTTTTTATGCCATAGGCCACTCAGTTCGTGATTATCTATGACAGATGCCAAAGCGATATTGCTGTTTTAGCATAACTTACTCATTAGATAGAGTGATGTAAGTTGGATTTTTTTAATTTTTATTGATTATGAATCATAAGGATGGATACAGAGTGTGAATAATTTATATCAATTACCTTAATAATTAAAACAAGCTTGGGGTGGAAAAAGTTGATTGTGCGACAGTGAACCCCAGGGCGGCCCCCAGTCCCACCACGCCAATTTTCTAAGCTGCCTGTACGGCAGTGAACCACCCGATCCCTCAGGTCGTCGTCATGCTCCTTTTCTAAGCTGCCTGTACGGCAGTGAACTATTAAAAGGCCCGATGGGTGACGCATTGGAATTTCTAAGCTGCCTGTACGGCAGTGAACGGACAACTGGCCACGCACGCCTGCTGCCCGGTTTCTAAGCTGCCTGTACGGCAGTGAACGCCGCAATACTCAATGGCTCCGGGCTTCTGTGTTTCTAAGCTGCCTGTACGGCAGTGAACGCGCATGGTGTTGATCACATCTTGTCGGGATATTTCTAAGCTGCCTGTACGGCAGTGAACGAGTCGTTGCGCTTCGATTCCCATGAGTTATTTTTCTAAGCTGCCTGTACGGCAGTGAACTCAAGCGAAGGTATCCCGCTGGTCAGCCCAATTTTCTAAGCTGCCTGTACGGCAGTGAACGGCAGAACGTCCGCATACCTTGTCCATCTGATTTTCTAAGCTGCCTGTACGGCAGTGAACACTACGGTGCTTAACGCCTTCGCTAGCCGTAATTTCTAAGCTGCCTGTACGGCAGTGAACCGTGGTGAGAGGCTGATCACTGGGGTACGACATTTCTAAGCTGCCTGTACGGCAGTGAACAGGGATGAGGCAATCCCAGACACCTCATTAGGTTTCTAAGCTGCCTGTACGGCAGTGAACTATGGACATGGGCCGATCAACAGACGATTGACTTTCTAAGCTGCCTGTACGGCAGTGAACTTTCTGCTCCTGCATCACCGTTGGCAGTTCTGTTTCTAAGCTGCCTGTACGGCAGTGAACACCGCAGCCAGGGCAAACGCCTGCTGATCACTTTTCTAAGCTGCCTGTACGGCAGTGAACTCGAGGTCCCGCCGTGGACATGCAGCGCCAGCTTTCTAAGCTGCCTGTACGGCAGTGAACCGAATGCTTCCGCATCCTGGCCACGTTCTACTTTTCTAAGCTGCCTGTACGGCAGTGAACGCGTCCTCAAAGGCTTCCCACGCGAAATAGTATTTCTAAGCTGCCTGTACGGCAGTGAACTCGATGTAACGCTCTTCTACACAAAATCGACATTTCTAAGCTGCCTGTACGGCAGTGAACGTGATTGGTGCCAGATAGACTGGTTCGCCCCATTTCTAAGCTGCCTGTACGGCAGTGAACGATTGTCACGTTTCCCTCGCGGCTCAGTACGCTTTCTAAGCTGCCTGTACGGCAGTGAACGGCGCTATGGCTTATCTGCGCGGTAAGTATGATTTCTAAGCTGCCTGTACGGCAGTGAACACATCGCCAGCGTTGAATTTCTTCACCAGCGTTTTCTAAGCTGCCTGTACGGCAGTGAACTTGGAATAGCATTAGAAAAACGATTAGAAATATTTCTAAGCTGCCTGTACGGCAGTGAACTTTATGATGAAATATTTACAGGTTCTCCAAGCTTTCTAAGCTGCCTGTACGGCAGTGAACTGTTACATTCTATCGCTAATCTTCTGTTAATTAAATAATAACCTTAAAATCCTCCGGAAAACCCTTTTTCCGCCCGTCCGCTTTCATTAATTTAAAATCAATGAGTTATGATAGGTTTCAAAATTAGGGTCTGGAAGAACACTACGAGTATCGGGGATAGCTACAGCTTCGCAGGATGATTACAGATCAACCAAGCGATGAATCACGCGCTATTGGTAAATTGAATCGCCGTAACGGGACTGCTTTTTGCCTGCTGCATAAGCATATACCCCACAGTACATTACATTGCATTTCACTACCGGCGTCCCATTTCACAATCAGTTGTCCTTTTTCTTCCGCTACGCGAGCATACATCTGCCCACCTTGCCCCACGGAACCCACACTATTGCCATTGCTATCAAAGAGATCGGCACCGAACGGTACCGGTTCGCCCTGGTAGGTCGCATTCACCAAAATTGCCGTCCCCTGCTTGGTGTTGTATTTCAATTTCACCACCGCTCCGGAATACGGCGCAATTTTCTGACTGGTGTTATCCAACTCAACGTCCGCCGCCGTTCCTTTCGGGTCAATACTGATTTCATCCATCTGGTAGGGGTTCAGGTAGGGCACCACCGCATAGCCACGGGAATTAACGTTCACCCCAGGATACGACGACACGCTGGCCCCTTCTGCTCCTTTGGCCTCTACCAGAGCAAAAGTATCTGAGGTGTAGGGAGTAAAGGTGATGCCTCCTGCGTGGGCGATCACCGTCCCTGTCATACCGGCAGAGCCACTCTGGTTGCCTTTCCCTGTGCTGTAGGTGCCATTCAGTGCGCTAATACGACTACGATAGCTACCACTAATCGACCCACTGGTCCCCATCTCCTGGTTAGCGTTCATCGCAGTCATGCCATAACTGAACTGATTCTCGGCGCCGGAGGTACCGGATAGCCACCACGCCGTAATCACTCGTAGTCATGAAGATGTTTGCAGTTGATAACTGGAATTAGCGTTGCGACCCAATGAAAAAGGCCACGCAATAGCGCAGCCTATAGATGAAAAACCCCGGAGAATACCGAGGTTTTTGATTAAGTACTCGTGGGAAATAGACTATTAAAAGCACCATTATAAACAATTTAAAATCATTGCATTAATTTTGATGCAAGCAATTCCCTCAGCACACTTAATTATTTTTTAATTCACACCATTAGCTTGGCTCACAGTCAAGATTTGAGAAACAGTGGAATTATAGGGAACTTTATCTTTACACGCACCGACCGCATAGGGTTTATTTATGATTCCGATATCAACCCGACCATCAGACAATGTACCTACCCCTGCACCAAATGCCGCAACTGTAGGTTTTATGTCTCTGCATCCATTGATGCCAGAGTAATCCTCTATAAACCCAATACTCTTTCCTGTTAATAGCCCCCAACTAGAAGGCGTAATCCAAGAGCCAATTTTATAAGTTGCCTTGTTTGTTGTGTTGGTCATATATCCCTCCCATGTATTTCCAGTGACACTTTGTTTTACCAAGGTCGCCGTAAAATCATAAGTGGTACCAAAAGAAAAAGGCACATTTATAAGGCATGTAGCACCGGCAGCACCATCTGCTTCCCCAGTACACCACGATGATACCTTTTTGACTCCCTTGCCAAATACTGAAAACACTGCAGTAGCCCTATTATTCCCCTGCGGCTGTATTCCTGTGTAATAGGCCCCACCCTCCGCTCCACTCTTTGAGAAGTAACCAAATTGAGAATAATAGAATTTTTTCATATTGGGTCCAGACTCAACAGTGATAGGATATTTCATGATTTTATAGCCGACATTAGCATTTGGCATGCTACCCGTGAAATTTGTTACGTGAACTGCCCACATTTTTTCCGCGTTGGCGATAGGAGCGTTGAATGCAGTAGTTAACACAAGCAGAGGTAATAAATATTTAAACATAAACAGTCCTTATTTAGAAAGATAGACAAATTGATATGTCTGATTCAGAATTAACAATAATGAGTGCACCCTAAACTGATGCGCACAAGGCAATTAACTTAAAAACATTAAATTACGTATCCAAACATTAATCAATAGAACGCATAGTGACTCCTTTATATGTAAAAGTGTTATCCAGGTAATGAATTTCAGCTGCTTGCATGGTTCCCTCCTCTTTGGTTGCCTAACCCTAACCACTGTTTGGATGAACAGTATTTCAAGAAAAAGAGATTGGCGATACTCGGGACGGTTGTACCATGAATGGTACAACTTCCGGGTTCTTCAAGGAGGCTAAGCACGCTGGCAAGGCTACAACCCCTGCGAAGAGCCACAAAGACTCCATATGGATAGACCGGGGAGGATGATCCTGGTTGAGTTCAACACAATGCTGGCAGTGATCGCGCCACCATTATCATGGGGATCTGTCAGACTAGGTTTGGGATAAGGACACTCCACCCGGTTTTCACCAAATCCGCTCACTGGCAGAACGGGTGTACAGGGAGCAAAAAGTGAATACTAAGGATTTGCTGGGGCATAAATCCCAGCGTCAAACTGACCGTTACAACGATGACCGGGGGAGAGATTGGAAGGTTGTTGGGGTATGAAAACAGCTCTTTTTACATACAGTTTTGCAGAAGAGTTTTGCAGGAGTTTTGCAGAAGACTTTTTGAAGGGGGAAAAACAAACGGGAGCCATAAGCTCCCGTAATCATTCAACGATAAAACACGCTTACATGTGTTTAACGATAGCGTCGCCAAACTCGCTACATTTCAGCAGCTTAGCTCCTTCCATCAGGCGTTCGAAATCGTAAGTCACGGTCTTGGCAGCGATAGCGCCTTCCATGCCCTTAACAATCAGGTCAGCCGCTTCGAACCAGCCCATGTGACGCAGCATCATCTCAGCGGACAGGATGATGGAGCCTGGGTTTACTTTATCCTGGCCAGCATACTTAGGTGCTGTACCGTGGGTGGCTTCAAACAGCGCACAGTCGGAACCGATGTTGGCACCAGGGGCGATACCGATGCCACCAACCTGGGCTGCCAGGGCGTCGGAGATGTAGTCACCGTTCAGGTTCATACAGGCGATCACGTCATACTCTGCCGGGCGCAGCAGGATTTGCTGCAGGAAGGCGTCGGCGATCACGTCTTTAACCACGATCTCTTTACCGGTGTTCGGGTTCTTGATTTTCAACCATGGGCCGCCGTCGATCAGTTCACCACCGAACTCTTCACGTGCCAGTTCGTAGCCCCAATCCTTGAAGGCACCTTCGGTGAACTTCATGATGTTGCCTTTGTGAACCAGCGTCACTGAATCGCGATCGTTGGTGATAGCGTATTCGATGGCCGCACGAACCAGGCGTTTGGTGCCTTCTTCGGAACAAGGCTTAACGCCAATACCGCACTGCTCTGGGAAACGGATCTTCTTCACGCCCATTTCGTCACGCAGGAATTTGATCACTTTGTCGGCTTCTGCAGAACCCGCTTTCCATTCGATGCCGGCGTAGATGTCTTCGGCATTTTCACGGAAGATCACCATATCGGTCAGCTCTGGCTGTTTAACCGGGCTTGGCGTGCCCTGGTAATAACGCACCGGGCGCAGACATACGTACAGATCGAGCTGCTGGCGCAGAGCCACGTTCAGAGAACGAATACCGCCACCCACTGGCGTAGTCAGTGGGCCTTTGATCGCTACGCGGTAGTCACGAATGAGTTCCAGAGTTTCTTCCGGCAGCCACACGTCTTTCCCGTAAACGTGGGTGGATTTTTCACCGGTGTAGATTTCCATCCAGGAGATTTTACGTTCGCCGTGGTAGGCCTTTTTAACCGCTGCATCCACCACGTGGATCATGGCAGGAGTAACGTCAACGCCAATACCGTCACCTTCGATGAACGGGATGATAGGGTTATGCGGAACAACCAGTTTACCCTGGGCATCAACCGTAATCTTTTTACCTTCTGCCGGAACAACTACTTTGCTTTCCATCAACCTCTCCTTTCTGTCTTCAAGCGCAATTTTTGTTAATGCTTTGTAAGATGCGTGTCAATACTACTTGAATATTCAGCTCGCGCCAATCCGAAACGGATTAGGCTATAATGCGCTTATCATTCGAAATCGCAAAGACCATGACTAAATTCTCTGTTAAAAATCACCAAGTTAAACGATTCAGCCGCAGTAAACCCGCAGCACGCCAGAAATCACAGGCCCCGCGGCGAGTGGTTATCTTCAACAAACCCTTTGATGTGTTACCACAGTTTACCGACGAAGCCGGCCGCGTCACCCTGAAAAAATTCATTCCTTTCAGCGATGTTTATGCCGCCGGGCGGCTCGATCGCGACAGTGAAGGCTTACTGGTGCTGACCAACGACGGCAAGCTACAGGCGCAGCTAACCCAGCCCGGCAAACGCACCGGCAAAATCTATTACGTTCAAGTGGAAGGCGAGCCACAGGAAAGCGATCTGGCCGCACTGCATCTTGGCGTTACGCTGACCGATGGGCCAACCCTGCCCGCCGGAGCGGAACTGGTCGAAGAACCAGAATGGTTATGGCCACGTACTCCGCCCATCCGCGAACGCAAGACCATCCCCACCAGTTGGCTGAAAATCACGCTCTACGAGGGCCGAAACCGCCAGGTGCGTCGCATGACGGCACATATCGGCTTCCCTACCCTGCGCCTGATTCGTTACAGTATGGGCAATTTTTCCCTGGGGAGCTTGCAACCTGGGGAATGGCAGACCGTCGATTCACTATAAGGAACCGCCATGTTTAAGCCGCACGTCACCGTTGCCTGCGTGGTTCATGCCGCCGGTAAATTTTTGGTGGTAGAAGAAACCATCAACGGTAAAGCCCTGTGGAATCAACCGGCCGGCCATCTCGAAGCGGATGAAACGCTGATCCAGGCCGCCGAGCGCGAGCTGTGGGAAGAAACCGGCATCCGCGCCACGCCACAGTCTTTTCTGCGGATGCATCAGTGGATCGCGCCAGACCGCACGCCGTTTTTGCGCTTCTGCTTTGTGATTGAGCTGGAGCAGCCGCTGCCCACCGAGCCGCAAGACGATGACATCGACTGCTGTCTGTGGCTGACCGCCGAGCAGATCCTGGAGGCTGAAAACCTGCGTTCACCGCTGGTGGCCGAGACGATCCGTTGTTATCAGCAGCCGGAACGCTACCCGTTGTCGCTGGTTGCCAGCTTTAACTGGCCGCTTTGAGCTGCAAATAAGGGCCGTGCGCGCAGGCAGCCAACGTGGTAAAATCCTGCGCTTGTTTTTTTATCGCACAGTTCGTGAGACCCCCATGTCAGACAACAGCCAGAAAAAAGTGATCGTCGGAATGTCCGGCGGCGTCGACTCTTCCGTTACTGCCTATCTGTTACAACAACAGGGCTATCAGGTCGCTGGGTTGTTCATGAAGAACTGGGAAGAAGACGACGACGAGGAATACTGCTCGGCCGCCACCGATTTGGCCGATGCGCAAGCCGTCTGCGACAAGCTGGGCATTGAGCTGCATACGGTGAACTTCGCGGCGGAATACTGGGACAATGTGTTCGAGCTGTTCCTTGAGGAATACAAGGCGGGCCGTACCCCTAACCCGGATATCCTGTGCAATAAAGAGATCAAATTCAAAGCGTTCCTGGAGTTTGCGGCTGAAGATCTGGGGGCGGATTTTATCGCTACCGGTCACTATGTCCGCCGCCAGGACGTGGACAGCAAAAGCCGTATGCTACGCGGCGTCGACGGTAACAAAGACCAGAGCTATTTCCTGTATACCCTGAGCCACGAGCAGGTCGCGCAAAGCCTGTTCCCGGTCGGTGAGTTGGAAAAGCCGGAGGTGCGCCGCATTGCGGAACAGCTGGAACTGGTTACCGCCAAGAAAAAAGACTCCACCGGCATCTGCTTTATCGGCGAACGTAAATTCCGCGACTTCCTGGGGCGCTATCTGCCAGCACAGCCCGGCCCGATCGTTAGCGTCGACGGCCAAACCATCGGCGAGCACCAGGGCTTGATGTACCACACCCTCGGCCAACGCAAAGGCTTGGGCATCGGCGGTATGAAAGACAGCAGCGAAGATCCGTGGTACGTGGTGGATAAAGACGTCGCCAACAATATTCTGGTGGTCGCCCAAGGCCATGAACATCCGCGCCTGATGTCTATCGGCCTGATTGCCCAGCAGTTGCATTGGGTGGATCGCCTGCCGTTGACACAACCTCTGCGCTGTACGGTTAAAACCCGTTATCGCCAGCAGGATATTCCCTGCACCGTGACGCCGCTAGACGCCGAACGCATCGAAGTCCGCTTCGACGAGCCGGTCGCAGCCGTCACCCCAGGCCAGTCTGCCGTGTTCTATCAGGGCGATATCTGCCTGGGCGGCGGCATTATCGAACAGCGTATACAGGAGTAACCGTGGCGAAGAATTATTACGACATCACGCTGGCCATGGCCGGGATCAGCCAAGCGGCCCGTCTGGTACAGCAGTTGGCGCATGAAGGGCAACAGGATGGCGAAGCCTTCCATACCTCACTCAACAGCCTGTTGCAGATGGATCCCCCTTCTACCCTGGCGGTGTTCGGCGGTGAAGAGCGTAACCTGAAGATGGGGCTGGAAACCTTGATTGGCGTACTCAACGCCAATAACAAAGGCCCGGCAGCCGAGCTGACCCGCTATACCATCAGCCTGATGGTGCTGGAGCGCAAGCTGAACGCCAACAAAACGGCGATGAATACGCTAGGCGAGCGGTTGAGCCAGTTGGAGCGTCAGTTGGCGCATTATGAACTGGGTTCGGATACCATCATCAGCGCCCTGGCCAGTATCTACGTCGATGTCGTGGCACCTTTGGGGCCGCGTATCCAGGTAACAGGTTCACCCGCCATCTTGCAAAATCCGCAGGTACAGGCCAAGGTTCGCGCCACCCTGCTCGCCGGTATCCGTGCCGCCGTGCTGTGGCAACAGGTTGGCGGTAGCCGCCTGCAGTTAATGTTTTCCCGTAATCGTCTGCTCAAGCAGGCGCAACATATCGTTGCTCATTGTTAAACTTCCCAGGAGTTGCTACCGATGGAATTATCCTCACTGACCGCCGTCTCCCCCATTGATGGACGCTACGGTGATAAAGTCAGCGCACTGCGCACCATTTTCAGCGAGTATGGCTTGCTGAAATTCCGCGTGCAGGTTGAAGTACGTTGGCTGCAAAAACTGGCCGCTTGCGCAGAGATCAAAGAAGTTCCCGCTTTTGACGCCAACGCAAACGCTTACCTTGATAAGATCGTCGCAGAATTCAGTGAAGAAGACGCCCAGCGCATCAAGACCATCGAGCGCACCACCAACCACGATGTGAAAGCGGTGGAATACTTCCTGAAAGAGAAAGTGGCAGCGGTACCTGCTCTGCATGCCGTGTCCGAGTTTATCCACTTCGCCTGTACCTCTGAAGACATCAACAACCTGTCGCACGCGCTGATGTTACACACCGCCCGTCAGGATGTGGTGTTGCCGCACTGGCGCAGGATCATCGAATCCATCAAAGGGCTGGCGCTGGAATATCGCGATATTCCCCTGCTGTCCCGTACCCATGGTCAACCCGCTACCCCGTCTACCGTGGGTAAAGAGTTTGCCAACGTGGCCTACCGGATGGAGCGTCAATACCGCCAGCTAGAGCGCGTAGAGATCCTCGGTAAAATCAACGGCGCGGTGGGCAACTACAATGCCCATATCGTGGCCTATCCGGAAGTGGACTGGCACCGTTTCAGCGAAGAATTTGTCACCTCGCTGGGGGTGACATGGAACCCGTACACCACCCAGATCGAGCCGCATGACTATATCGCCGAGCTGTTCGACTGCGTGGCGCGTTTCAATACCATCCTGATCGACTTTGACCGTGATATCTGGGGTTACATCGCCCTGAACCACTTCAAGCAAAAAACCATTGCCGGTGAGATCGGTTCATCCACCATGCCGCACAAGGTTAACCCAATCGACTTCGAGAACTCCGAAGGCAACCTGGGCCTGGCTAACGCGGTGCTGGGCCATCTGGCGAGCAAACTGCCGGTTTCCCGCTGGCAACGTGACCTGACGGACTCCACGGTGCTGCGTAACCTGGGCGTGGGCCTGGGCTATGCGCTGATTGCCTATCAGGCCACCATGAAAGGCATCAGCAAGCTGGAAGTGAACCGTGCGCACCTGCTGGACGAACTGGATCACAACTGGGAAGTGCTGGCCGAGCCGATCCAGACCGTGATGCGCCGCTACGGCATCGAAAAGCCGTACGAAAAACTGAAAGAGCTGACCCGTGGCAAACGCGTGGATGCGGCCGGTATGCAAGCCTTTATCGATAGCCTGGAACTGCCGGAAGACGAGAAAACCCGCCTGAAAGCCATGACGCCAGCTAACTACATTGGCCGCGCAACTACCATGGTTGACGAGCTAAAGTAAGCGGTTATTACCGGTGTCTACCCCTCACCCTTTGGGTGGGGGCATGCGACAGTCTCCCGGGTTCTGAATAACGCACCCATGCTCAACGTCAAAGAAGAGACCAAGCATTGCATTCTGGCAATTGCCGAAAAGCTGGAATACAAAACCAGCAGTGCCAAAAAGCATCTGACTAACACGGTAATACAACGCCACGTGCTGGCGTTATAGTGGTGATTTCTCTAGCGCCTCCGGCCATGAGCTGGCGAAAAAGATGCTGAATTGGAACGGGCGCAGCATGCTGCGCCCCTACAAAATGAACCGGTTGACGTTTGTTAGCCATTCTGCGGCATAAACGCCTGCAAACGCTGTATCTGTTGGCCGTCGGTGCCAAAATTTTCGTCAGCCAGCCAACCTTCGAACGCCCCACGCACCTGCGGCCAGTTTTGGTCAATCATGGCGAACCAATCGGTATCCCGGTTGCGGCCCTTGATGGCCAACGCCTGCAAAAAACACCCTTCGTAGTGGAAACCAAAGCGTTGCGCCGCCTGCCTGGAGGGTGCATTCAGGCTATCGCATTTCCATTCACAGCGGCGGTAACCCAACTCGTCAAAGGTGTGGCGCAGCATCAGGTAAATCGCCTCGGTGGCGCACGAACGCTGCTTCATCAGCGGTGACCAGCAGACGTGGCCAATTTCCAACACGCCGCTAGCCTCTTCAATCCGCATAAAGGCCACCGTGCCGACGGGCATATCGGTGGCTAAATCGAACACCACCAGATTCACCAGCACCGGGTTGGCCTGCAGGTCTTCCAGATGCGCACGCATCTCCTGCGGGCTATCCGGTCGCTCCCTCATCAGGTAAGTCCAGTCACGGCCATCTGGCGCTAGCTGGTAAGCCGCAAACAATGCGGCAAAGTCCCGTTCGGCATCCAACATCGCGAGGCGGCAAAATTTGCCCGTCAGCATCACCTCCTGCGGCCGTAGCAAGGTATGCCATTGCGCCAAGGGTTCGCCCACCGGCTGACCATATTGATTTATCGCCATAAAAGTATTCCGTCCGGTTGCTGCAAAAGCAGGTTCTCCACAGCAGCATATACCGATGCCAGATCGCATCATACAGACCAATTAAATTCAGCGAATAGACCAATCAGCCGAAGCTTGTTAGGTGCATTAGTCAAGGTGAATTGTTAATGAAATGATCTAAATCAAAATAAATGTGAATAAAATGTTTTGAAACGGATGCTTTATTGTTTGTTTTACCCGCCAAGACTTAAACTTTAATCACCATACCAGTAGCTTGCTAATCATTATTGGCCATGGAATAGCAACTCCCTCTGCCCGTTACTGCCCAAGACAGCGGCAGTGCGTACCTGATCCGCACGCGGGCATTTCTGTGAAACATATTCAAGGTGGAACTATGTCGCAACAGCACTCTTCTATACCGCCCAGGCGGAGCTTTCTTAAAAAGACTTTAGCGTTAATCCCGTTAGCCGCAGTTGGAGGTACCGGCGTTATGACATTGGCGTCCCCACCAGCCTCGGCGGCGGGTATCTCCTCTCACTATGTCCCCACTTACTTCAATAACGACGAGTGGCGCTTCCTGTTGGCGGCCTGCGATCGACTGATCCCCAGCGATAGCAATGGCCCCGGTGCCATCGAAGAAAGCGTGCCGATCTTTATCGATAAGCAGATGGAAACGCCTTATGGTCACGGCGGCCTGTGGTATATGCATCCCCCTTTTGTCCCCTCCGCCCCAGAACTGGGCTACCAGTCCAAACTGACGCCGCGGGATACCTACCGCATCGGCATTCGCGGCCTCAATGCGCACTGCCAGTTGCAGTACCAGAAAGCCTTTGTGGATCTTGATCATAGCCAGCAAGAGCAGATCCTGACGTCGTTGGAGAAAGGTGAACTGGACTCCGAAGCCCTGCCAGGCAAAGCCTTTTTTAGCCAGTTGCTGCAAAACACCAAAGAGGGTTATCTGGCCGATCCGCAGCACGGCGGTAACCAGTCGATGGCCTCATGGAAACTGATCGGTTTCCCTGGGGCGCGGGCGGATTACACCGACTGGGTCGATCATCCCAATCAGGCCTATCCCCTTGGCCCGGTCAGTATCTCCAGCAAGAGGAATGCATAATCATGAGCATGATAAAAAAACCACCGGTAGACGTGGTGATTGTCGGGTTTGGTTGGACCGGTGCCATTATGGGCATGGAACTGAGCGAAACCGGCCTGAGCGTATTGGCACTGGAGCGCGGTGAGCAGCGCGATACCTACCCTGATTTTGCCTATCCACGGATTGCCGACGAATTGACCTATGGCATCCGCCTGAAACTGGAGCAGGAGATGGCGCACGAAACCGTCACCGTGCGCCACACGCCAGCGGATTTCGCCGTACCCTATCGTCAGCTAGGATCCTTTTTGCCCGGTAACGGCGTTGGCGGTGCTGGCGTCCACTGGAACGGCATGCTCTGGCGCGCCCTGCCCGCCGATCTGAAAATGCGTACGACGGTAACGGAAAAGTATGGCGATAAATGGGTGCCAGAAGACATGTTGTTGCAGGATTATCCTCTCAGTTACACCGAGCTGGAGCCTTACTTCGATAAGTTCGAGCGGGTCTGTGGCACCGCAGGCAAGGCCGGTAACCTGCAAGGCAACATCGTCAAAGGCGGCAACCCGTTCGAAGGGCCACGAACCAGCGAATATCCCACCGCCCCCCTCAAGCAACTCTATTCTGGTTCGCTGTTTGGCAAGGCGGCCGAGTCGCTTGGCTATCACCCGTTCAGCATTCCCGCAGCCAACTGCTCGGAGCCTTATACCAATCCCTACGGCGTGCAACTCGGCCCCTGTAACTACTGCGGTTACTGTGAGCGCTTCGGCTGCTTTATGTACTCCAAGGCATCGCCACAGACCACCATTCTGCCGGTGCTGATGAAACGGAAAAACTTTGAGTTGCGCACCCAGTCGCAGGTCATCAAGGTCAATCTGGACAGCAGCGGCAAAAAGGCCACCGGTGTCACCTATATCGACGCCCAGGGTCAACAGATTGAGCAACCGGCCGATCTGGTGATCCTCAGCGCCTTTCAGTTGCATAACGTGCGTCTGCTGCTGCTCTCCGGCATCGGTAAACCTTATGACCCCGCCACCGGCGAAGGAGTCGTTGGCAAGAACTACGCCTATCAGATGAATAGCGGCATTTCGCTGTTTTACGATAAGGACACCCACTTCAATCCGTTCATCGGAGCCGGAGCGGCAGGCACGGTGATCGACGATCTCAACTCGGAAAACTTCGATCACAGCGCGCTGGGCTTTATCGGCGGCGCCTACATTTCCGCCACCCGCACCGGTGGCCGTCCGATCCAGCAGATGTCGTTACCGCCGGGAACACCCACCTGGGGCAGCGGCTGGAAGCAAGGGATCAAAGATAATTATCAGCACTCGATGAGCATTGGTTCCGAAGGCTCGGTGATGCCCTACCGCGACTGCTATCTCGATCTCGATCCCACCTATCGGGATGCCTATGGGCTACCGCTGTTGCGTATGACCTTCGACTGGAAGGCTAACGAGATCAAAATGACCCAGCACATTACCAGCAAGATGGCGAACATCGCCAAAGCCATGGAGCCGAAACAGATGGCGATCTCGGTGATGAACAGCGGCTCGCACTATGACGTGCGCCCGTATCAATCCACCCACACTACCGGCGGGGCAATCACCGGCGACAACCCAAAAACCAGCGTGGTGAATAAGTACCTGCAATGCTGGGACGTGCCTAACGTGTTTGTCACCGGCGCCTGCGCTTTCCCGCAGAACCTGGCTTATAACCCCACCGGGATTGTCGGTGCGCTGGCCTATTATTCGGCGGAAGCGATCCGCAGTCAGTATCTGAACAATCCTGGCCCATTGGTTCAGGACTGATACGTAAGGAGAAGACGATGAAAGGATTAACGCCCTCGCTGCTGGCCTTGCTGGCATTAAGCGCTAGCGCTCTGGCAGCCGAGGATACCCACCTGGTCGGGCAAATCGCTCATGGCGAATATCTGGCCCGCGCCGGTGACTGTGCCGCCTGCCATACCGCGCCAGGTGGTATGGCTTTCGCCGGTGGGCAGAAGATGACCACCCCGGTTGGCGCGATCTATTCCACCAATATCACTCCGGACAAAACCACCGGTATCGGTGCCTACAGCCTACAAGAGTTCGCCGACGCCCTGCGCAAAGGCATTACGCGTGATGGCACTCGGCTCTACCCGGCCATGCCCTATCCCTCTTTTGCCAAAATCAATGATGAGGATATACGCGATCTGTATCTCTACTTCACCCAACGGGTAACGCCGGTGGTGCAGTTGAATAAGGCTAGCGATATCCCGTGGCCGCTGAATATGCGCTGGCCGTTGGCGATGTGGGACGGCATATTCCGCGAGGATGGCATCTATCAGCCAGACGCTAACCAAAGCGCACAATGGAACCGCGGGGCCTATCTGGTACAAGGATTGGGCCACTGCGGCAGTTGCCATACGCCACGCGGCATCGGCTTCCAGGAGAAGGCGCTGAATCAGACAGATGACGCCTATCTGAGCGGCGGGACGCTGGAGGGTTGGCACGCCGCCAGCCTGCGCGGCGATGCGTTCAGCGGGCTGGGTAGTTGGAACGCGGCAGATCTGGCCCGTTTCCTGAAAACCGGCCACAGCGACAGATTTGCCGCCTTTGGCTCCATGGTGGACGTGGTACAAGACAGCACTCAGCACCTGAGCGACGAGGATTTGCAGGCGATCGCCGCCTATCTGAAATCGCTGCCTGCGGGGGATGAGCAGAAATCGCCAGAGGCCAACATGCCGCTGGCACTCTACAGTACCGACCAAGACAACCCAGGCGGGCAGGCTTATCTGGACAACTGCGCCGCCTGCCACCGCAGCGACGGCCAGGGCTATCGCAATACCTTCCCACAGTTGGCCCATAACCCGGCGCTGCTGGCGGAAGACCCTGCTGCGGTGATCAGCATCATTCTGAATGGTTCACGTACGCCGATGACTCTAAGCGCCCCTACCGGGCTAACCATGCCGGACTTTGGCTGGCGGCTGAGCGACCAGCAGGTGGCCCAGATTGCCACCTTTGTGCGCACCAGTTGGGGCAATCACGCCGCTCCGGTCACCGCCGAGCAGGTCAAAGAAATACGGGAGAACAGCGCCGCCAAACCTTCCCAGCAGTAAACACTACAACGGGCGCAGCATGCAGCGCCCCTACGTTTTGACTTGATCGTTGGTGTTACAGATTGTCTCTCATACCTGACTATAGCGCCGTACCGGCCCCCTCTCCTTTTTGGGGAGAGGGTTGGGGTGAGGGGAAACAGTGGACACCGGCTCACCATTGATTATCCAAACAGTCGCAGCATGCAGCGCTCCTACGTAGCGAGTTTGATCTCCACAGATCTTGCTCCACACGGTTGCACAGCCCGGCGAAATCACCTTAAATAAGCTATCAACTTGGTTCTCGTTTATCAGTTTGCGGGACAACTTATGCAGGCTGTCCATTCGGCAATCAGCAATTTTAGCGTGGAGCTTTGCGACTTTTAATCTTGCTTTAGCACGGTTCCTTGAACCTTTTTTCTTCTTGCTCAATCGGCGCTGTAACAACGCTAAACGTTTCGCGTACTTCGCCGTGTGGCGGGGATTGCCGGTTTTAAATCCGCTATCAGTGACGAACAAATCTTTTAAACCCATATCAATGCCCGTCATTTTTGCGGTAACAGGCAGTGATTTTGATTCAAATTCGCACAAGCAGGACACGAAATATCGACCTGATGCGTCTTTGGAAATTGTGACGGTTGAAGGTGTCGAGGGGAGTTCACGACTCCAGCGAACAGAGAGTGGCGTTGTGTTTTTAGCCATGTACAGCTTGCCGTTACGATATTTAAAGGCACTCGCCGTAAATTCAGCAGATTGTTTGTGGTGTTTGCTTTTGAATGTTGGGTACTTGGCACGCCCCGCAAAGAAGTTAGAAAAGGCGGCCTGTTGGTGGCGAAGAGTCTGCTGTAACGGGACGCAGGAAACATCATTCAGCCAGGTAAATTCAGGCTCTTTTTTTAGGGCGGTTAGTCGGGCATTGGCCTGAATGTAGCCGATCTTCTCCTGTCGTTCGCGGTACGCATCAGTTCGCCAGCGAAGAACTGAATTGTAGACAAAACGCACACAACCGAAGGTTTGAGCTAAAAACTCAATCTGATCCTGTGTTGGATAAAACCGATATTTGTAGGCGCGTTTCATATGTACAAAATTACAGGAGTTATAGTGAAAAGACAAAAAGAAGTTAGCTTGAAAACCGCCTCCTTTCCTCCCCGGTCTAAAGGCCCAGGTTTCCCGGAGGCAATCTGATGATCACGGATCCCAACCAGCGCCTGCTGGACAAACTGCAACACGATCTGACCAGCGCTGGCGCTATGCCGCTCTACCTGCGCTTTAACGAATCGGTACGACAGGCCATTGAGCTTGGCATATTGAGCCAGGGGGATTTTCTGCCCAGTGAGCGCCATTTCACCGAACGGCTGGGGATCTCGCGCATTACGGTACGCAAAGCCCTGGCCTGCCTGGAGCAGGACGGCATTATCGGCCGCTCGCGGGGCTATGGCACCTTCATTCAAAATACCGTGGCTCAGCCTAAACTGGCCTATTCACTGGCGGATGTGAAAGGCTTTTCACGCGAAGTAATGCTGCAAGGGCGTAAGCCGGACACCATGTGGATCAGCCGTGAGCAAATCCCGGCGAATAGCGCACTGGCCGAGAAGCTGGCACTGGCCGAGCATACGCCGGTGTACAAACTCAAACGTATTCACTTTATCGATCAGCGCCCCATGTCGGTGGCGGTGTCTTATGTGGTGGCGGAGGCAATAGCCAACGTTGATGATATCGGCGTTTCTCTCTATGACTACTTCCGTTTGAACAACGTGGAGTTGGGATCGCTGCGCAGCCAGGTCAGCGCCGCCATGAGTGATGGCGAAACCCTGCAAGCGCTGCAGTTGAAAGAACCGATGCCGCTGCTGATCATCAAGCAAACGCTGTTCGACAGCCGGAAAAAACCCATCGAATACAGCGAAAGCTTCTGCCGCAGCGACATGTACGAGTTTATCAGCGAGAATTGAGCTCCTCGCTGGCCAGGAGCTGAGCCAGGGTTGGCGCACAATCGCCACCGGCCTGCGATACCACGTAACCGGCGATGCTATTGGCTAGCATCATGCTTTGGCGGGCGCTCAGGCCCAGTGCCAAACCGGCGAGCAAACCGGCGCTGTGGCTATCGCCAGCACCGATGCTGTCTACCACCTTGACCTGACGGGCGGCGATCCAGCCTTGATCCTCCGGCCCGGCAAAGTAATAGCCGCCTTCCCCCCCGCAGCGCACAATCACCAGTTGCCTGGTGGTTGACCATAACTGCTGGCAAAAACCGGCAATATCGTCCTGCATGCCAAGGTGCTGGGCTTCACGCTGGTTTAGCGTCAGGATCACCCCAGGACGGATCAGGCGTTGCAGCAGGCTTTCCGCCATCACATCGATGCGCGGGCCAATATCCAGCACCACCCGAACCTGTTCAGGCAGGCGTAACAGCCAATCCACCAGCACGTTGCCCTGCCTGGCACCTAGTTGATAACCGGAAAGGTAAACCAGCCCGCTTTGTAGCGTCACGTCTGCCAACCACTCCGGCTGCCACTGGTTCTCTATGCCATCGATAGAGATAAAGGTGCGCTCACCGTCCGGTTCGACCAGCGCCAGGCACCAGCCGTTATCCTCACCACCCACTTGCAGATCGGAACTCACGCCGCGCAGCGCCATCTCGCTACGCAAACGCTCGGCCCACACGCCTTCGCCCACCGGCAGCAGATTGCGGCTGGTAATGCCCAACTGGCACAAAGCCACGGCGATATTCAGCGCGCAGCCGCCTAAATGCAGCCCCTGCATCCGGGCCGACACGTCGCCACCGCGCACCGGCAAGGCATCGGCGCTCACCACCATATCCATCACCGCTGCGCCAATCACCGTCACCGGGCACTGCTGATACCAGCCGCCCTGGGTCAGCGTCTGCAATAACTCGCGTCTTTCGTTACTCATTCAGCCTCCTGCCAGCGCTGGCGGAAACGGAGAAAAGCCTGCGCGTAGTGGTTGATATCCAGCGGGTTCACCCGCTTCAATTCTGCCAACATGGCCGCGTCGAACGCGTCGATACCGTTCAGGGCACCGCAGATCGCCGTGGCCATCGCGCCGATGGTGTCGGTATCACCGCCCAGGTTGGCGCACAGGATCGCACAGCGGGTGGGATCGGTTTGCGCCAGTTCGACCATCGCCAACGCGGCCGGTACCGATTCTATGGTGCTGACCCCTGCACCAACCAGTTGGTAAACCCGCTCTGAGGCCTGCTCGGTACCGCCGGCCTGTTCCACCACCTGGAAGGCCAGCTCGATGCGCGCCGCTAAAGAAGCACTGAAGGTAGTGCTTCGTCGGCGTTGGGCGTAATCTGCCACCCCCGGCAGTGCCAGGCGGATCTCTGCCCAACTGGCCCCTTCGACCGCCTTGGCAACCGCCCAGGCAATCACCACCGCACCGGCAACGGCGATATCGGATTTATGCGTCGGGCTGGAGGCTAGCCAAACCTGTTGGCAAAACTGTTCCAACGGCGCAGAAGGCAGCACACAACCCAACGGGGAGACCCGCATTGCCGCACCGTTGGTCACACCGTTGTTTTCCAAATCGCTAATCGGCGTGCCCTTCTTCTGCTCCCCCAGCGCCAGTTTGGAGCTCGGACCAAGGATGTTTTTGTTGAAGGCATCAAAACTATCGACCCAGCGGATCACGTTACGGGCAATCAGCTCCGGCACCACTTCACCGTCGGCCTCGATCAACGCATCGGCGAGCGCCAGAGCCATCGAGGTATCATCGGTATACTGGGCTGCCGTGAAATAGCAGGCGGCGTTGTTCTCCGCCGGGCCGTCAAGGAAGCGGTCGATCCAGCCAAAGTGGCGCTTAACCCGCTCACGCGGCCACAGCTCGGAAGGCATGCCGAGCGCATCGCCCAGCATTTGACCATAAAGTGCACCCACTACGCGTTGCTCCTGGGTTAACTGCTTCATCTGTTTCTCCTGAATTTTTACCTTGCCGGGCAACACGCCCGGCGCAACGAATCAAGACCGTGCCACGTCAATCGGGGTGATGTTGTCGCTGCGTTCACGGAAGAACAGCAGGAACAGCAGCATGACGCCCACCACCATCACCGCACCAACGCCCCACACGGCGAACCAGTCAAACGTCATACCGTCTCGCGGCTGTTCGAGAGCGAAAGCGGTCATCGCACGCCCCCCAAGCCAGTTACCGATAAAGCTGCCCAACCCCTGGCAAATCAGGGTGATCAGGCCCTGCGCGGCGGTACGCATATGCGGCGGCGCTTTTTTGTCGACGTAGATATAGCCGGTCACGAAATAGAAATCGTAGCTGACGCCGTGCAGCAAAATGCCCAGGAACAGCATGCTGTAGGCCCAGACATCGGCGGTGCCGCCGTAGATAAAGAACACATAGCGGATCGCTGCGGTCACAAAGCCCAACAGCAGCACCCTTTTGATGCCGTAACGCTTAAGCAGCAACGGCAACGCCAGCATGGCGAAGATTTCCGAGACCTGCCCCAGCGTCATCCAGCCGGTGGCATTCGGCAGCCCAACCTGCGTCAGATAGCCATTGGCAAACTGATAGTAAAACGCCAATGGCATACAGAACAGGAACGAACACAGGGCGAAGGTGGCAAATGAGCGATCCTTCAGCAGGGCGAGTGCGTTCAGGCCCAGCAACGCCTTGATATCCACCGGGCCGGAACCCTTGGCTGGCGTATTGGGCAGCACAAAGCTGTACAAACCAAGCGCGAGCGAGGCCGCACCGGTAATGATTAACGGCAGGTTGCTATCGGAAATATTGCCCAACCCCAGCAACGGCGGCAGCATAAAGCCCACCACCAGACCGGAGGCAATCCAACCCAAGGTGCCCAGTACGCGGATACGCGGGAACTCTTTTTCGGTATCGGTAATGTTGGCAAAGGCGATGCTGTTGGTCAGCGCCACGGTCGGCATATAGGTGATGGCATAAATCACCAGCAGCGGGAAGAAGGTGGTAAAGGTGGTTTGCCAGGCGATGATAAACATCAGCCCCCCGCCAACCAGATGCAACCAGCCCAAGACTTTTTGCGCCGCGAAATAGCGATCGGCAATGACGCCAACCAGCACTGGCGAGAGGATCGCCGCAATCGCCGTACTGCTGTACGACCAGGCAATTTCACCCGGCGTAAAACCCAGCTTGTTGAGGTATTGCCACAGGGGAACAAACCACGCTCCCCAGATAAACCATTCGATAAACATCATGACAGACAGCTTCAGATGAGGACGTTTCATTGTTATATATCCTTGCTGGCTACCTTCCCGGCATCGGTTCGGGAAAGCGGTGTAGGGTTCCTGGTGTTAGTATCATTACGATACCTATGTAATACCTTAATGATACCTTTACTGCTTTGCAGCGATCCCACTCACATTTCAGGCAGTCAGGCTTTGTTTAAGTTTTGTTTACCTTTGACACTACGCTGTTTATCCTGCGTTTATCAGCGATTGCCGATAATCAATGGATGACAGAATTAAACGATCAAGGAATGGTCAGCGAGCGCACGTTTTCGCAACGTGGCCAACAGCGTGTAACCTTTCAGTGTGGGTGCCTGGTGTTTCACCCCCTAACCACAGGAGTCTGTACCATGCGAGTACTGGTTGTTGAAGACAATGGCCTATTGCGCCACCATCTTAGTGTGCAAATGCGTGAAATGGGGCATCAGGTCGATGCCGCAGAAGATGCCAAAGAAGCCGACTATTTTCTGCAGGAACATGCGCCTGATATCGCCATTGTCGATCTCGGGTTGCCGGGTGAAGATGGCCTGAGCCTGATCCGCCGTTGGCGTGCCAACCAGATGAAGTTGCCAATCCTGGTGCTGACCGCCCGTGAAAGCTGGCAGGATAAGGTGGCGGTGCTGGAAGCCGGTGCCGATGATTACGTCACCAAGCCCTTTCATCTGGAAGAAGTGATTGCCCGCATGCAAGCCTTGATGCGCCGCAATAGCGGCCTGGCCTCGCAGGTGATCGCGCTGCCGCCGTTCCAGATCGATCTCTCACGCCGTGAACTGAGCGTCAACGAACAGCAAATCAAACTGACGGCGTTTGAGTACACCATTATCGAAACGCTGATCCGTAACGCCGGTAAAGTGGTCAGCAAAGATTCGTTGATGTTGCAACTCTATCCGGATGCCGAGCTGCGCGAAAGCCACACCATCGACGTATTAATGGGGCGCCTGCGTAAAAAGCTACAGGCTGAATACCCACAGGAAGTGATCACCACCGTACGTGGACAAGGCTATCGTTTCGATGCTAAGTGAACATGATGTTCAACAAAGATAAAAAACCCTTCTCGCTGCGCGCCCGCTTTCTGATGGCCACCGCCGGGGTGATCCTGGCGCTGTCGCTATCCTATGGACTGGTTGCGGTCGTCGGCTATATCGTCAGCTTCGATAAAACCGCTTTCCGCCTGCTGCGCGGTGAGAGCAACCTGTTCTTCAGCCTGGCGCAGTGGAAAGACCAGAAGCTGACCATTGCCATCCCGCCCGATCTCGATCTCAACTCCCCTACGCTGGTGTTTATCTATGACGATAAAGGCAACCTGCTGTGGAGCCAGCGCTCGGTGCCGGAGCTGGAAAAACTGATCCAGAAAGAGTGGCTGCAAGAGTCCGGTTTCTACGAGATAGACACCGATACCCGCGTCAGTAGCGAAGTGCTGGGCGACAACCCCAAGGCCCAGGATCAGTTGAAAGACTATGACGATAGCGACCATGAGGCGTTAACCCACTCGGTGGCCGTCAATACCTATGCCGCCACCCCACGCCTGCCGGCCTTGAGCATCGTGGTGGTCGACAGCATTCCGCAGGAGCTGCAACGCTCGGACGTGGTGTGGGAATGGTTCAGCTATGTGCTGCTGGCCAATCTGCTACTGGTCGTGCCTCTGCTGTGGCTGGCCGCGTATTGGAGCTTACGGCCAATCAAGGCGCTGATAACCCAGGTCGGTGAATTGGAAAACGGCGAGCGTGAACAGTTGGATGAAAATCCCCCCAGTGAACTGCGCGGTCTGGTGCGTAACCTGAATATTCTGGTACGCAACGAGCGCCAGCGCTACACCAAATACCGCACGACGCTGTCCGACCTCACCCACAGCCTGAAAACCCCGCTGGCGGTATTGCAGACCACCCTGCGCTCGCTGCGTTCCAGCAAGCAGACCACCATCGAAGAGGTCGAGCCGATCATGCTCGAGCAGATTGGCCGTATCTCGCAGCAGATTGGTTATTACCTGCACCGGGCCAGCATCAACTCGGGTCAAACCGTGCTGACCCGCGAGATCCATTCGGTTTCTGCCCTGCTCGACAGCTTGAGCGTGGCGCTGAACAAGGTCTATCAGCGCAAAGGGGTTGTCATCACCCTCGATATCTCACCCGAAGTCACCTTTATGGGCGAGAAAAACGACTTTATGGAGGTGATGGGCAACGTGCTGGAGAACGCCTGTAAATATTGCCTGGAGTTTGTGGAGATCACCTCGCTACACTCGGACAAATACCTGACGATCGTCATTGATGACGACGGCCCCGGCATCCCGGAAAGCAAGCGTGAGTTGATCTTCCAACGCGGCCAACGCGTCGATACTCTGCGCCCCGGCCAGGGGATTGGTCTGTCAGTCGCCGCCGAGATCATTGAGCAATATGACGGGCAAATTACCATCAGCGACAGCCCACTTGGTGGTGCACGGATGGAAGTCACCTTCTCCCGCCAGCACGACCCCCACCATCACGATTAAATTCTGTCGCTCAGGCGAGTTACAGATTGTACTTTACTATATTGATAGTAAAGTATTTTATCCCTGCATAAACACCACCTCCTATGGAGGTGGTCAGCAACAAATTGGCTCTGCCAGTAATGCTACTCATGGGAAAATCCGAATCCGTTATCCACATAACTGATAAGGACTTAACAATAGGTAGATTCAAGAAAGCATCTCATGTGCTCTGGTGTTGTCAATATCATATCGTACGGCCCCCCAAGTACCGATTTCGCATCCTGAGGAACAACGTAAATAAAGGGGTCTATAAGCAGATAAGGATCTCAAGTGAACAGCTCGGGATAAAAGTGGTGGAACTGAATATGCAGCTGGATCATGTTTATTTTTTGGTAAAAGTACCGCCGCAACTTTCGATTTCACATGTAATAGGTCATTGAAAAGGAAAAACAGCAATTCGATTCACCAACTATTATAGATGTCGATCAGTTGGCCATATTTGTAACAGAGTTCGTGTTCTGTACTAATGCTAGCGATTTCGGATGCTTACGCTGGTAAGTATTGATCAGTAGATTGTTGAGGGGTACTCTTTCGCGCTGATAACAAAAATCACAGATCCGATGAATACATCATCAAAATCCGGCCCATGGAAGTAGTCCGAGAATGGTGGCCTTATCGATTACCACTGTCTCAGTTCCCTTCGAAAACAGGTAACATCATTGATGATCTCCTTTGCTTGCTAGTTTACGGTATTGCTCAGTAAACACCTAGTTCTAGAAATGATAAAAACCAGCACCTGCCAAGGCAGGCTATAAAGCGTTATGGGTTTAACTGTACAGTTAAAAAATGACCAACTTAATACAGATATAGATTAACCTTTCTAATATGATAGCTGACAGTATATTTTACGACTTTTCATTGTTATCCTCGTTAATTTTATGAATAAGATATGAGGTATTAAATAAAAATGAGATCAATTCAAATGCCATAGCTAATCCATAGAAAAAAGCCCATACACTTATGAATCTCAAAAAGCCATTAGGAAATATTTTATTTATAGCTGCTGACACAATCACCAAAACAAAGACAACTAGTGGATAGCCCATATCAACAGGAACTATTTCTGGCCCAAAACTAAGGGTCCCTCTCCTATCTTTCAAAAATTGAAGAAAGTTACTTGGCATTACAAACATCAATGCAAAAACACCAATACCAAACCCAAGCACACTAGGAAAAACAGAAAAAATTGTATCCGCTGGCTCCCAAGACCAATCTAATAGTAACTGTCCATTGATTAGAACAAGCATCTCAGTAAATAATAGTATGAATACCATTTTTTTAAAAATCCGACCCCACCACATACGAAAAGGAGCTACATATATATTTCCTTCAGCTCTCCCTTCATAAGCGTAAGCATTAGCGATGCGAAATATTGCGCCGATAACTGGAATCATCCTTAATAACTTATATACCTTTGCTTTCATAACGCACCGCCATGCTTGTTATATTGAATGGTTATTCCTTATCATTAAGGATTTTTTTGTTGCTTCTGATTGCGCTCAGTTTCATTCTTGTTCTCTCTATGGCCTTTACAATCAGCTGCTTTATCATCAATGCTTTTTGTCGCCTTCCAGCTTTAACATCTTCCTTTAATGCAAGTCTAACAGGATAATCTTCCATTTGATACTTTTGCCTAATTCCGTCAGAATCTAAATAGGAAACCTCAGCATTACCATATCTTGTCGCAAGGATCATTTGAATCTTTGCTTGATCTGGAAGATCATTCATTACCGACTTTGTGAAACTTTTGTAATTAGCTTCCCACTTAGCAACCTTCTTATCTTTTAATTCCTGTTCTGTCTTCTGTACGATTTCTCTTTCTAATGCATCATCAAACGAGTCTGAGTTTGAGAAAGTTATTATACCACTGTAACTCTTATATCCTTTTTTTGGTGTTGCTAAAAACTCCTTTATTGAATCAGCTGACGTTAACTCTTCAATCTCAAGATTGTGAAGCTTAAATATTTTTTTTGCATGCGAGTCTAATATTTTAGTAAGTGCAGCAATTAATGGCTTTCTTGTGGGTATACCTTTGGTATCATGGATTGCAAGTATATGGGTGCACGGATCAAATACAAACTCTAGGTTAAAACGTTTGCTGCTTGTATTCCCTTTAGATATATACTCTGTCTCACCACTACTTGTATCTACGAGTTCGTTTACATCATCAAACTTTAAAAATGAGCCATATATTAATTTTTTTTCCTCATCTAAACCTGGATATTCATATGTAGTCACATCAAAAGGAGCAAAGAACATATCCCCTCTCATCGAGACAGCTATTGAACTTAGTTTAAGGTTCTTAACTTTACATTCGTTAATCAACTCACCAATAGATTCAAATAATCGGCAATACCCACCTTCTCCTACCTCACTAACATTGGATTCAATTGGAAGAAGTTGAATATTATAAAATTTATAAATAGCCATAACCTATATCCATATAAAATTAAGTGACATAATTCTATATGTAAAATTATACATTACAACCACATTGTTAAAAAATATTTATCAATGTCACACTATCCACTTCCCAACCACCAATACTGTATGCATGTACAGTATCATTTTAAGGAGGATTTACAAGAAGGTTTGACCTATTAATGAACAAAAAAACGCATAGTATGTGGCCGTAAAGATAACTCATATGTGACATGCGAGGCATTCTACTATACCTACATGCTTAGGTGCCTTCCGCTCGGCGTATTGCATCAGCGCCTGAATATACAGCTCTCGCTCCCTGGTACTTACGTCGATTTTGCCTAGGAAGGCCGCCATGTCGAAGCCGTGCTTTAGTAGACCGAAAACCACCGAAAAACTTTGCAATGTAGGATAAAGCTAAGCTATTCATTTGGCTGACCGCTCACAAGCGGTCCATAAGATCGGTATACCGTCCAGTTACTGCGAGCATTTCACTTATCGACTTGTCACTCATCCCACCGGGGCCTAACTTCCGTTATAATCCCTGCAGGCTCACTCTATCCTGGAATAGAACATGGATTACCAATTAGATCTCGACTGGAACGACTTTTTGCAACGCTATTGGCAAAAGCGCCCGGTAATTATCAAGCGCGGTTTTAACCACTTTATCGATCCGATTTCCCCGGATGAGCTGGCCGGGTTGGCCATGGAAAACGAGGTGGACAGCCGCCTGGTGAGCCATCAGGAAGGACGCTGGCAGGTTGGCCACGGCCCGTTCGAAAGTTTCGACCATCTGGGCGAGAACAACTGGTCATTGCTGGTGCAGGCCGTTGATCACTGGCATCAGCCTTCCAGTGCCCTGATGCAACCGTTCCGTAAGCTGCCGGACTGGCGCATGGACGATCTGATGATTTCGTTCTCGGTGCCGGGTGGCGGCGTTGGCCCTCATCTTGATCAATACGACGTGTTCATCATCCAGGGTACTGGCCGCCGCCGTTGGCGCGTGGGTGAAAAAGTGCCGATGAAGCAACACTGCCCGCACCCTGACCTGCTACAGGTAGAGCCGTTTGACGCCATCATTGACGAAGAGATGGAGCCTGGCGATATTCTGTATATTCCACCGGGATTCCCACACGAAGGCTACTCGCTGGAAAACTCGCTCAACTATTCCGTCGGTTTCCGCGCGCCAAATGGCCGCGAGATGGTAAGTGGCTATGCCGACTACGTGCTGGCCCGCGAGTTGGGCAGCAAGCGTTACACCGACCCGGATATCGCGCAGCGCGATCACCCGGCGATGGTGCTCCCCCATGAGGTCGATGCGCTGCGTGGGATGATCCTGGAGCTGGTGCAGCAGCCGGAGCACTTCCAGAACTGGTTTGGCGAGTTTATTTCGCAGTCGCGCCATGAGCTGGACATCGCGCCGCCAGAGCCGCCTTATCAGGCCGGTGAAATCTATGAGCTGCTGCAACAGGGTGAGCCATTACAGCGTTTGGGTGGGTTACGCGTGCTGCGCGTTGGCGACCAATGCTTTGTCAATGGTGAGCTAATCGACACCGAGCATCTGCAAGCCGCCGATGCGCTGTGCCAGCACGCCAGCGTTGATGCCGCCTTGCTGGGCGACGCGGTGGACGATCCTTCGTTCCTGGCCCTGCTGACGGCGTTGATCAACAGCGGTTACTGGTATTTTAACGACTAGGACGCCCCTCACCCCAACCCTCTCCCACAGGGAGAGGGGGCTGGTATGGCGTTAGAGTCAGGTACAGTAATTAATCTGTAGCGCCGTTTAGGTCTAGGCTTAGTGCCAAAACCCAGTGGTAGCACATTCGGTCCCCTCGCCCTTTGGGAGAAGGAGCTGGTATGGCGCTGTAGTCTGGTACAGTAATTAATCTGTAACGCCGTTGAGGT